>JBKQTS010000235.1:0-29087 GCA_052143075.1 Syntrophobacteraceae bacterium | reverse complement strand
TTTCCGTCGTATGCGCTAGGAGCTCTACCCTAAACCTTCCCTTTAGGTTTCACCTTTACATTTGACGGGATTTGTTGGAGTATGACGAAAAATTGGTGAGAGTCAACCGAGAATTATCTGGGTTAATATCGGGCAGGTAAACGTCTATGATTCCATCGAGCAGTCTGAGGGTCTCAAGAGATTCGTAGCCGCTCGAGTTATAGACGATCGGAATTCGAAGGCCCCGGTGCGCGGCCGATAGAAGGGCGCTAACGACCGCAGGCATCTGATGAGTCGAAGTTACCAGGTTGATGTTGTGAGCCCCCTTGTTTTGGAGTTCGAGCATCCCTGAAGCAAGATCCTCCACACTCATTTCGCGGCCAACCCCGAACTGGCTGACCGGATAGTTCTGACAGAAGATACACCTCAGAGTGCAGCCGGAAAAAAATATCGTGCCGGAGCCGCTGGTTCCGGAGATAGGAGGTTCTTCCCAGTTGTGCAGATATATTGAGGCTACCCTTGGCAGACTCCCAACACCGCAATAGCCCGATTTTTCGCTTTTTCGGTCAACGGCGCAGGCTCGAGGGCAAAGATCGCATCGGTGAAGCTTTGCATCAAGGGCTGCGGCTCTGCGCGAAAGCTCACCGGTCGCCAGCAGTTTTAAATAACCGCTTTGTGTAACAGGGGCGCCAGAAAATTCAGCCGGCAAACCGCTCGACCCATTTTTCGCCATCCCAGATACCCATAATCCTGCCTGAATTTGAAACGTCATAGCCTCCCATCGAGGTCACCATCCGGCGAAATGAATCCGAAGCGATAATATCAAGGAGTGTCCTCATCTTGAAGTCCGTCCATGCGCTTTCCGCTATCACCAGATCGTAGCGTTCCCGGCCGATCGGAATGAAACCCAGGTCCAGCGCTTTTGCCGAGGAGTAGATCGCCATTCCGGCATCGGCCCGGCCGCTCAAAATATTTACTGCAACGCTCATATGCGTGAATTCTTCCTGGTCATACCCGTTGATCTTATCTGCCGAAAGGCCTCGCTGCTGGAGACAGTAGTCAAAGAGCACGCGCGTACCCGAACCGGCCTGCCGGTTTATAAAGACCACATCCGGTCGCAGAAGGTCCTCTATTGTATTTATCCCTTTCGGGTTCGTTTTGCCTACAAGCAGCCCCTGCTCCCGCATGGCAAGCTGAACGAGCCGCACGGGTGTCCCTTTCAGATATCGTTCCACGTAGGAGTAGTTGTACTCTCCTGCCTGGGTGTCGAGCAGATGCGAGCCGGCAAAATGTGTCAGTCTTCGCCTGAGCGCCATCAGTCCCCCGAGGCTGCCCACATTGCTCGATGAGAGATGCATCCTGCTATCCCTGCCCTTCAGTTCGTCGGCTATGAGGTCAATAGTGTTGTCGTGGCTTCCGATCATTATGAGCGTATAATCGAGCTGGTCTTTGGACCGAAGGATCCTCACCTCAACCGAGGAGCCCTCATCGATGCCTTCCAGCTCCTGGGGCACCTGCAGGATTCCGTCGGCACGGGTAAGTGATGTGATTATGCCAGCCCCTCTCCGGATTGGCATAGCAACAAGTATGTCATCGACCCTGCCTAGTATCACGCGGACAAATTCTTCTATGCCCAGCTTGGAAGGCAACTTCCTGCCAAGAACGGCGGAAACGGTGGGCAAGACGGGGCTTTGGCTTCCCTGAAGAGAATAGAGCAATGGTGTTACGAACTGTTCGAAGGCCATGATCGCTGAGACGGGATATCCTGGAATTCCGACAACCGGTTTTCCGCCCACCACCCCAAGGATAACGGGTTTTCCAGGCATCATGGCAACCCCATGTGTCAGCACTTCCCCAAGTTCTTCGATAACAGCCGCCGTGTAGTCTTCCGATCCGGCGGAAGACCCGGCGTTTATCAAAACGACATGCGCCGAAGACTCAACCCCTTCCATGAGGGCCTGCTTTATCGAGTCATATTCGTCAGGCACGACGTTACGCAGTATGGGAGTTCCTCCGCATTGCTCGACCATTCCCGCAAGAATAGCCCCGTTGAACTCGACGATTTGACCCGGCAAGGCTTCAGCGGCCCTACCGGCCGGAATGATTTCGCTACCGGTGGGCTGAACAAACACTTGCGGTCTGGCAAAAACGCTTACCGTCAAAGTGCCTGCCGCCAGAAGGGAACCAACGTCGGCAGGCCGCAAAACATGGTGGCGTGGCAAAAGCAACTCGCCCGCCACGATGTCTTCACCCACCTTGCGCACGTGTTGCCAGGGGAATGCAGCAGAACGGATTTCTAACTCCGAACGCGTTATGCACTCGACATGCTCGATCATAATGACCGCGTCCGCACCCTCTGGAAGCGGGTCGCCGGTGTCGACCGGGTGGGCGCTTTGTCCGGTAAGCCGGACGGGTGTAGTGTCGCTCGCGCCGTATGTATCGCTGGCGCGCACCGCATACCCGTCCATCGCCGCTCCATGATAGTGCGGGACCGAGTGAATGGCTATAATTGGCCGCGAAGTAACACGCCCAAGACTTGAGGCCGCCTGGACCTTCTCTTCGGCTGTCCGGAGGGCGTCGACCCGGCCTTGCCAGATTTCCAGCGCCTCCGCGAGAGTTTTCATTTTGAGATAGATATTTCTCTTCGGCTTTTTCATAGGCCGGCCTATTTGCCAGGGTAAATTTGAGTCCCGCACAGCGTGGGGCGGGCTGTCACTTTTGTGCTTAGAGCCTCTTGAAACCAAAGCGGTTGAAGAAATCGATTCGAAAGCGCCTGGCGGGGGTCAGGTTCACTTCGGCGATATAAACCTGTTCGAGTTCGTCGAGTTCTGCCTGAACCCAGTTTTCAACGTTGTCCAATCCCCTTGCCCAGCGATTGAAATCGTCTTTGTCCAGCATTTTGGGAGGCTGGAGTATGAAACTGCCACCCCCATGCTCGTGAACGCGCTTTTCACCGAACACAGCGTTGTAATCGGCAGTGTTGACCCCAACGACCGGAACGAAATTATCGAAGGCCCGGACCAACGCCGCCGTTTTCCAGTGGCCGCGCAGGACCGGAAAGATGCTTGGATTGAAAACGATATCGACCCCCTGCTCAGAAAGCTGGCGCCCTGCTTCGGGCTGTCCCCACAAATCGATGCAAACCGGCATGCCGAGCTTTCCGAAATCCGTTGCAAAGACCTTGAACACTCCGTCTCCTGAAGAGATCCCAACCCTTTCGCGTTCCAGCGCTCCGACGTTGAACTTGCGCTGTCTGCCTACCACTCTTCCAGCCCGGTTGAAAAGAGTAGCGGTATTGTAGCGCTTTGCACCGTCTTCTTCGACTATGCCCGCTATCAAATAAGAGTTAAATTTGCGGGCTGCCGAACCCATCTCCCGTTCACCCATGAAAGGGAAATATTCCGGAAAACAGATTACGTCCAGCTCCTCGCCGCGGCATTTCTCGATTAGTTGCAGGGCGTGTCCGATATTGCGCGGGTCGTCGAAGGAAGGGTACGGTTTGGGCTGAATAATAGCTATTCGTATATTGTCTTTCATAGAAATCCCTTAACCTAGCGGAGCGTGGAGATTTTGGCGTGCGGTCACACGGCTCCAAGTATCCCGCCCGCACTCGCGACGATGTGACTTGCTATGGCCAGAGAGGAAGTGGCGGCCGGAGAAGGTGCGTTCAGCAGGTGAATAGCTTTCTCTGTCTGCTGGATGACGAAATCGTCTAGAAGTTCTCCGTCATAACCCAGCGCCTGGGCCCGCACCCCCGCACCGCCCGACTCAAGATCATCTCTTGAAACAGCGGGCACTAATTTTTGGAGCGCGCGGGTAAAGAGGGATTTGGAAAAGGAGCGAAACATTTCGCCCATTCCGGTTCTCCAGTGTTTCGAAGCGAGGCGCCAAAAACCATGGTAGCTCAGGGTCTCCAATAGTTCCAAGGGAGCAACCCGCGTTCTACTGTATCCCTCGCGGGCAAATGCGAGCACCGCGTTGGGTCCGGCCTCCACTTTCCCGTCGATCATTCGAGTGAAATGTACCCCTAGAAAAGGGAATCCGGGGTCCGGGACCGGATAAATGAGATTTTTGACAAGATATTCGCGCTTTGGTTTTATCCGGTAGTATTCGCCCCTGAAAGGAACGATCCGGCAGTGGGGGCGCATGCCGCAAGAGCGGGCGACACGATCCGAATAGAGCCCGGCGCAATTTATGAGAATCCGACTTTGAAATTCACCACGACTGGTTTCTATCCGCAGTGTTTTGAAATCGAGGTGCTTTACTTTTTTGACTTTAGCCCCGAGGAAAATCTCTCCACCCTTTTTTCCAAACACCTCGGCATAAGCTTTGGCGACTTGCCTGAAGTCCACAATTCCGGCGCCCGGAACCCGCATTCCACGGATACACTTCGCGTATGGCTCAAACTCTTTTACCTCCGCAGGACTGAGCATCTCGAGGCCGGCAACGCCGTTTTCACTGCCTCTTCGAAAGAGTTCGGCAAGGGCCGGCAGTTGCTCATCGCACGTCGCTATGACCACCTTCCCGCAGATCTCATGCTTGATATTGTGGTCCAGGCAGAAACCGATGAGTTCATCGCGGCCCGACGCACACAAACGAGCCTTATGGGAGCCGGGCTTGTAGTAGAGTCCGGAATGAATGACGCCGCTGTTGTGTCCGGTCTGGTGAAGGGCAATCATGCTCTCCTTCTCTAAAATCGCCGTCCTTAGTCCGGGGAACTCTTCCAACAGTTTCATTCCGGTGGCGAGACCGATTATTCCGGCCCCTATAATTGCGACATCGAATGGAATATTCATGAAAACCCCAAGGTTATAAGGGCGCAGTTCGTCTCCGCCCGCTTAAGGCAAGCATCAAGGCGAGATCGAACCAAAAAATCGCTCCATTGAGAGTTATTCGAGTTCAGTATACCAGATTCGCGTTCGGACATCGACCACCAACACGGCGGGTGTGCGGCCGGGGTCAAGGGTAAGTTAGTTTCCGTCCGGAAAAGGTCCTTTTTCCCCCTAGCGGCGTCAATCTTTGGGCTTACCTCGCGGAGCGTAGAATTCGTGTGCGATTCCGCGCAACCCTCCCTTCGGCGGGCTCAGGGCAGGCTCTTTCCTAGGCAGGCCGAAAAATGCCTCCTTTCCAAACAGAAACCTCGCGGGACGAGGAGTTCTCATCCTGGGTTTCCGGACGGACACTAGCTCACCCGGTGTTGAATTACATCTTAAAGGGATCTTAAGGATAAAAAAATGGCTGCTTAGACTCCCGGCAGCGATAAATATAATGTGTCCGGCATCGACTTATGGTGCTGAAATCTGAACTATGCTTGCGTCTCGGCTCCTGTGGTCAACAACGGTGAGAATCATATTAGTTTTGGGAGGTATCGTGCTTAAAACTTCGTCTAGTTCATCCGGTCCTGCGACGGTTTTCCGGTTTATCTGCAAGATTATATCACCGGGCTCTATTCCGGCTTGGCCGAAAGGCCCCTTTGCCTCAACGCGGCTAACCACGACCCCGTTGTCTTCATTAAGACCATATTTTTTTGCATCCGTCTTTGCCACGGGCTTCACTTCGATGCCGAAGCGCTCAGTCACCGATGACAGGAGCGCCTTTCCAAGTTCCTCATCGCTCGATACCCTGATGTTGATCTCCCTGGATCGGCCTCCGCGAAGTATGGTCAACAGAACAGTTTGTCCTATGGGGGCGGCGGCCACTTCGTTTCGGAACGCGTCCAGGCTGCCGACGGGTTTGCCCTGGAAGGCCGCAATGATGTCTCCCCGTTTGATCCCGGCCTTCTCGCCGGGTCCGTCCTTGAAAACGTTTGCCACCAGGACTCCGTCTGCCTCGCTTACTCCAAACGAACGCACCAGTTCAGGCGTAAGATTCTGAATCGTCAAGCCGAGATATCCGCGTTGGACCTTTCCGCTCGAAATCAACTGTCTGGCTACGCGGAGAGCCAGATTGCCGGGGATAGCAAAACCGATTCCTTCAAACCCCCCTGATTCGGACATAATGGCTGCGTTCACTCCTATCACCTCACCTTCAAGGTTGAGGAGGGGCCCCCCGCTATTGCCGGGATTTATGGCCGCGTCCGTTTGAAGAAAATCCTGGTAGCTGCTCGGGTCGGTAATGCCCCGCCTGTGCTTGGCGCTTATAATCCCATGAGTAACAGTCTGGTCAAGCCCTTGGGGATGCCCGATCGCCACCACCCACTGCCCGACGTCTATTTTATCGGAATCGCCGAAAACGGCGGAAGGAAAGCTCCCTTTATCCATAATCTGTATAACTCCCAGGTCGGATTTGGAATCTACGCCGATGACCCTGATGGATCTGCCTGTGTACCTCCGACCGTCGGAAAGAACGACTGTCATCTTTGTAGCGCCGTTAACCACATGGCTGTTAGTAAGAATATGTCCCTGGGCGTCAATGATGATTCCGCTCCCAAGACCCTGGATTTCCCTTTCGAATGTTTTCGGCACCGCGCCGGGATTTCCAAAAAAATACCGGAAAAAAGGATCATTCTGAAATGGCAAAAGTGGATTGACAACAGACTGCTTCTCAGTCACCTCGATATGAACGACTGAGGGGATCGCCTTTTGCGCTACATCATGGAAGGCGGTTACCAGGTTTACATCGTAGGGGGATGCGTTTGCGGGAGCCACCCCAGCCGTTAAAATGACGAGTGCCGCCAGCAAAAACATGCGGCGCAAGGTTGAATAGACTATGAACTTCACAGATGGAAACTCCTCCTTCCATGAAAAGCGCGTTGACGACTCTTCAAATAGACTTCTGGGCCCGAACCGGATTAAAACGTCCGAGGAAAAAGTCTGGTCCGGCTCACTTTCAGAATATTAAAATAACTATCTACAGAAGCGTCCGCCACACGATCCGGTCCGCATAAAAGAGGGGGAAGCTTGGCCTCGTTTCAGTCAATTGCGCTTACTCCGGCCTCACGAGCAAAGGCGGCGTAATTACTTCGGTTGACATGGAGTTTTGCCCGGAGTATACTCTCAAATATTGCCGCGGGGTGGAGCAGTCAGGTAGCTCGTCGGGCTCATAACCCGAAGGTCCTTGGTTCAAATCCAAGCCCCGCTACCAAGACAAATCAGGGACTTAGCGAAAAAGCTAAGTCCCTCACTTTATGCCTTGGACATCCATTCCCACGCTATCCCCCATATCCAAGGCACAAAACCGCTGAAAAATTGCTTCGCCCCACAGGTGCAAGTTCTGGACGGGTGGCTTTGCATCCTGAATCAGGAATTTTCTCAATCCTCTTCCGAATCTCGCCGGTCGCCGCAACGATTATGCAGGCGCTATCGGCATCAATACTGTCAATCCAGCAGGGGTTGTGCACTCCGGTTGGAAAACAGTTGATCCGGAAACGGCCAGAGGGTTTTAGCAGCCATGGCGATACACAACAAAGATGATGACTATTTCATCCCGGCTTTAGGCCCATATGTGCAATGGGTAAAGGCGTATAGAGAGCTTATATCTACTTTTTATAACGAGCACAAAACGGTCAGGAAGGCATGGAAAGCCTTCAGGGACGCGATACCAGGGGTTGAGAGGAGGCTGGAATTCGGCATTTTTGAGCAAATCCTGCTGTTCAGCCTTTTTCTTTCGGAATGGAATAGTAGCGAAAAAGGAGATGTTGCTGTTGAAAAGAGCGGTCTCGCGAAGTCGGGCACTGCTTACGGGGTGGAAGACCGCGGGGAAAAGTTAGACATAGTTATACAGGAGCTCCGGGATGCTTCTTCGGAAAGAGACAGGGCCTTATGGAATCTAAAGCATCTTGAACAAAGCGTTCTGATGTTAAGGGATCAAAAATCAGATTTAGCAACTCAGGTGAGCACCTTGGAGAAAAATTTGGAAACGCTCGAGATTGAATTGGGCGCCACGAATGAACAGTTGAAGCGGGTTATACATGAATTAGACAGCCAAAGAGTTGAAAACGCCGGTCTAAGAGGAGAGAGCGTTGTTTTGCGGGAAAAGGAAACTTCTTTAAAACAACAGATCGAAAGGCTCCGAAAAAAGTTTAACAGGCTTTCAACGGGCAAAGCGCAAACCCAGCAGATTGTTGCAGTCAAAGATTCTGATACCGAAGAAGGATTTTCGCAAACGGTTATACAATGGGTTCGACAAGACGTTCGGCAGGGCGTTGGACCCGAGGTTATACAAACTTTTCAGCGAAGTATCCCTCCAAAGAAAATAGGCAGGTGGAATGCTCAACGCTCAAAAGACGGTTACTACCGGCTGTACCGCAAAATCGGGGGAAGGGTCCATTCGATCTATGTTGGAAAAGAGCTCGATATTGACAAAGCCGAGAGCCGGATAGCCGATAAAGAAAGAAAATTATTTACCCCCAGTCCCGCCTCAGGCGGGGCCGAAAGCCCCTATAGCAAGCGTCAAATGAAAATGGAGGCCGCTCTTCGAGCCATCGAGGGGCCGACAACTTAGTGGGCGGCTTGTAATTCCCTATCGACAATTTCCCTTGAGGATTGCTTGAATGAGACGAACCATTCTCCCGGTTGCCCTGCAATCCCTTCCAACACCTCTCGAAGATTACACCAGCAGAAAGTCAGTCCCTGCTACGCCGCTGAACGCTTACATTTTCAATGCGGGCATCGGAATTCAGGCGGGACGGCAGGCGCCTGGCAGTGTAGAAAACCACCGACGATACGAGAACGGTAATCCAGGCTACCGTGAATGCGAGCAACTTCCCATGCCATAGACCGACAAACCAACGCCTTAGCTCGTCGGCAAGAAGATTTGCGGTTCCGCCGTAGAGTTCCAGACCACGTAAGTATTGCTTGGAATCTTCAGGTGAAACAGGATAAACAGATCCGTTTGCATCTTCGTAACCCAGGTCGCTTCCCGAACCATTGCCAGACGATTCATAAATCAGGACAGCACTGGCCAGACCGACCAGCAGAATAATCCCGCTGACGAAATAAAGGCATGTATGCAGATTTGCGGTTCTCTCTTTCATGATGTGACAGTCTCATAGTTCAACCCAGGTTGCTAAAGCCCTTTGATATGCCTGTGAAGCTCGGATGTGCTCCTCATTCGCATACGGTCGCGGTCCTTCCTGATCTCCTCAAGTTCCTGCCAGAGGCCGATGAGGCCAGGTTCGTCATGGCGCACGCCTGCGCGCCATGCCCGGATCAGACTGTGGTATATGTAGATCATTCTGCTGACGAGATCCACCGGATATTCACGTCCCTGAATTTTGAGCGTGTGAACCCCCAAGTCCATGTACTTCCAAAGCTCTTCCCCGGATACAACAAACGCTACGTTGGGATTTCGGCGGATACGCTCGTTAATGGACTCGATCTCTTCAGGCTTTTTCCCTCTCTGACCAAGGACCTTCAGCCTCTGATCATCCGTCAGCATACACAGCCGAAAGCAGCTTCCCGACCGGTCGGGCCATCCTTCGAATTCGATGATTTCGTTGCCCTCTTCATCCCGGCACCTGCTCTGAATATAGGAATCGCTGATCAGCTCGTGAAACGAACAGTTCCCTACCCCGTCCACGCAGCGGTTGCCGTGGATCAGGACTTCGGCACCCACTCCCAGGGAGTCTGAGGCGCTTTTAAAACTGGCGAGATGTTCGACGGCTTTGATCTCTGTGCTTGCTACTACCTGGGTGGCGCCGTAGGCAACGTACTCGGCTATCTGCTCCCGCGTCTGGATATTACACCCCACACTGGCGTGAATCACCAGTTCAGGGAAGTTGTCACGAACCATCTGCATGACAAACGGGGTCTTCACTATTACGCCCTCGGCCCCCCATGAGGCATATTTCGCGATTTTTCCGAGAAGGACCATTGCCTTGTCTGGATGGACCTCCGCGTTGACGGCAATCCGCAGCTTCCCACCGAATCGATTTGCGATCTGGACAGCCTCCCGTACCTTTGAATCTTCAAGCTCCCAAACGCTTTTCCTGCGGCTAAACCCCTTGGATCCAACATAGACGGCATCGGCACCCTTCTCGAAATTGGCTTCCACCATTTCAAGACTTCCACCTGGCGCCAGTAGTTCGTTCACGAATTTCTCCTTGCTGGAAAGACTTTTATAAGAGTAAAATTTTTCAAGAACAGACATGAATTCGCTTATGCATACAAGCCTGTTAGAATCCTGAGTATCCAGGCAGGTACATTACAGACCGGTATAAGCAGCCGGCCCGGTTTTCCGTCCGGAGAGGATTTTGTAAGGTTTTTCTCCCTGGTTTCACCAGGAGCGGCATTATTCCTGGGCCACCCCCGAGGCGCGGTCGTACTGCCAAATCATGTGCACCTGCGCTAAAATCTCTCCCGGCCCTCCCTATAGAAAAGTTGGAGCGTCTCGATTTTCTAACCAAGACGATAAATCTCTCCTCTCCGAATCGGAAACCGTCAGTACCAGATGCAGAAGAGCGCGCAAAGCTCAGACCTCGGACAGCAGGGATCTGATTCAAATAACACGACTACTCCCCGGCATTATTCCTCTACAATCTTAAAAAACTGATCAACTGGCAGAGCTTTGTACACTTCATACGAAACCGTTCCGCGCTGCAGGGTGTTGACCATAGTTCGCACTCTAGCGTCCTCATCAGGGAATTCGGCTATGATAAGATACTCTCCTCGCGATACGATGTAGTGGGCTGAAATGATTTTGCCACCGGACTTTTCGACATTTTTCTTACCCAGTTCGAAACGATCCCGTGACTTCTTGATTTCCTTGTTCCCTTCCGCTGTAAATTTCAAGAAAGAAGCATAGACCGGCATGAAACTCCCCCTTTTTAGAGAGAAAATGTCATCGCTTATGGCACAAGCAGGCCAATAAGCAACCTCAACCGCCCTCCGGCGCATTGCGGAGGGGAATACTCCAGCACGTGTTCACGGCTTAAGCAAACAGCAGACGACCAGAGCAAGAAGCATGCCCCAGACACCAAGGGTCCTGTCCAACCCAAGCGGAGAAAGATTCAGGAACTGACAATATGCTTCAAGGCCAATCACAGCAAACCTGTGAGGCTATTTTTACCTGACCTTTATATTTAGCTTGTTAACTCTCAATTAGCAAGTAAAAGAGATAGTCCCGAGAGAATTAGAGAGATTTGGATTGAAAAATAATCAATCTGATGGTAATTTGCACCGCCAGGATAGCTGAAGAACCCGGCTTTCCGAACAGCGCCACCTGAACCGCTCATGACTTGAAGTGGTCTTTCTGTTTTTCATTGCTGTGCCGTTCGATCTCAGCGGATTTTCCAAATCCTTCTCTGCACTGTTGAGCAAATATTTTCCTTACAGCGTACGTTGCACACATCCTGGTTTGGCAGCCAATGCAGCCAATTTGCATCCTGACTCCCGGTTTCCCGACCGCGCCGCCGTGGGGTCCCGATTCTTCCAAGCGGGCGCGGAAAAAGGCTTTGAGGTTTTCTCTCTTAACGGGCGCTCGTCAAGCTACACAGATAAACGGCAGTCCTCCTATTACATAGCAATTCGCGCAGGGAAAGGCATATGAGGAAAAAAATGTCCCGCCAGTCCGAACCTCTATCCTTTGAAATGTTATTCCAAAGCCTGAATGACCCCATGTTCATCTGCGACTCAAATCTTCGCATCCTTCAGGTAAACGAAGCTTTTTCCACGCTATTTCAAGACAATGGCGGACCAGTGGTTGGAAAACTTTGCCATGAGCTGTTTGCCGACAAGTGCGGCGAGGATTTTGCTTCACGTTTTACTGCAGTGTTCCTGACCAAAACCGCTCAATCGTGGGACATATCTTTTCCCATGTCCGACGGGACATTGGGCAGTTACGAATTCATCGTCTCCCCCCTCTCGCATTCCGACGGTTCAATTACGAAAGTCATCGGGCATGCACACGATATTTCAAAGCGCAAGAACCTGGAAAAAGAATTAAAGGTATCCGATGAACGATATAGAAAAATAGTCGAGACTGCGCGTGAAGGTATTTATATAGTCGATAGCGAGGCGAGGATAACTTTCGCCAACGAGCAACTGTCGATGATGCTTGGATATCGTCCCGACGAACTATTAGGCAAGTGCATTTTGGATTGCATGGGGGAAGATTCGGAAGCACTTGCACGGGCAAAGTTCCAAAGGCGCCGGATGGGTTTATCCGACACCTTCGAAATAAAACTTACCAGAAAAGACCGTTCCAGCATCCATTGCCTTGTTTCGGCTTCCCCCATTGTGGAGGATGGAGTTTTTCAGGGCGCCCTGGCTATTTTGACAAATATCACCTGTCTAAAGGAGATCGAGGCCGCCCTGCTTTCCGCAAAAACCTTTTCTGAGAGGATCATCAACAGCATCACCGACAAACTGATGGTGATCGATCCATCAACCTACAGGATAGTGCAGGTAAACGATCATTTTCTTGCCAGAACGATGTTTCAGAATGCCGAGGAACTTTTCGGCAGGACCTGCCACGAAGTTCTTTTTGACAGGAGTGTTCCTTGTCATGAAGCTGGAATTTTCTGCCCGGTGCGAAAGACCTACGAGACCGGACAGCCGCTCGTGTGCGACGATATTCATCCCGAACTGATGGAGAGCGGAAGAGTCAAGCAGATCGCCACATACCCGATTATGGACAACGGGGGTAAAGTTGATCTGGTAATCCGAACCGAGCGGGACGTTACGGAGAAGACAAATCTCGAGCAGGCCCTGGCCCTGCGTTCCGAGCAATTGCTCCGGACGCAGCGCAGACTCGAAGAACTGTTCGATCTTTCCCGAGAGGTGGGGACAAAGGCTACGTTGCCCGAGCTTGTGGAGTTTCTGCTGGAGTTTACCGTCAAACTTCTTCCCGGTTCGGAGCCTGCTTTTTTGCTCTTGAACTCCTCATGCGAGCAATTCCTGCGCTTGGAGGATTGCGAGCCAAAGTATGTCGAGAAACTCCTGCGAATTTTGCAGAAACTGGAGTTATCCACCCTTAGCTCGGAACTGGTTCATCAGATCAAGAAGTGCAGGCCCAGGGACCTCATTGGTCCCTCGGAAAAATCCCGGGTATTTTCTCTTCTCAAAATCGTCGCAGACTCGGAACCTACATGGTCGGCTATCCCGCTGTTTGTGCGCAGGCAATGCATCGGCCTGCTCTTTTTGGGGTCGAAGACCTTCAACCGTTATTCGCCCGAGGACATCAGATTCCTCGAGGCGCTGTGCGAACAGGCTTCGGGACACCTCAGAAATCTTGTAATGCACGAGACGGAAGTCAAAAATCTGAAATCACAGGTGACCCAACGCTCCGCATATGGCGACATTATCGGCCAGAGCAAGATCATGCAGGAAGTCTATGAGCTCATCGACCTTGTTTCCAGCTCAGACGCAACCGTGTTGATCACAGGAGAAAACGGGACAGGCAAAGAACTGGTGGCCAATGCTATTCACAAACAGAGTCATCGGCGAAAAGGCCCCTTTGTGGTCGCCAACTGCTCTGCTTACTCCCCCACCCTGCTCGAGAGCGAGATTTTTGGTCACGAAAAAGGGGCCTTCACCGGTGCTACCCATCAGAAAAAGGGCCGGATCGAACGTGCTAATGGCGGCACGCTTTTTCTGGACGAAATTGGGGAGATAGCTCCTTCCGTACAGATATTCCTTCTGCGGTTTCTCCAGGATCACTGCTTCGAGAGAGTCGGAGGCGAGAAGGTCATTTCGGTCGATGTCAGGGTTCTTGCGGCGACCAACCGCGATCTTCACCACGAGGTACAGGCGGGCAGGTTCAGAGATGATCTTTTTTACCGTCTGAACGTAATCGCGATCCACCTGCCGAGCCTTAGGGAGCGCAAGGAGGACATCCCCCTGCTTGCCCATCATTTCCTTGCCAAACACAACCTAAAGGAACGCAAGAATATCCACAGCATTTCATCGGACGCCATGCAGGCCCTCCTGGATCATGATTGGCCTGGAAATGTCCGTCAACTCGAGAACGCTATTAGCCATGCAGTGGTGCTGACCCATGGGGAGTTGATCCGCAGAAAGCACCTGCCAAGATTCCTCTGGGAGATAGGCTCAAGCAGAACTTTAACCTCACTTTCCGAGACCGAACGCGGACTTATCCTCGAAGCACTCCAGAGATCCAACTGGAACAAGCATGAAGCGGCCCGGCGTCTCAAGATCAGCAGAAGCACTCTATACAGCAAAATGAGACGATACGAACTGGTGGAGGAATCCAACGTGAGGTGTCTGGAGGGGCACTAAGGGGGGTCGATTTTTATACAGGTCCACAGAAGCCTTATTTTAGGCCATTTGCGCCTTATTTCACTAATATTTGGGGGCGTATTCCGTACACTTTCTCGATTCCAACCCTACGCTACATCGGGAGAAAAAAAATTGAAAATTAAAAAATTTTTTCCCGGTTATTTTATTTTCAGAAGTCCATAATTTCTCACAATTTCCAAGTTCCACAATTTGCTTAGAAACTGCCGGGCTGTTTACGAAAAAACCTTAAGATACTTAAAGTCTTTTTCAAGCTGCATAAAAGACTTCGCGGTGACCGGTTGGCGATTGCACTAATGTCTAGTTTTTCGCTCGGGCTTTCATCCTGCGAGTGGGCGGCATGGCCTCTGCAGGCGTTCAGTCCGACAGGGCCTGGCGACATCTCACGGCAATCAGAGCGTTTCTGATTCCTCGCGGGCATAAATCTTGTAGGCACGTGGTGAGTTTCAATAAGTCTCATGCCTTTAGAGATGGGGACCTTAAAGGCCGGGTCTGCCGCAGGAGGAGGTTCTCGTCGGCAGCAAGGGTGAGAATTTTTTTGAAATGCTGGATATATATGAACAAATCTGGCCGCATATCGGCGGTCCGATGAACATTATAGAATGGGTTACGTAAATCTCTGCAGATCCATTCGTCAGCCCTGAAACACCAGTTCAACAGTGCAAATTTACGATTTCAGCGCTATTCATACCTGTGCTCCTACTCCTTTCTCATCGTGACTGCCCACTCCCTTTATGCGCAGGGTGCCGACACCCCGGCAATGCTGTTGATAAGAACAAACTGAATCAGATGAGGGGTAGGCTTTCCAGGGATTGCGCACACGCCTTACCGGAAGTCAATTCAGGATTCCAAATACGACTATTACCGTGAATATAGATTGAGAGGAGGTGGTCAAGGGACTGCAATTTCCCATTATGAGTTCTGGCTCTTTTTTCGGGGGAATGATTGTTGTACGGAGTTTTTTCTCACCGGGATAAATAACGCGAGCCAGGCCGGTTGCTAAACCAAGTGGTGGCACTGAGCAATACCATCGCTTCGTGAACCAGGAAAAAGAGGTCACCACGAACAAGGGAGGTAAAAGATGCCGGAAAAGCGAGATATCGAAATAAAGAGCCGGGCCGATACCATAGGCCTGATGGATCTGGATGTAAGGCCCTACCCGGTCACCCCGCCGCCTTCGTACGAGGAGGTAAAGCCCATATATGAAAGAAGAAAGGCGCTGGAGTTCTGTAATTGGTCTGAGGACAACCTGAGATTCGAGAAAATACACCAGAAAGAGGAGGCCCTGACAGGATACAGGATTTTGGACATAGGCCTGTGGAGACTTGGTCACAAATTTTGCGCCTCTCTGTATGGCGAAGCCGGCGCGGAGGTAGTGACCGTCGAACCTCCCAAAGGCGATCCTTTGAGGAAGCTTACACCTTTCGGCCGCGAAGAGTACCTTCTCCAAAACAAGGATAGCGGCGAAAAATGCGGCATGGAATTCGTCAACGAGACGGTGAACACCCACTGTGTAACCCTCGATGTGGAGACAAAGGAAGGGCAGGAGATTTTCAGGAAAATGGCAATGAACGTCGACGTTCTGATCGACGGGATGCCCCCCGGTTACATGGATAATCTGGGAATCGGCTATCGCCAACTCAAGGAACTCAACCCCAGAATGGTCTACGTGTGGGTTGGCATGCTAGGCCAGTGGGGTCCCTGGAAGGACAAGCAATCGAAGTTCGGCCAGTGGATGCTCGAGCCTTTCGCGAGCGCCGCAAATTCCTGGATCCACAATACAGGCTTGGCCCAGGACCTTCTCCCTCGCGGCAAGGGCGGCGACCCCACCCGCGCAGGGATTTGGCTTGCCGACTATGTTGCCGGGGCCCAGAGTTTCCTCAACTCCATTTCGGCCCTATATTGGAGAGACGAATTAGGCGGCACCGGGCAGATGATAGAGGTCACCGGCGCCGAAGCTTTGATGGATATTCTGGACTTCGACATTACCTGGTATGGTTTTAATAAAAGTATAAAGGCCCGCACCGGCGGCTGGGATGCATGCCTCAACCAGTATGCCTGGAACCCCTGTAAAGACGGCTACATGATGATCGGCGGCCAGACCGACAAGCTCTGGTATAATATTGGTTTTTGCCTTGAGCGTGATGAACCCCAGTTCGGCCGGCTGATTCACGAAGATCCGCTCCTTAAGGAAATGGCGGCCAGAAACGCCTTACACGCTCTTATAAAGACCTACACCCTGACCTCCAGGTGGCTTAGAGACACCAACCGGGTGGAAGCGGAAACCAAGCTGCTCGAGTACCAGGTTGCGGCCGGGCCCGTTCTCTACATCGACGAGGTCTGCGAATTCCCCCACTTCAAGTATCGGCCATGGGTCTACGTACATGAGACCGATTACGGCCCGCTGCTGATCGCTTCGAGCCCGGCATCTTACCAGCTTCGCGCTCCTTTCAGGTGCAAGTGGATGGGCAGAGATATCGGCTATGACAACTACGAGATCTATTTGAAATGGACTGGAATGGGCCAGACAGCAGTGAATACAATGAAACAGAAGGGGGTGATATAATGGCGCAAGACCCAAGAGTAACACGCATGGAAGACCTGCCAGGCCCCAAGAGCAAAGGTGAAATGGACGAGTTCAAGATGCCCTACGAGGAGTACTGCAAGAAGCTCTTCGATGTTGGCAATGAACACACCAAGCCCAAGCCTCTTAACGGGATTCGGTGGCTGAGCTGTACAATGTATATCTTCACGCCGCATGCTGTGGCCAACCTGGCCGAGCTGGGGGCCGAGGTCATCAAGCTTGAGATACCGAGGATGGGTGAGCCCATGCGGCACACGTCTCCTTTTAACGAGGTCTATCTCTATCCATTTCACGATATGCGCCCCATGACCGGCACGGGCCTTGGTTACACAAACGCCAATCCCAACAAGTATTTTGTGACAATGGATTATCACGTTCCCGAGATGAGGGAGGTATTCTACAGCCTGGTGAAAAAATCCGACGGGCTCACCGAGCTCTACCGGCCGGGCACGTTGGACAAATGGAAAATGAGCTACCGGTACCTGAGTGAAATGAATCCCAGGTTCATCTACGTTTGGGGCGGCGGTTTCGGCTACGGTCCCAAAGTATTCGGCGGTTCCTACGACATCCTGGGCCAGGCGCACGCCGGACTCGCGTCGATAACCGGCATGCACGAGTACATGGGCGGGCATTGCTCCAAGTGCACCAACTGGATCATCGACTGGCAATCGGGCAACCTTATATCCTGCGCCATCATGGCGGCCATCCACCATCGCAGAAAGACCGGGCTGGGCACCATGATAGAATTCTCCCAAGTGCAGGTCCCGACCAGGATGCTGGGCCATACCACGACGATGTACGGCAAGTTCGGCATTGTCCGTCAGCGCTGGGGCAACTGGGACACGCAACTTGCAGTGCACGGCATCATTTTGTGCGGCAAGTCCGATTTCCCGGATGCCGAAAATCCGCAGGACAAGTTCGATTCGAGATATGTACTGGTCAGCGCCTTCCAGGATCAGGACTTCAAGGAAATGTGCGCCATAACCGGTCTGAAGGAACTCTACGAAAAGTACAAGGCTCACAAAGACCGTGTCGAAGGCGAAGCTCAGGTGGAGATTTACACTGCTCTGGAAAGGTGGGCCGCAGACAAGAGCCGGTCCCAGGTGGCCAAGGTGCTGACCGATGCGGGCCTCTTGGCGGAACCCGTTCGAAACGACCGCGAGGTTTACGAGAGTCCGCACTACAGGGAAAGAGGCACGGTCCGGTGGATGGACGATCCTCTGTTCGGTGATTTGGTGGTCCATGGCGGCTACAGCACCGGGTTGATGGAAAAGAGCCCCAGGAGGATTAACTGGCACTGGCGTCCGCTGGGAGCGGACAACAAGAAGGTCTACCGTGATCTGCTGGGAGTTCCGCTGACCAAGATCGAAGAATGGTACAAAAAAGCCTACATCTAAGAGGAGGCGCCCGTGTGTGATATCATTTGGTGCAAGAAGGAAGTGGGTGGAAAACCATGTGACACGATCAACTACCTTGACCCCTACTGCTTCTGGAACTGGGAGGGCAAGATCAACTGCGCCGAGTGCGGCTCGGTTTATTACATCCACATGATTCAGGGCTTCATGTACAAGGGACCTGAAGAAAGACCCGGAGAAAAGCCCGATACCTCGCCCCTTTACGCTGACAAGCCTTACGATGGTTATTCCAACTACAGACCGGGTGTGGAAGGCCGGACCAGACCTTTCCAGTGCATTCCCAGATCAAAATTGCTGGGAGTAGCCGACAAGGTGAAATTCAGCATCCGGGGCAGGCCGGTCCGCGGATGGCGTCCGCAACCGCCCTCTGCAGGTTTGGCCGGAAGCTTCGGTTTCAATTGGGATATTCAGAAACTGTCGCCCGAGGTCTGGGAGGAGTATCAGAAAAAGCTGGCTGCAGGCGAAGTAAAAGACTGGTAGATTGAGAAAGGAGTGTTGCATGTCACAACAGTTGACGCCTGAAGATTTCCTGGACACCGTCCTGGTCCCGGAAAAACAGAGTGACCATATATGCTGGCAGTGCAAATACTTGAAGCCGGTCCTTAAAGGCTCCAAGTTCCCGCCCGCAGACATTATCGGCTGGTGCAAGAAGATCCATTGGCCCCATTACTGGTGCGTAGCGGATTTCAACGTGGTGAAGAAGTGCTATGCCTATGAAGCCAGGAAGAAGACCTAGCATGGAGCAAAACGTTCGTGAAGAACTCGATGTTCTCAAGGGGATGCTCGACAACTGGAAGAAGGGTTTTCTGAGCTGGGCATCCCCCGAAGGGGATAACGATCATGTGCTCCTGGAATTCACCGAGGAGGTCCAGACTCACGTCTATCCCTATGTGAGGAGATTGTTTGAGACAAACTACCTCACCCAGGCAGAGGCTAAAGAGTTCATGGGTTATTGCTTCGGTCAGGTTGAGGACCTTCGCGTCCAGTTGAGCAAAGCGAAAACCGACGAAATCGATAAGGAGGCTTAGTTATGCCGGAAAAATGCCGTGTTGTGGTATGCGGCTTTGACCCGATGCTCGTAAAAGCATATGTGGCCGCCAATGCAAGAGCCTTATGGTGGCACGTATCCGACGAGCTATACAATGAATTCAAGATGCATCCGAAGATGAAGGTTCAAGGGAAGCTTCTCAAGGTTTACTCTGGCAAAACCGGGGAAGAGGAAGTGGCTCCCAGCGAACCATTCGAATTTCAATCTGATGTTGTGTTTCGCGATCCCGACAGCGAGGAGGCGCAAGCGGTTCGCAGCGAACCATTCGAATGGGAATGCTCCAATGAGTCCGGCCTTGCGGTCGTGCTCCCGTCAGATGTCATCAAGAAGCACAAGCTCACGGAATTTCATTTCATCGAGTTGATCATCGACAAAATTGGCGGCAAAGACGTTTATCCGGGACAGGAGAAGATAAGCAAGAAGTGGTGGCCGGATGACAAGCTGAAATTGACCTATGCACTGGATTACATCGGGTAGCAACTGCAAACCCATAACGCATGCACCCTCCAAACGAGCGGGACGGCGACGGACGAAATCCAGACTGGCCCGCTCAGCCATACGAGCGTAACGCAATAGCCGCTGCGACTTAGACAAAACGCAGAAAGGAAATCGGCGCCGTCACGTCTATCACTTGCGGCGGGCTTTTGCGAGGCGCGTCTCCCCTGCAACCAGGGGAGAGGTGGAATCGAATCCATAATCCCCCTTTTTGGTTTGCCCGGAGAGGGGGGTTTTTTTATGATCCGATCTCTTGCACCCGGTTAGGCCAGGCGCCCGGATGGAATTGTAATTTTTGCCTTTGTATACTATAAATCCGAAGCCAAGGTATTGGGGCCGGTTGAGAGAAGCGGAGATGGGTCTTATTGGTATCGACCTATCGTTTATTTACTTGAGGAAACGATATGACAAATAAGGCGAAAGACAAGGATAAACAGGCACTAAACCAGGAAATAAACCCTCTGATAGAGGATGAAAAACTGCCGGAGGAAGAACCGGCACACCCGGGCTGGCTATCGATTGGTGAGATTTTGAAGGTATCGCATCCTGTCTTTGCAAACAGCAGGTTTCTTATCGGCTATCATCATTCGAGCAATGTGTATCTGCTTGCAGGCCATTACCTGACCTTGGTGGACCCGGGGAATGATTACACTATTTTTGGTGAACTGGAGAAGCTGGGGTATAATCTTTTGGATATAAGGAAGGTGGTGCTCACTCATGGGCACCGCGACCACTGCATGGGCGTGTTCGAAATGCTGAGATTCCCCCCGATTATGGAAAACAAGCAGGTCGAGATCATCATGCATGCGGAAGGTCCCCAGGAGTTCAAGAATTTGGTCACCGAGGCCGGATTCCCCCCGACTGAACTGGAGGGCGGAGAAACCATCGAACTGAGCGGGTTTGAATGGGAAGTGATCCACACGCCGGGCCACACCGTTGACGGCATATGCCTCTATCATGAACCGACGGGGACGATTATTTCAGGCGACTGCGTGCTGCCCGATGCCATGGCTGATGCAGATCAAACTGCCGGAGGCAGCCTGGAGCATTATTTGTACGGAATCAGTAAGTTGATGAAGAAGAACATCGTTCATGTACTTCCCGGACATGGTGTGCCAGTGGCATTCACCGGCAAGCGCACCGTCGAAGAAACATATGAAGGCTTGATGATGAAAGTGCTGAAGGCTACCCCCGAAGACAAAATGACGTGGCTGGAAGGGGCGAAGCGGCTGGCTGAGAAGGGGCTTCTGGCAGAGGTTGTATTTTGCTGTGATAAAGAACTGACCCTTAGACCGCAGAATCTGGAAGCAATGCAGTTGAAGGCCCTTGTGTTGAACGATATGGGCCGGTGTGAGGAGGCCATCGAGGTTTTGGACCTGGTTTTGGCAAGGCAGCGCTACAACGTCTACGCTTTGACAGCCAAGGGTCAGGCCCTGCTGGGTCTGGCCAAATATGCCGACAGCCTGCCTTATTTTGATGAGGCCCTGGCGAAGGACCCGCATATCAGGGAAGCTCAGGTGTTTAAAGGTATGGCATTATATTTTTTGGGCAGGTCTGAGGAGGCCATGGCCATTGAGGCCTTCAAGTCCGAGTTTTACGCACGATTCAAGAGCCAGATTGACAAAGGGCGGCAAGGAACCAAATCGGATGATTACAGCCATGACGCGTAGGGCGGCTGGCCGGGTTATACTTTCTGATTTGACCGTGGTCGTATGGTGATGCACTCCCTCGGCGGGTAGAGAAAAATGAACGAGCAGTTTTTGAAATTCTATGACGCTGCAAAAGCCCTGATAACTTACATTGATAAAGAGTATGTTTTCGACAAGTCCGCTGATTTGGGTTGTGGCGGAGTAGATACTTATCAATCAGAGGCTTTTTTTGATTTAATCGTAAATGCCAAGAAAGCCCTTAGCGATTTTGAGAATTCAATGAAAAAACCCGAATGAGTTGCTGCCTGGAAAGGTGTGGAGGTGAAATGGCGCTCGAGGAAATCAGTTATGAAGAGTACATGAAAAAGCTCGACGAGATCGAGAAGCGGTATGTGTCCGATGAAGAAGGTTTTCCCGAGGGCGCGCGCGAGAAGGGGTTGGAGATTTGTAAGAAGTTCCGGCGAGAAGTGGAGGCGCTGGGTCCTGAAAATTGTTTATATTTCATTGACACAGTGTATGGGTTGCCAATGCACAAACCCAAGCATCGTGAAGGATGAGTTGAAATACTGAAGCCGGTTGATTTTAGACATCGAGGTTCATTGAGGCGACCTTATCATATGTCTGCTTTCAGCAGTATATCACTTCCCACAATCGCCATTAGAAAGCCAATCGATTCTGCACGCCTGGAAAGCCTTTGCCAGTTTTCTTCACTTAAGCCGTGCTCCAATGTGGTCAAGAGCAAACCGCTTTCGAGACTGCTGCTTTCCTTAAGCACGAGAAATTGCCTGTGATTGCTGAACGCAAACAATACCCAGCCGTTAGTCAAAAGGTAGTTGTAGGATCCCGGGTATTCCCCGATAAGTTGCCTGGAGGTGTCGGCCACTGCCCTGAAGAGACCGGAGATATCACTGTTTCTTTCGTGGCGGGCCGCGATGCCGTCCAGAAGATACTCAAAAGTCCTTGCCGAATCACTGACCACATCATCCAATCGAACTTGTTTACTTCGATAAGACTCTATAGCAGGGGCCTTCCCATTGTGAGCGAAAATCCAGTCTTGACCTTTGAATCGAAGGACAAAAGGGTGGGCATGACATTCATCGATGGGACCACTGCTTCGTAAACGCACATGTGCGATGATAAACTTGCTGGAGACGACTCGAGCAAGCCTCTGGAAACCATCATGGAACCTGCCTTCCTGGTAGGCCCGGGTGGCTGATTTCTCTACATAAGCTCGATTCTTCTTGAAAAAGCCGATACCCCATCCATCCATATTCCTGCTCGCTTTGGCAGCAAAAATCGGCAGAGACTTAGGCGCCGAGTAATTTGTCGCTGCACACAGCGCGAATAAGTCGCACATAACGGGACCTCACCTGTCTTCTTATAGAGGGTTGGATTCAATCGATCGCCTTTATGTGGCGGTCCCACCCCCATTCCGGATACGATTAGAGCCTGCCTGCCTGCGGGTGGGAGTGAATTTCAGAGAAAAGCCTCTTGCGCCACCACATTCCCCAGATACAATAAGTCCGGTCCAGCCACCACCAGAAGCTTTCCCAGGGTGTTCCTTTCCGGCTTGATGGCAATCCACTCTTTGTCACTCAGTCCTTCCCCGATGGAAGTGAGGACAAGGCTATTTCCGTACTTTTCCGATTCCCTGAGGAGCATCAAAGTCCGAAAATTAGAAAAGGCAAAAAGAACTGACTCATTGGCTAGAAAAAATGCGTAATGCCCAGGATATTCTGAAAGCAAGTTCCTAATACTTTTTACCAGCGATCTGCCGAGACTTTCGTAAGGAGTATAACCCAAATAAGAGATCAGTTGATCCCTCAAGTATTCAAAGACTCTGGCAGGATAGACATCAACATCTATCCCGGGTTCGTTAGTTGTTTGATAATTATGAATTTCTTCTATCAATCCTATATGCACAAAAAGCCATGCATGGTTGAGGAACGATAAAGAAAAAGGATGATTCTGAGCAGTATGACTTCCACCGCTCAGCGGACAGCTAATGTGTGAGACAATGATTCGGCTGTCTACAACCCTCGCCAGTCTCTGGAAGCCTTCGTGGACTTGCTCGCTGTCATAGACTCGCTCAGCCGATTTCTCCACCAGGGCCTGGTTGTCACGATAAAATCCGATACCCCAACCGTTCATGTTTCGTTTGCCCTTTTCTGCAAATATCGGCAAGTACTGTTGGGCCGTATAATTAGCTCCCGCTGAGAGTGCAAAAATATCGCACATCTTCTCTAATTCCCCTGCTCGAAGTTAGCTGTTGTGATTCAGATAGGGCTGGGTTGCAACTGGAATATCAAGGTGACCTCAGCTTCACACCCAACGGCTCCTAGCTCTTCTCTGACATAATAGACTTGTGTGCAACCCAACCGTTAATGCGATTCATATGGCCAAATGCCAGATATATCTTATAAATCGTTTTCATCCATTTATTTACATTTGAGTGATAGTCGATTGCCGGTACACGACCGTCGCTCAGTTCGACCAAAAACTGTGTGAAAATAATCCACTGCATGGCTTCATCTATCTGATGCAGAACAGCAGAGTGATATCGGAACTCAATGGTGGATCGATACCAATACGAATGCAGATTGAGCCCATGGTAACGTGTCAAGTCGTACCTGTCAGATCCCTTGCGAGCTGGATCATATCTATTATTCCGTGAATACCATAACTCTTTGATCTTACAACCGTTCTTCTTACATGTATCATCACAATCACCCAATTTACCCGATAAATCGACATCAAGATCCATAGGGCGGCAAGTATCTTTATCGATTCGGCCCCCAGCGATCAGAAGATAAATATAGTCCTCCATCGAATAGACAATTCTTATGAGTTCTTTCAAGGATTTACACTCATAACGTTTAGCATCTACGCCGTGATGAACGTGAAATCCACATGATTCGTCTATTTGCGCTCCCTGGATTTCGCCGAGCAATTGGAAGAAGCGATACGATTGCATTAATCCTTCAAAGCCGCGAAGTATCGGGCTTATAAATTCCACGCCGCCTCTGTGAACTATGGAGCGATCTTCTTCAAGATGCCAGGAATGCCTGTCCGTGCCAAGGCTTAGTCCGCGGTCATTTAATAATTGAAGGAAACTTCTGCCATCCCTGGCTTTCGAATGGATATTGTAAGGTTTGATTATACCGCCGTCAGGGGGCAAGATGTAGTAGTCCAGGCCATAGAACTCGATTTCCACCCCGAAAGGCCTATCCGTGAAATAGCACAACATCGGGTACTTCTTCTTGAGTTTTGCGACCAACTCTTGAGGTCCTTGCATATATGACTCTTCCTCACAATCGAACATGCCGCCCACCCCGGATCAAAGTCCGGGGCAGGCTCGCACAGGGCGTGAAATATGATGAAAGAGGCGGTCCGGCGCGGGCTATGTGCGGCTCTGAAGTCTTGAGCCGTGAGTGGCACTCCAGTTTTTTGAAGTGTTTTTGCATGATCGGGAAGGCGCCTCCAGTCCTGATCCGCCTGGACACCACATCATGGGATTATCTCAATCAGCTTGATTTCGAATTTGAGTGTTTTTCCAGCAAGCGGGTCATTTGCGTCGAGAATCACGCTGTCTTCAGTAATGGCCGTAATAGTCGCGATCGTCGTATCCCTCTGGTTTGTGCTAATCTGCAGTTTCTTACCTAACTCCAGATTCAGGCCGATGGGAGCCAAGTCTCTATTCATCACGAACACGAATTCTTTTCTGTGCTGACCATAAGCCTCTTCCGGAGGAATTGAAATACTCCTGGTGTCTCCAACATTCATACCAATGATCGCCTGTTCAAATCCCGGCAGTACGCTTCCCTTACCAATAGTAAAGTCAAACGGCTCTTCCTCCTCGTATGTTGAGCTAAACACTGTGCCATCCTCCAGAGTTCCCATATAATGAACCCTGACCATATCTCCCGGCTTTGCCTGAGCCATGTGTTTCACCCTTTCTCGTCAGCGTCAATGAAGTTGAGAGGGCTAAACGAGTTCCCGCCCCCTTCAGCTTAACTCATAGTAACCTTACTACATTCTATTTGGCTACAACTCATTCTTTTCTTGAGGGCAAGATTTCGAAATCGCAAGCCTCGCGGGGCATTCACACCAAGCGCATGTCTGGACAGGCGGAAAGGAGTCGAGTTTTAACCGCACATTCGGAGCTTGATTTTAAAGACTTTGCACACTATTTCACTGCTAACAGAGACGTATTTCATACACTCTAATTGATTCCCGCCTCTCAAACCGGGGGAGCAAATATGATTTGTTAAGTTTTTTTGATTTTAGCACCCGCTAACATTTTTCAGTTATGAGCGGTCTAATCCAAAATAACGCCTGCGCAGGGCGAAATTCATTGTCCTTGTCAGAGGGCACAAATCTTGTATAACCCAATAGAGCGCCCCCTTTGAACCTCATCCATTCAGGGGTTGGCTTTAGAGTGATTGGACCTGCAAGCAGTGCAGGTCACGTGTGCGCTCAGTGGAATTGGTGGTCTTCTGAAAGGGCTGCTATGCAGAACCGGGCGGCTGATTGGCGGCTTGGTCATCAAGCACAAATGGGGACTCCAGTTCCATAAATCCAGGCAGATCCATCCTTCAGTCCTCAAACGCGAGTTCTACAGAGCGATTCTTGGATTCCAGCGCTGTTCAGTATCCGATCCAGCTTCTTTCGCATCCTGGGTGGACTAATGTACTGTTCCTGCAAGGATATCGAGGCGTTTGACGGCTGCTAGACAAGTTGAGATGGCGTTTCACTTTGAGGGGCGTCACTTGTCTTTATCTTCGATTCGGTGAATGGATAATTCCCTGGTCTCAAGTCGCTGAAGAATCGGAGTCAGTTAATGATAACTCAAGGCGTTCGATTTTCCGTCATGGTTCTCAACGATGAAGTTCGCCGCCACATCCTGAACCTGCTGAGGAAGAACGAACATTTTAGCGTCGCAATTGTATCCCTCGACGAAATCATAAATCCCTCGAAAAAAGAGACAAACGCGATAATCCTCATCGACTGCGAGGGTTTGCTCGCATGCGGCGTAACGGTAATATCGAAGCTCAAAACATGCTGCCCCGAGTGCAAGCTTATTCTGCTGTGCAGCCTGGCACACCGCAGTATGATCAAGCGCGTTATGGAACTTGGCGCCTATGGCTGCATAATCGAACCATACCAGGAATGGGAGTTTCTGACCATGGTGAGGCTGATTCTGAGCGGCCAAAAGATTGATAAGAAGATAAAGGCAAAAGCAGGCAAGCGGGAGGGAAAAAAACCTCATGAGAAGTGATTCCCGCCATTACCCTCCTCGCAAGCCTTACATTAACGCAACCACGCGTGCAGAAGCACGCGCCTTTTCCTTTTCGATTCCCGTGCAAAGGATTTCACCCACAGTGACTCCGGCCATCCGGTAGGTCCCGAACGCCGGAGTCACACGCCTAAGTCTACACCCTCCTCAGAGGCAAGAGGAGAAAACCAGATTTGAATGAATAAAAAACGGACCGCACAATAAAGAATCAGCGAGGAGAACAAAGAGCCGGGGCGATTCAACTTCAGAAGAGCCGACCAAATGACCGTGCGAGGATCAGGAGGTCATAGAGCCAAACCGCGAAAACTTATCTGAGTAAGCGGCGCAAAAGTTTACCGGTTGGCGTCCTCGGCAGCTTTTCCATGTATTGCATAATGCGAGGGAGCTTGTAAACGGCTATGTGGTCCCTAAGAAAGTTATTGATTTCTTCGGTCAACTGATCGGAACCTGTAAATCCTGGTTTTAACTCGACGACCGCCTTGACTATTTGCCCTTTCTCCGGGTCGGGGATACCGACTATGCCTACATCCGCTATCGCCGGATGCTTCGCCATCGCTTCCTCAATCTCCGATGGGGCGATCCGGTAACCGGAACTTTTGATCATGTCATCTTCGCGAGCAACGAAGAAGATGTTGCTATCCTCGGCCATGTAAACCGCGTCGCCCATTTTGTTCCAGCCGTCAACCACACCCGATTTCTGCGACTTGAGCAACTTCTCGTTATTCTCGTAAGGCTTCCAGTAAAGAGTCCCAGAAGCGCCTTTGAGTACCATGCTGCCCACTTCACCCGGTTTGCAGTCTTCGCCTGAGGCATTCACTACGCGAACCTCAACGCCGGGAAGGGCTCTTCCGATGGAGTTTGGGACGGGCTGTGGATTCATGGTATTGGAAGTGACCAGATGGAGCATTTCCGTTCCTCCCAGTCCCTCCCAGATAGGCTTGCCGGTAAGTTCAGTCCAGCTCTGAAGTGTTTCAGCGCCAAGCGCGTCGCCCCCCGAGGTAAAGAGCCGCACCGAACTGATATCATAGTTCTTGAATCCCGGGAATTTGATAAGTGCGCGGTATGCGGTCGGCAGCCCTGTCAGTACTGTTATCTTGTGTTTTCCGATCAGGTCCATCATGTCGGGTGGGGCAAACTTGGGAACGAGGGAGATGGCTGCCCCGCCTTCGAACGGAATGAGAGTGAAAGTCCCGAAACCTGCTGCAAAGGATACGGGGGCCGCTCCCCCCAGCACGTCTCCAGCTTTGAGTTGATATACGTATCGATTGACTATGCGGGTCTCGATAACGGTGGGACGGACGAAATGAATGCAGCCCTTCGGCATTCCTGTAGTTCCCGATGTGTAGAGTATTACGCCGATATCGTAGGCATCCAGCATGGTGGCTTCCAGATTCGGCAACCCTTTGGCGAGCATTTCCTCAAAGACCAGGTTGCCAGCGGCTTTAACCTGCTCCGGATCGCCCCCGATTACGATAACTTTAGTACCGTGCTCAAAGTTTGGCTTTGCCGCCTCGACCTGCTCCATTAGCGGAGCATTCACGACGAAATACTTCATTTCGGCATCGTTGACTACAAAAGAGATCTCTTCGCGGGACCACAAAGGCGATGTCGGGACAGGAATAGCCCCTATTTTTTCAATGGCGAAAATGGTGACCAGCGACGGAGGGGCGTTTACCAGCCGAATGCCTACCCTGTCCTGTGGCTCCACTCCGGCGTCTTTGAGAGCGTTGCCGAACTGGTTGACCATTTTCTGGAGCTGCGCGTACGTAATCTCCTTATCCATGAATCTGACCGCTACATTGGCTCCCCCTCCATCCCTGATGTGCCGGTCAAGCAGAAAGTCGGCCAGATTCAGTCTGTCCGGAGTGCTGGCAAATTCTCCGGGAGTGAGGTATTTCGGCCAGGTTTCTTTTCCTGGCAAGTAGTTTTGTGGTATTTTACTCATGCTTACTCCTTCCTTCGATCTGTGAATCAGACATAATGACCCATTACCAATGCTGCGACCAAACGGGGTAAGAAGGGGCAATAACCGTGCCAAATTCTCCACCGAGGAATCCTCGCCACAGACCCAAAACTGCGACGCATTTCCGGTCTGGCACGATTCGTGTCGGGCAGCCATGAGACCCTGGGATTGTTTCCAGCGTTCTATCCCACTGGAGCCACTGATGCAAGAGCATCTCCCCGAGACGGGAATCGACCTCACCATAACGGTGCGCTTCGGGGATACCGACCCCTATGGTGTCGTTTACTTCACATCCTATTTTCGATACTGCCATCAAGGATAGAGGAGTTCTTTAACCACTAGCAGGTTGCTGAAAAAAGGGGGCCTTCATAATTGACGGTTTCCCTGGAAGTTTTATGAGAAACGTTCTTTGACAATATTGGGTATTATAAATGGTCTCCATTTTCAGGTTTAACATGTCCTC
>JBKQTS010000234.1:0-31796 GCA_052143075.1 Syntrophobacteraceae bacterium | reverse complement strand
CGAGGCCGCAGCGGCTGTCCCTTTAGTACCGAAAGATACTCGTCCACATCCCTGTCCGTCGTAATTTCGACACGTTCGGCAATGTAGGACAGATAAAACCCGTCGTAATGGACCATTACGGGAAGTTGAATATCGTGGTCCTCAGCCAGGCGATAGGCCATGATGATCATGTCGAGGATTTCCTGGCTGTCCTCGGCGATAAGAAATATCCACCCGCAATCCCGGGTGCTGATCATATCCTGTTGCCCGGACGATACAGCCATGATTCCAGGAGGTTCCCGGTTGACATTGGCCATGACCACCGGGGACCTGTTGCCGGCGGCAACCAATATAGCATCATACATAAAAACGAGCCCCCAGGAGGAGGTTGCGGTAAATACCCGCCCACCAGCGGCAGAAGCCGCCGAAACGGCGTTCATGGCTGAATTTTCGCCCTCCACCGTAATCATCTCGGCATCCAGGATGCCTTCTGCGCGGAATTGGGACAGCCTTTCGATGACCTCCGTCTGCGGGGTGATTGGGTAGGCGGCAACCACATCGGGACGGCAAAGTGTTGCGCCGATGGCAGCCGCGGCATTGCCCGTGATAACCTTCACCAGTGCACTGTCAGTTGGGTTGATGCTCATTTAAACGTTTCCTCTGATTCCATGGTGATGGCTTTCTTGGAGCATTCCTTGGCGCAAATGCCGCATCCTTTGCAAAAATCCAAATTGGGTGCAAAATACGTGTTCACGTCGATCATGCATTGGACCGGACAGTACAGCGCACAATTGCCGCAATAGATGCATTGCTCCTCATCGATAACTGGTCTTTGCGTCCGCCAACTTCCCGTGTCCATACAAAGAAGCAGCCTCTCGACATTGGACCATGGCCCTTCGGATTCAAAATTCATGCTTTTTGACATAGGAGCCCTTTCCTTCACGCCGATCGAGATAGTGACAAAGATGGCTGCTCCGAGCCATTGCTGGTGACGTTCTTTTTTTATAATTTCAGGGTGTTCAATGGGGACATGAAGCGCTGCGCCGCAAGGAGGTCAACTGCACCCTGATAAAGGCTGCCTTGGGTCGGTTCTCCGTTTGCCCTTTGATCGGGTAAACAAAACCACCGTTCTTCGTGACCTTACATACGTGACCGCAATTCCGGCTGAGGGGCATCCTCCAATCGGCGTGCTACGAGGCGTGCAAGCTAGCCACACCGGCCCTAAACCGGACAAAAGGTGGTATACTGTACCCCTGTAAAGATCTCTTTGTCAATAAAATAATAACGAGAAGTGAGTGCAACTGGATTCAACACTCATTTTGGCCTGAGCCCCACACCAACATGACGGGACGAAAACGCAGCCATCAACTGCGAAGCAGGTGGTGTGTCCTGTAACGCCAAAACCGGTCCCATTGGCAGACCCTATCACTTGCATGTTCGATTGGGAAACTGTATGATTTTGTGGGCTTTGGGGTCGGTTCTGCCCGAAAAACCATGGAGCACAACTTGCTGCACAGGAACGGACTGCACATCTTAGAAGATCATTTCATTCCCGGAATAATTGATAAAGAACATAAAGGAGTTTAGGGGAGTGTCGGCCAAGGTTAAACTGGTGGGACCCAAAACAATAGCCCGAAGCGAGGGCAAGGCCCGGCGAGTGATCGACAATCGGAAGATTTAGCTCGTTTTCATCCGGAAACCTCGGATGAGACACTGGCAGTTTTCGATTCGGAAAGGGTCCTTTTCCCACTATGAATCCTGCCTCCGGCGGGACTCATCGGTGTTTCCGGATGGACACCAGCTCTCACGCTCAAAAAGGAGGACGGCCATGGAATATGTGGAACAGATTTCCGTTTTTATGGAAAACAAGGTGGGGCGGCTTGCGGAGGTGACCAGGATCCTGGCCGAAGCCAATATCAACATTCGGGCGCTCTCACTTGCGGATACTTCCGACTTCGGCATTTTGCGCCTTATACTAAATGATAACCACAAGGCAAAGGAAGAACTCAAGAAGGTCGGCTTTGCGGTGGCCACGACACAGGTAGCCGCAGTAGAGGTTTCCGACCAGCCGGGCGGGCTTCATCATATCCTGAGTATTCTGCAAAAGGCCAACGTCAACGTTGAATACATTTACGCTTTTATCCAACTCAGCAGCGCCAACGCAGTGCTCATATTCCGCTTCGACAATCTCGATGAGGCTCTTAGAATTCTGAAGGACAATAATGTGCGGGTGATAGAGGGCGAAAAGCTCTACGCAATGTAAACACCGGACGACAATTAAATTAACTTTCCCCTTCCGCTGATTTTCGGTGCTGCTGAACGGAGATGTAAAGGTTCAGCCTGAATACGATGATAAACATGAGCAATATAAGTATCGAGTGGAAGGGAACACCATTGATGGTGATTCAGCCGCAGCGATAACTGTCATCGTGAGCACCCGTGCTCTTCTGGTAGTGACCATCTTTGAAGGAGCAAGTCTTGCAGGTGGCCATTTTGAGTAAGATCAAACGAATTCAGGCTCTAGTTCGTAATGGCCTATACTATGTTATCGAACATGCGTATGATGAAGCAAGCGAAGATGATTTCGACATTTACGACATTGAACAAGGCATTATGACCGGCAGGATGCGGAAAAGTTGGCCAAGAGAAGGGAAATACGAACTGATCGGTTAAGCTTTGGATGGGCGCCCCATTGCGATTGTGTGCCGCCTCACCATGTCAGGGAAAGTTCGTGTCATAACCGTCTACGAGGACAAACCTACAAGCTAGAGGCTGACCCTATATGAGCTTTTGGGAAAATGAAACGTGCGAGTATTGCGGAGGGCAGATCGTTGAGAGGCGTGTCACCCTTCACCGCAAAGTGAGGGGCGGTTATGCGCTGGTTGAGAACGTGCCGGCGGGTGTGTGCAGAGAATGTGGCACGCGGTACTTTACGGCGAATATACTTAAGTCAGTGCAGGAGAGCATCCGAGGCCGCCGAAAAGCTGACCGGGAAGTTTGTATGCCCGTGTATTCTCTTTAACGGCACGTAATCGGCGTTTCGGGGTCGGACCTCGCTAAAGCGGGGCTGCCCAAGGAAAGAGTGGAACCAGGGATTTTTGTTCCCCTTCTTTCTGGAATAAACAGGTAGCCCTTACTGCATAGGCATGTCACACGCGCACTGAGGCGCTTAAGTTGACCATCCCGGCGCATAGCCCTGTCAAACGCTCGACGCTCGCTCACATCCTCAAGCAGGCACGGCTGACAAAAGAGGAATTAGAGTCTCTGCTCTAAACTGCGGACGTCCGGCTCGGACAGTTAGTCTCTCATTGGATTCGTTTAGCTACCTTACGGCGTTCGCGGGCGCCGTCAGTTCTCATTATCGGTGTGTAAAGGAGGAAAGCACTAAAAACAAAGCGCACGCTGATCTCAAATTAGCGCCCTCAAGGAGGTCAAACGTATTTCAGTACATTAAATGGTGGAGGCGGCGGGAGTTGAATCCGAGACACGGCTTTATCGATTCACCCGCTAAATCCTGTAAAAGTCTACATTTACGATAACATACTTTCACTTTCTGGCTGGTTTGAGTCCGTAAAAAATCGTCAATTTTCGCCAAGAATTTTCTCCTTTGGCGAAAGTTTAGCGAAAGGTCGAGGAAAGTGGTCGGGGTGGATCTGGATGATTCATGATAATATCCACCTTGACCACAAATCCCGCAAGGGACTATCATCTCAATTGTGAACAGCGAATAGCGGTGGGATGCCGGAAAAATGTCTTCTATACTCGATAGATCAAAGGACAAAGAAGATGCGTGGGACAATGGCGCAGGACGATCTCAAAAAACTGATCAAAGAAAGTGTCCGCGAGGTGATTCGGGAAGAGCGGTTGGGGCTGTGTGAAATTATGATCCCCAAGGTCTCCAAAAAAGAACTGGATGATGTCCATGCAAAATTCGGTTCCCCGGCTGATTATAAAGAGGATGACTTCACCGATATGACCGATTGGGTTAAGGAATGAGAGTCAAATTCCATAACCGTACGGTCAAATTTCTCGATAAACTCGATGAAAAGGACAGAGAGCGGATACGGCTCAAACTCAAGTCCCTTGTTGGCACCATCGAGGAACAAGGCATCATTCCGTTCAAAGAACTCGATGTGAAGCGGCTGGAGGGTGAGTGGAGAGGCTTTCTGCGGATGCGTTTGGGAAAAATGAGAATCATTTTCCGCATTGACAAGGAAGATGATGTTCTTCTGGTATACGAAATCGATTACAGGGGGGATGTTTATAAGTAAGAAAAGGTGTCACATTCCCTTTAGCAGGTTGCTGAAAAAATCATTAATATAAGTGCATTCTTGCCGGCTTTGATGTAGTATCAAACCACTGAATTTACACACAAAGCCGACAAGGAAACCGATGAGAAAACCTGACCGCCAACAGCCGAGACTCTTTTATTCCTTCTGCCCTGAGAGCCTGATCCCGGAGGACCATCCCTTGCGCGCCATCAGTTCTCATTATCGGTGTGTAAAGGAGGAAAGCACTAAAAACAAAGCGCGCGCTGATCTCAAATTAGCGCCCTCAAAGAGGTCAAACGTATTTCAGTACATTAAATGATGGTGGAGGCGGCGGGAGTTGAACCCGCGTCCGAAAGCATTCCGCCTAAGCTTCTACATGCTTATTCCGCACTTTCAATCTCACCCCGGGGACCTCCTGCAGACGGGATTTCACCGGAGCCAGCCCGCTAGATGTCACCACCGCCACTACGAGCATCATGTCGGCAGCCATCCCGCTTAGTCGACGCCTCGTCGGTCCCCGCGGGAACAGGACCTGGAGACGGCAGCCGCGGTTAAGCGGCTACAGCGTACGCGTAATCGTCTGCGTTTGTTTTATTTCCCAACTGTTTAACGAGCAGCCAGGACCTCGGCATGCAACTTAAGCTTCTTTACCTCCGTCGAACCCGTTTCGCCCCCTTCAATTATTTCGGTTTGAGTGATTGATAAGCCACAATATCGAGACGATCAAGCTCTATAATTGTATATCTTTCCACATTAATGTCAAGCCGGGGTTTCCCAACGGAGACTGCAGGCTTTCGCCGGGATGACGGCACGAGGAGAAAAGCCTTCAAAATTGAAGAATTGAGAGATTTAGGAATTTGGGAAGCCTTAGTCGTTTTAATCCCTGAATCCCTCAATTCCTAAATTCGTAATCTACCGGGCGTCAAGGAGTCACAATGCTGATTTCAAGCAGGGTCCGGGTATTTCGGTTGGTCCAGCAGGAGCTTTATTTCATAGACGCCGGCCGACAGCGAGCTTTCCATCACGTAGTCAAGTTTTCGGAAAACTCCCAACACCCGTTCGTTTTCGGTGTATGAAACGATTGCTTTTACACCTCTCTGCTTGCCCTTTTCGGCGATATGGCCAACCATCGATGTTGCAATGCCGCTGCGCGCATAGTTGGGATGCACCGCAAAATCGACTTCGGCCACCATGGTTTCATCATCCAGATGATAATAGGCTAATGCTATGATTCTTTCGGAACCCATTTCCCCCGCAAACCCCAGAACACACATCTGTCTGCGATAATCGATATTTACCATCGCTTCGACATCGTAGTAGGGGAAGACCTTCATGAGTGGAAGAAACCGGAAGTAATCTTGATCCCTGGGCAGCGAATAGAAGAATTCCTTGAGGGCTCGTCCATCTGCAGGTCTTGCAGGCCGGAAGAATACGCGGCCGGGTCCGATGAACGTCTTGGAATATTCCCAATCATGCGGATAGATGGCCCGGCTTGTCGCCGAGCGTCTGGCATCCTTTTCAAGGTAATTAATCTGGTGGGCGGCTTCCATGAGTTCGTCCCTGAAGTCGGGATGGGCTATACTAATAAGCGCAAGCGCCCGTTCCCGAAGGCTCTTGCCCTGCAAAGCAGCAACTCCGTACTCGGTAACGACGTATTCCACACCTCCGCGCGTGGTGACCACGCCTGCGCCTTCGGTGAGGGCCGGAACGATTCTGGATTTCGACGCGTCCAGGGTGCTCGATGGGAGCACCATTATTGTCTTGCCGCCCCGAGAACCCTTGGCGCCCCGCAAAAAGTCTATCGCCCCGCCCACGCCGCTATATATTTCATACCCGAGCGAGTCCGCGCATACCTGTCCGGAAAGGTCTACCTCGAGGCCCGAGTTGATGGTGACCATTCTGTCATTATCGGAAATAACCAGGTAATTGTTTGTATAATCGATCGGGTAAAGGGCCACCATAGGGTTATTATCGACGAAATCGTAGAGCGCACGCGATCCCAGGCAAAAACTGGCTATTATTTTCCCCGGGTGCAGCGTCTTCCGCGCATTGGTAATGACGCCCTTGTTCACGAGGTACAGGTAGGCGTCGGTAAGCATGTCGGTGTGAACCCCAAGGTCCTTTTTGCCTTCCAGCGCAAACAGGGCGGCGGTGGAAATGCTTCCCAACCCCACGCGGATGGTCGAACCGTCCTCGACGAGCCCCGCCACGTGCTTACCAATATCTACGGCAATCTGATTCAGGACGGGAAGTCTGATTTCGAGCAACGTCTCCTCATGCTCGACGAAGGTGTCGATTTGGCTCACGTGAATGAAGGAGTTTCCCAGCGTGCGGGGCATCATGGGATTTACCTGAGCAATGACGTACCTGGCGCTCTCAGCTGCTGACTTAACAATATCCACCGCTATCCCGTGGGAGCAGAAACCGTGGTCGTCGGGAGCAGATACCTGGATCAATGCGACATCGATGGGCATGGCGCCTGAGCGAAACAGCCCCGGGATATCTGACAGATTTATCGGAGTATAGTCTGCGCGTCCTTCGGCCACGGCCTCGCGGGTTGCCGAGGCGACAAAGAATGTCTTCAGCCTGCACTGATCATAGCCTCCTTCAGTGAACCGGGGCTTTCCGACGCTCAGGATGTCGAGGATTTCCACGTCCGAGAGGATGGGAAGCCTTTCCTCGAGGGCTTGAGCCAGGTGTTGCGGTTCGCTGCATCCCGACCCGATGAAGACCCGGTATCCGCTTCGAATCACCTCGAGCGCCTTGCGGGCGTTCTTCTTTCGTCCCTCATAGAGGGACCGCCATTCGCGAACAATCACTGAAGAATCGTAGTGTAAAGTCGCAAGTCGATCGTTTGCCATCGAAATTCCCCGCTGGCCGCTACGGCCGATGACGTCCTTCCGTTGACGCCCCATGGACAGGCGCTTTGCGGTTCAGAAAAAAGATCAAAACTACGCCGGCGGCTATCATTCCGATGCACAGGAGCTGTCCCATGGTAAAATAAGTCAACAGAAAACCTACCTGAGGATCGGGCTCCCTGAAAAATTCAATTATAAACCGGAAGATACCGTAAAAAATGAGAAAAAATCCGACCATCATGCCGTCTTTAAAGGGTTTTTTTCGCAAATTCCACAATATGATGAAAAGCAGCAGGCCTTCTGCCAATGATTCGTATAGCTGTGACGGATGGCGCGCAACCGGGCCTCCGGCGGGGAAGACCATAGCCCAGGGGACATTGCCGGGGCGGCCAAACAGTTCCCCGTTTATGAAATTGCCTAAGCGGCCAAGCCCCAGCCCAATAGGGCCGGTCACAATCGCCGAATCGGCCACGGCAGCGAAAGGCATTTTTCTTCGTCTGGAAAAAATCCACCCTGCGATAACGCATCCTATAAGACCCCCGTGAAAGGACATCCCTCCATGCCAGGTTGCTATTATTTCCAGCGGATTTTTGATATATGCCGTTAGGTCATTATATTCGTAGAAAAGGATGTAGCCGAGCCGCCCTCCAACGATGAGTCCTACTGCCAGGTAGAAAACGAGATCCTGGGCGGCCGTGCCGATCAGTCCGATCTGCTTGGAACGTTCTTGTTTCTGAATTAGAAAATAGGAGCCTATAAAGCCCAGGACGTACATAACCCCGTACCACCTCACATGGATTGGGCCTATGGAGAAAAGGACGGGGTCTATTTTGGGATAAGGAATCATTTTTGTGCTCTCCTTTTGGGGAAAGGCTACCATACGCGGCTGCGGGGGTCAATCGCGGCTGGGCGGTTCGCCGTTAATGCGTATGGGAAGTAATTGACAGTCGGCTAATCGGCGAAAAACGACTATGATTAAAGCCACAGGAGTAAACCTATGCACGACAGGCATAAGGAACATGGACATGACAAAGCGCATGCGCGTGAACAGGGGCCCGAGAAAAGCGTAGAGGCCGTTTCAGGAATCGCGAAACTCCGAAAAATGGTGGAACACTGGATAAGTCACAATGAAGAGCACGCCCGTGCATACAGGCTTTGGGCAAGCCGGGCCAGGGAGGCTGGGTGCGAGGAGCCGGGTGAGATCCTGGAAGAAATCGCCTCTGAGATCGTCGAACAGAACGAAAGATTCCTGAAAATCATGCACATTATTGACTCTGCAGGCCGGGCCGATTGACAGCCGCTCAAAGCTGTGAGATGTCTCTGAACAATATGACTTAAAGAAAGGTAGACAATGTTACCCATAATTTCGATCGTAGGGGCTTCGGATTCGGGTAAGACCACATTTCTTGAGAAGCTGATCCCGGAGTTGGCCGCAAAAGGATACCGGGTTGGGGCTGTCAAGCACGACGCACACGGGTTCGAGATGGATCGCGAGGGCAAGGATACATGGAGGTTAAGACACGCAGGCGCCGAAGTCATAGCCATCTCATCGCCGGACCAGCTTGCCTCGATACGCAATACAGATCGGGAAATGAGCCTGGAAGAAATTGCGGGGCGTTTCTTCTGGAGCGAGGATATCCTCATCACCGAAGGGTTCAAAAGAGCGCATTATCCGAAAATAGAGGTATTCCGTTCCGCCTTGGAGCCCAAGCCCATTTGCGGCCCGCGTGATAACCTCATCGCCCTTGTCTCCGACGATGCGGTGGATATCCAGGTCCCCAGATTCTCATCTACCGATTGGCGCGGGGTCGCTGCGTTCATTGAAAGTCGTTATCTCCGGGATAAAAAGAAACGCAAAATGCTCGTTCAGCTCGATGGTAAACAACTGCCGATAAAGGATTTTGTCGAAGATTTTCTACTCGGCGGGATAGAAGGGATGCTGTCGAGCCTTAAGGGCTGGGATAAGCCTCGAACGGTTACGATCCACATGCGGCTGGGAGAGGATAATTGATAACGGGAGCGGTCCTGGCCGGAGGCAGGAGCCTTCGGTTCGGCAAGAACAAAGCATTTCAACAACTAGGGGGCAAAAGGTTGATTGATCTGGCCATTGAATCGTTGCGCCCATTTTGCGATCCGGTAATGGCGGTTGTAGGTGAGATCGAACCCTACCTGGATACGGGAGTCATGCTGGTGCGAGACATAATGCCGCACCAGGGGCCGCTCGTAGGGATTTATACCGCCCTGCTCTTCAGCCCCACCGAATGGATCTTTGTAAAGGCGACCGATATGCCTTTTCTCGTTCCTGAGCTGGCCGCTCTGATTATTGACGCCAAAGAAGGGTTCGATGCCGTTGTTCCCACAGAGAACGACTATTATGAACCCCTGCTCGCGATGTACAATCGCAGATGCCTCCCTGCTATCGCACGCCAGATCCAAGAGCCTGACGAGCGTCAGGTAATCGGCTTTTTCCGAAAAATCAGGATTCGGACCCTTACCGAGAAGGAATGGCGAAAAGTGGACCCGGATGCGCACAGTTTCAAAAACGTAAATACCCCTTCCGACCTGGCTGAGATCGATGGACTTGAAAGAAGCAAAAAAAATAGCACTTGACCTGGCGAAAAGGCTCGACTGGGAGTCGGTCGAACTTGGTTCGGCCCTGGGCCGGGTTGTTGCCGAGTCTATATCGGCGGGCCGGGACATTCCGTGCAATCCCCGCTCAAAATGGGACGGCTTCGCCCTGATCAGCGGGGACAGCAAATCCGCCGCTCCTGAAAAACCTGTAATCCTCGAGATCGCTCAAAAGGAGACAGTGGCCGGTAAAATGCCTGATGAAGCAACCAGCGGCAGGTGCTTTAGAATAACGGCCGGAGGTGTGCTTCCGGCGGGTGCGGATGCGGTTATTCCTTATGAAGATGCCATCCCCGGTGATAAAGGCCTCGTTTTGACTGGACCGTTCCGGCCCGGGTCGGGGGTGGTCGCACCCGGAAGTGAGGCACGGCAGGACGATCTTCTGCTGGAGCAAGGCGATGTGCTCACGCCCACCCGACTAGCACTTGCGGCGGCAACCGGCAGGCAAGTACTTCGCCTGACCCGCCGTCCCCGCGTGGCGATCCTCGCCACAGGTGACGAGCTCAGGGAGGCGGGCCGTAGCGACGAAGCCGCCTCCACCTTTTGCAATAACACCCATCTTTTTACCAATCTTGTACGGGTGGGAGGAGGAGAACCGGTCGAACTCGGAGTAGCCCCCGACGATCCGGCAGTAATATGCTCCCGGCTTGAACAAGCTGAGGCGGACCTGGTGATTACAACGGGAGGTATGGGTAAAGGGAGCAGGGATTTTATATCGGAGGCCTGGAAAAGGCTTGGCCTAACAACTCATTTCGACCGGCTCAACCTTATTCCGGGAAAGGCAAGCGCCCTGGCAACCGGCAACGGACGCATTTTTATCGGTTTGCCCGGAAACCCATGGGCCGGCAGGATAGTTTATGAGGAGATTGCGGCACCGGTGATCCGGCGTTTTCTGGGCCTGAGAGCTCGCACGGATTTCACCCTGGATGCCCGCACCCTGGCCCCGATGAGCAAAAAGGAAGGCTCTTATCTTGCAGTTGAGGGCGTTGTGCAAATGAGAGGCTGGTTTTGCTCCTTCGCCCCAAACCAGTCCGCCGCCGAGCACCGAAACAAGATTTCTTTTTTGAGAAGCGGCCTGGCATATGCGCTCCTGACGCCCCGGGATACTCATGTGGATAAAGGGAAAAGGGTCCAGGTAAAGGTCCCCGACTTTGCTCTGATAAACTGGGCTATTATGGATTCGCAGGGTTCTTAACGTCTTAATGCCGATTACTCTGCACCCTGCGAGGCTAATCGCCTTGTTTAGGTTTGATATAAAAGGCAAAATTTGATATCCATTGATCGCCTTGTTTCCCATTAACCCCCCAGCATCTCCACGCTCCGCGAGGTATCTGGAACCATCCGGTGCTTCCAGATCAACGCTGGTCAAAGGATCTTATGCTCAAGGGAACGTCAATCGAAGCCGGCTATTACAAGATTCTTGAAACGCGTATAGTCCCCAAGCTCATAGACTTGAGACTCACGCCGAATCACATCACTTACGGAGGGCTTTTGATCAGCATGCTGGCCGGGATCTGCTTCGCTTATCTGCCATTTCTCGGAGGAGTGTTCACACTTTTGACAGGGCTTCTGGATACTCTGGATGGTTCGCTGGCAAGGGCTACGGGTCAGAGCAAAAAATTCGGAGCTTTCCTCGATTCGGTCCTGGACCGGTACACCGAACTCCTGATCTACCTGGGCATCTGGTTCTATTTCTACCGCAAAAGCGCCGACACACATTACCTCCTGCTTATCTTGCTCATTCTTTTCGGCTCGCTCATGGTGAGTTACACAAGGGCTCGAGCCGAAGGACTGGGTGAAAGATGCCTGGTGGGAGTCTTCCAGAGAGGAGAGAGGATCATACTGCTGGGAGTTGCGGGGATCCTCAACCCGTTCATCAACCTGCTCGGCGCTGATTTTGCCTTCCCCTGGGCAACGGATTTGCCTCTAAAAGGCGTGCTCGTGGTTCTTGCATTCGGCACCAACCTGACTGCCATGTGGCGTTTCCTGCATGTCTTGAACAAGCTGAGAAAAAAGATCTGACGCTCATCCGTGGGACTTCGGGAAATAGGAAATCTGCGCCTGACTCAGACAGGGCTCTGGGCCTTCTTTAAAACCACCATATCGTCTTCCCTGTAGATTTCAAAGGAATCCCCTACCGCGAACCCCAGCATCTCGATCAAAAGTGCCCTGTTAAGGGTTACGCTGCCGCTTTGGCCGATCGTTCGGAAATTGCCGGTCTTGATAACTACGGTGGGATAGGACACCGGAGTCCTTTGCCTTTCCCGCTTGCGAAACAGAGTTCTTTCCTGATTCTCCGGGCCCTGGATGATAGGAGTTTGAGTGGGTTTGTTGAATGCGACCTGTGGGATTTCGCCCAATTCCATGAGCCCTTTGAGATAGAGGTCCTGAACCTCACTTTTGAATTTTAATCCGAACACTTTCTGGACTGATTCCAGCGACCTGCCGTTTCTGATTTCGTTTACCACAACTTTTGGATCGATGTTCTTGTACTCGATCTGCATACCTTTCCTTTTCCGCACAACAGTTAAAAAGTTAGAAAATTCCCTTGCGCCGGCAGACGAAATTAAGTTTCCTTTGCCCGGCAATCGAGGACACTGACAAACGGATTTTGAAATCTGCCAGGATTGGACGCCAATCCGTTTTCCGAATGGAAAATCACCGTTTGGAGGTTGTTACATAAGGCTAAATAACCACATGCTAGTTGTCAAGGAGGCTATCTACCACGATTTTAGTACGGTTTTCCTGAAAAAGAGACACCCCTCCCAGGAGAGAATCTTATTATATCAGGGAAAGACCTTATACTAATACCATTTTCCAGCCCATATTAAAAATCTTTCTTTTTCTGACCAAGCCTTGTCCGAACCACCCGGAACCGACTACGGTCCGCCGCCGGCGGTCGGTCGCTGCAACTCCGGGGCGTTCAGGGCCGCAAAGCCATTTTCGTCATTTGTTATCTCCAGTGGTGAAATCAACCCACTCAGTTTGTAGATGCAAAAAGCGGTCCTGAATTCAGAGAGAAGAGAATAAAATTTGTGTGGAACGAGCCCGGATTGCGGAAATCGAAAGAATATCTACCTGGTCCGTTTTGGGAGGTTTTCTGTCTCGCGATGGCTGAATCAAATCCCTTGTAGACATTAATGAAAGGTGGAGCAGGCCCGCAAGGCCTGCCCACGACTCAAATCCTTTCCGGGGCGGATACTTATAACGGCCGCTAGCCGCTCTATGCGGTCTTGCGCGCTTTTGGCCTTCTCTTGACAGTAGGTCTGCCTTCTCTTTGTTCGGCTGCAGAACTGCTTGCAGCCGCTGCTTCGACCTTTTTCCGCTTCCGTTCCTCCAAAAACTTGACGAGGTTCTCAGGAAGCCCTCTTTTCTTAGCGGCTTTGCTTCGCGCCTTGGTCAAAGATTTTGCCGAAAGGGGCTGCTTAAGGGAGAATCCCCATTTTTGCTTGTACCCACGAGGTGTGAGATCGTGCGAACTGAGGTGTTTTGTAGTGAGTTGCCTCATCTCAGTTCCGCACTCCAGGCAAACAATCTTGTCGTCCTGGATGGATTCACGCGGCTCCTTTTTCGCAACCTGGGTCTCATCGGCCCGCGCTTCTTCAGCAGCACCCCTGTCCAGGAACAGTCCTTTTTCTTCGGCCTTTTGCATCCTTTGCAGAGTAGAGAAGGTCTTAATCAGAGATTGTTCGATCTGCTCAGCAGACATGTGTCCTACCGAGGCCTGCGCCTGAACAATCTCAGCTGCGATATCCAGCAGTTTCTTCATTTTTCCCTCCCGACCAAACAACGAAATCATAGATTTTAAGCAGAAAGTATAAGATCACTTCACTGAGTAGTGTAACCTAATAAGCAAAATAAAACATCAAGTCAACAATAATCGATTTCAAAAATATCGAAATAATTACGCGGAGGAAAAGACACGTATAGATTCCACCAAGTAGCAATCAAATACGGGAACCTGTTGCCTTTTCACTTAAATGCGCCCAGCCCGCATTATGACATTATTATTCAATATTCTTTATTAAATATGATTCCCTGACCAAAACATCCCCCTTGCGCTGCCGCTCCGAGCACTCCGGAGCTGCAGGACCAACAGATTTACCTGAAACTCCTTTGTCCTCTGGTAAGAAAAAACTCCGGAGCCAGGCTGTGGTAAGACAGATAATGAACCGGGAGAATGATTTTGGCCACAGATCAACCGGCTAATTATCCGTGCAGTACATCAATCCGGAGAAGATTACCATTTATTGGTTAATTTGAATTGCAAGGCATAGAGAGCAAAACATTCCAAACAGCCGGATGAAGATCAGTGATGAGAGATGATCCAGTGCCCTTTGCAGTGGTAGTTAAACAAGAACTGTTGAAAAAGATCAAAATGCAGAGAAACTGAAAAACCGACATCTGCCCATCATTTCGGTAGAAGCAGCAGTCCATGGCTCTTCGCTCGTCAAAAAACCGTCTCTTTACAACCCGGAATAGTATCTCATTCCGGGCAGAAAGATTGCTGTTCACACGTCAATATTCACTTTGTGAACTTTCGTCATGTTGGCGCCCCCCCCGCCACGCAAGCTAAAAGTGCTTAACATGTTACAATCACCATAATCAGACCTATCAGGTCAACCTGGTAAAAGTGGGCGGCTATGCGCCACAGGCGGGCCTGTAGGATGTGCGATCCGACCCTGCGGCACCGTACCCTTAATCTCCCGATATTTCAGTACGTTGACTTACAAATTCCGTAAGGATTGGTTAATATTTATAAAGAAAATTCCAAAAAGGAGAGTAAAAGCCTTATGAATACAAGAGGAGCTAAGATCAGGTTGTCCCGTCAGTTGGGCATTGCGGTTACGCCCAAGTCCGCCAAGGCGCTGGAGCGGCGGCCTCACCCGCCCGGACAGCACGGGGGAACAAAAGACAGGCTGAAAGGGTCGGACTACAAGCGCCACCTTATTGAAAAGCAGCGCCTTCGCACGCAGTACAATATCGATGAAAAGCAGATGCGCAACTTCGTAAGGATGGCTATGCAAAGGCCTGGAAACCCAGTGGACTCTCTGGTTCAATTGCTCGAAATGCGCTTGGATGCGATTGTCTATCGCGCCGGTCTTGCCCGCACAATCTATGCCGCCCAACAGTTCATTTCCCACGGCCATATTCTCGTTAACGGAAAACGGGTGGACATTCCTTCGCAACGGCTTGCAGTGAACGATCTCGTTACGGTAAAGGAAGAGAGCCGGAAGCTCGTGCCCTTTTTAGAAACGGCCGCTGAGATGGTCGCCCGCGTTACGGTCCCCTACATCGATCGTTCCAGGGAACACATGTCGGCAAAGCTTGTCTATGTTCCCAAGCTCTCTGAGGTCCCCATGCTCTGTGAAATGTCGATGGTAATCGAGTTCTACTCGAGATAAGAAGGACCCGAAAAAGCCTGGGATATCGCAGGAGCGCACCGGGATTTTTATAATCGTTCAATAAAGAGAGCTCAGCGCAACACGCACGGCATCAGCTCAAGGATGCAAGGATGCGATGCTCGTCGGCCCGTAAGTCCCGGGCGCCCTTCGGTGCGCTCGACGAAATTTTGGAATTTCCCCTCGATTACTCTGGTATTTGTTACCATCCTGACTTAAAACTCGACATGGAGTTTGAATCCGAAAGTGAACTCCGGAATCATGTCACCTGACGGGAGCGCCTATGATATACATCCCTCGCCCCAAAAGAAGGAAAAGGTATCCCAGAATCATCTTGCTGCTGGTTCTGGCGGCGGTCTGCGTAGGTGGGTTCGTGAGCTTCGGTCCGCCTGGGCTCTACGCAAGATCGGGCACCCCGGAGTTTTGCGCGAACTGCCATGTCATGGAATCGGAGTATGAAAACTGGTTTCACAATGCAGGGCATCGCCGGCAGAAGTGCATCGATTGCCACCTGCCCAACGACACCGAGGCTCGCCACGTAGTCAGGAAGGCGATCGAGGGCATGTGGGATTCGTATGTATTTTATTCCGGAAAGGTCCCGGAAACCATTCGGCTTTCCGAGAGAGGGAAAAAACTCCTCAGAGAAAACTGCGTCCGCTGCCACGGGGAACTGGTATCGAGAATCAATGAGGACCGAGACTGCTGGGTTTGTCATCGCCGTTTGTCTCACAGGTCAACCGGAACGCTATAAGTATGAAATGTTCGAGCGCTTTGGACAGGACGCACAATACCCCCTTGTCTGCCATGTCCGCATTTTGGCAGGTCTGTCAAGAGTTGATCTATGATGGTTGACCTGGATAATGAATGCTGTATCGGGTGCGGCGCCTGCGCTGAACTCTGCACGGAAGTCTTCGAAATGGACGACAGGACCGACAAGGCCCGCATAATCATATTCGAAGTCACAGATCGAAGCTGCATCGACGAAGCCATAACGACCTGCCCTGTAGAGTGCATATCCTGGAAGGACTAGACCTCTATCTTTAGCCGCTCTCCCGTTTGCTCCAGCCATATCTGTGGACAGTCCGTGTCTGAATAACTCATTCCGAATTGCTCTCAGTCCGTTAGATATTTGGACGACTCTTCCAGTTCCGTCTCAGGGAGCCAATGAGTGTTCATACGAAAAGGTTACGACTTGAACGCAGTTCGGCATCCGAAAGGTTGCCTTGCCGAGATTCGGTTTCAGGAGTTCCAGCCTGCTCTGTGCGCAGTTCAGCATTTTTTAAAATAATTGACTTAACACAACTGTAATATTCGCGTAACAATAGGTACATTAAGTAATTGTAGGATAGCTCAAAACTGTGCGCATGGAGATCGGGCCACGCAAGGGAAGCCTGCCTGCGGCGCCGTGGCGGGAAGGAGGATTGCCGTGAGTACCGACAACTAAAATCATAATAGTGGTCTGGTTTTATCGCGATTTGATCTGAAGTGAAGGATCTTTTATATAGCCGGAGAAGATGTTAGATTCTGCCTACCAGGACAGCCCCAGAGAGGAAGACATGAACCAGTCGAAGATTCTGGTTGTCGAAGACGATCATGACATAGCGCAGCTTCTGGCCATCACAATAAAAAAGGCCGGATTCGAGGTTGCGGTATCGGGAAACGGCTACGAAGCGCTTAACCTGATCCGCAGGCATCCTCCCGATCTGCTTATTCTGGACCTGATGATTCCGGGGATCGACGGTTTCGAGGTCTGCAAGGAAATGAAGCGCGAGCCCAAGACGGCCGCAGTGCCGATCCTGATCGTGACCGCCCGTGGGGAGGAAATCGACCGCATTATCGGCCTTGAGTTGGGGGCCGATGATTACGTGGTCAAACCCTTCAGCCCGAGGGAACTCCTTCTGCGGGTGCGGGCGATTCTACGCCGTGCGGGAAATGAATATCACCCCAAAGCAGTCTTCAAGAAATCAGGGCTGGAGATAGACTTCGAAGGCCATCGGGTCAGCCTCGAGGGTCAGGAGATCGTCCTTACGGCCACGGAGTTCAAATTGCTCTCGGAACTGGCAAACAGCCAGGGCAAGGTGTTGAACCGGGAACAACTGCTTGACAGAGTGTGGGGATATCATTTCGAAGGATATGCCCGCACAGTGGACACCCACATTCGCCGGCTCAGACAAAAGCTGCTCTCATGCGCGGACCGGATCGAGACCGTGCGGGGCGTAGGATATCGGTTTCGAGGTTGACATGCTCCTGAAATTCAGACTCAGACTCCGCTTGCTGCTTCTGTTATGGGGGATTTTTTTTCTGGCCCTTTTCCTGCCATCACTCTATTACAACAAATATCTGAAAAATGAAATCCTGTCGGAAACACAGACCAGGGCCACCAGAGAACTTGCCCTGATAAAAGACATGATGGCGCGGGAAGAGTTTAAGGGTCCCGAGCAGTTGCACGCATGGCTATGCAAGGTTTCCGATCCTTTGAACGTGCGCATAACCTACGTGGCTGAAGGGGGCCGAATTATCGCCGATACGGACGTGCCTTTCGACCAGACCTCCAGCCTGGAGAACATCGGGAAACGCCCCGAAATCGTTGAAGCTTACAGCCTGCCCACGGGGTCAATCTTAAGGTACAGCGGTTCACTTAGCACCGACCTGCTCTACGTTGCGCAAAGAATCGAGGGCCGGGGAACAATTCCCGGCGGCGTTCTGCGCGTGGCCATACCTCTATCAGGCATATTTTATTCGCTGGGCAACGTTGCTATCGTCCAGCACCTGATAACCTTCACCGGCTTCATAGCCTTTGCGTTAATAAGCCTTGGCCTTATGGTGAGCACAAGCCGTTCGGTCAGCCTCCTTTCGAGCGCAGCCGATTCAATTGGACATGGGGACGTGAAAGTCTTGCCCCAGTTTCACACCAGCCATTACTTTTATCCCCTCGCAAAATCGATTAGAGAAAACGCCGAACGCGTTGAATCCTACATTCAAACGATCACGGAGCAAAAATTTCAATTAGAAATCATTTTGGACGGTATCGACGAAGGTATCCTGCTGCTCAATTCCACAGGCAGGATCGATTCATCGAACCGCGCAGCCAGGAGTATGTTCTCTTCGATTCCTGAACTCAAAGGGCGCAGGCCCCTCGAGGTGATCCGAAGCCCTGAACTCCAGGCGGCCTGTAACCGAGTCCTGGAAAATGAAATCCATTCCTTTCACAGCGAAGTTACCATTGGGACCGATCGGTTCTACCATGTTCACATAGTCCGTATAGAGCAGTCGAAGGGCGAATTCGGGGCGATCATAGCCCTCCACGATATCTCGGAGTTGAAAAGACTCGAAAACGTGCGTCGCGATTTTGTCGCCAATGCCTCACACGAACTGCGCACGCCGCTGACTTCCATCAAAGGTTATACGGAAGTTCTCATGTCTGAGGACGATCCGGAGGTGCGTAGTTCATGCCTCGAGGTTATTTACAAAAACGCCAATCATATGATCAATTTAGTCAATGACCTTCTCCAGCTTGCAAAAGTGGAAGACTATAGCACCATTCTCGACGTCAGACCTGTTAAGGCCGATGAAGTGCTCATCGAAGCCTGGAAAGCTTGTGGACCCGTTGCGGAAAGAAGAAGCGTATCTCTTCAGAACGATCTTCCACCGGATGGACCAATGGTGCAGGCCGATTTCGATCAACTGGTCCAGGTCTTTCGCAACCTGCTGGAAAATGCCGTAAAATACAGTCCTCTCGGAGCAAAAGTGGAGGTTTTCTCACTGGGGCAAAACGGTAAAGTAACAATAGGAGTGAGCGATAGTGGGCCGGGAATCCCCAGGAAGGACCAGCAGAGGATATTCGAACGATTTTTCCGCGTTGAAAGGTACCGTGGCAAAGAGACGGGGAGCACCGGGCTGGGGCTGGCAATTTGCCGGCATATTGTAAGGGCTCATGGAGGCACGATCTGGGTTGAAAGCCCTCGAAAGGGCATGTCTTCAGGATCGACCTTTTTTTTCACTCTGCCACCGGCGGAGCCTAGAGACAGCTGAAGGTAATTTCCTGAGGTTTTTATCAGGCGCAGGTATTTAGCACGCCCTTTTCCAGGTGGCACATTCGACCAGCGGTCTCAGCCGCCTTGGGGTCATGTGTTACCATGATGATGGTTTTTCCGAACTCTGCATTTAGCTGTTCGAGCATGGCGAGAACTTCCCTGGCAGAGTTCTTGTCCAGGTCGCCTGTCGGTTCGTCTGCAACGATAAGTGAAGGATCGGTGACTATGGCGCGAGCTATTGCAACCCGCTGCTGCTCGCCTCCTGATAGCTCTCCCGGGTGATGGCGAAGCCGGCTGGCGAGGCCGACAAGCTCGAGGGCGGTCACCGCGTGTTCCCTGCGCTCTTTTCTGGAAAGGGGACGGAGCTGGAGCGGCAGTTCGACGTTTTCCAGTGCGCTCAGCACTGGAAGAAGATTATAGAACTGGAATATAAACCCTACGTGAAGGGCCCTCCACCGCGCAAGGTCGGTTTCTGAGAGTTCGGAGATCGCAACGCCTGCTACGACCAGTTTGCCAGAATCTGCACGATCCAAACCGGCAATGAGGTTAAGAAGAGTTGTCTTGCCCGAACCTGACGGCCCCATAAGGGCGATGAACTCCCCCTTGAGAACGCTCAGGTCGATCCCGAACAGAACAGGCACCTTCAGACCGCCCCGCGAATAGCTTTTGTAAACCTGTTCCGTGATAACTATGTACTTATGCGAGTCATTCTCCACGTTCGAAAGCGCCTGCAAAATCTATTCTGAAATCTCCACCCTGTCGCCGGACTTGAGGCGGGTGGGCGGCTTGACGACTATTCTATCGCCTTGTTTTACCGGCGGTGCGAGCCCAGGATCGTCCCCAAAAAATTCGGGTCCGATCATCAGATAGTCCCCGAGAAACCGGGGGTCCTTTATGGAGACCCACTCGGCCCGCCCTTTTTCAACCCGGAAAAGTCCCTGTCCGCTGCGTTGCGACACTAGAGCGTCGCGGTGCACGCCCAACACGGGCTTGTTCTCGTCCGGACCGAGAGCTCGGGAGAGAAAAGCGGCCTTGGCGCTCATCTCCGGAAGGATACGCGGGTCAAGTTCTTCAAAACGCACCTTGACCATTACGGTTCCACGCATTCGATCGGCTGTCGGTACGATCATGTGCACCCGACCGTAAAAACGGGTATTTGGAATAGCGTCCAACTGAATTTCGCAGGGCTGATCCGTTTGGACCTTGCTCAAAAATGATTCGCCAACGTCCGCCTGCACCATGAGAGAGGAAAGGTCGGCCATCGAAACTACGGCTGCCTTGGCGTTTGTGGCCGACCCAAAAGGTGCTACGACTTCCCCTACGTCGGCATCTTTTGTCAGGACTACGCCATCGAAGGGAGCGCGTATAATCGTATATTCTATCAGAACGCTTTCCCGCTGGATTGAAGCTTGTACAGCCTTGATGTTCGCCTTGGCAGAATCTATCGCTGCTTTTGCTTTCAAGAATCTATCCTGCGAGTTTTCCAGATCGACCTGTGAAGAGGCCTTTTTTCCCCATAGCTCTTTGAGCCGCTTGAAATTGGCTTCAGCAGTCGCAAGTTCCGTCTCGGCGCGCGTCAGGTCAAACCTCGCCACCACGAGCTGCGCCTCGAGCTGGGCTTTCTCCGCCTTGAGATCGTCGCTGTCCAACATTGCGAGCACGTCCCCTTCCTTTACGCGGCTTCCTTCCTGGACCCCAAGATAGACGATTCTGCCAGTCCCCTTGGATGCGACCGAGGCTTTCCGCTGGGCGACGACATAGCCGCTGGCATTGAATTCGGTTATTACCTGCGAGGGATAAACCCAGTCCGCGCCGGCCGTCCGAACATTCGTGGCCGAAGTGAGAAAACCCGCTTGAAAGGCATACAGCAGCATGGCTACTGCACCCGCCGCAATGATGATGATCCACAAGGTCCTCGGCCTCCTGCGGGTAACCGAGAATTGCTCGGAGTCAGCAATTTTGAGGCCGGAAATTTTTTGAGCATCCATTTTCACCACCAGAAAAATCTTCAATTCCAGATCGGGAAATCATATATCCTAACACACTGGTCTCCACCCCGGATACGGGAGGTGCATTATCGACCTACGGCCGGTTTAAATCAACCATATTGACAGAGCGGTTCAAATCCATTAAGTCAGTTGGCCTATTGTGTCCGAAACAAGGCGGAGAATCTCTGGTCACGGGTTGAGCGGCAACACGCGGGGAAGATGAGACGGATTGAGGCAGTGAGGGTTTTGTCCCCGCCTCCCCGCATCGGTCTTTTCTATGTCTTGGAGCTCAAGCGCGCCTATCCGTTTTACCTTTAGTTTTACCCTGTCATTTTTTTCCAGGAGAGCCGATGTTTTTCAAAAGCCCGCTTTCTCGCCGAAGCTTCATCGCCCTGGCCGTAGCAACAGGCGCCGGAGTCTTGGCGGGATGCTCGAAACCCGACCAAACCCCGGCAGACGCCGCAACCGCAATAGAAATCCTGGCCTGCCAGCACGGCGTGCTCCGCCGGGCCATCGCCACACTGGAGGAGATCAAGGGCGGAATGGATGCCCTGATGGACCTTCCTCCCGAAATAATAGGCGGCACTGTCGAAATAGTTCGCCTGTTCGTGATGGATCATCACCAGCAGATGGAAGAAAAACACATTTACCCTGTTTTTGAAGCGGCCGGAAAAATGAGCGGCCTGGTCGGAGTGCTCCGGGAACAACACGCGGCGGCTTCCCGGTTGATCGAGATCTTGAGGGGGCTTTGCCGCGGATTTTCGGCAAAAGACCTCGAGAAGCGCCGTGCAATGGGAAGCGCCATCCACCTGTTCAGCCGGATGTACCGGGCCCACGCCGAGAGAGAAGACACCGCCCTTTTCCCTTTGCTGCGCCGGACGATGACTCCAAAAGCCTATGCCGAGCTAAGCTCCGGGCTCCAGCGAATCGATGCTGAATTTTTGGGCCAAAACGGATTTGACGAAACAATCCGCAAGCTCACAGGCTATGAAAATATTCTTGGCATCGGAGACCTGGCTTCCTTTACGCCGAATGCGGAGGAGTTGAGTTGAGCAGTCCGCTGCCGCTTGGTTGCAACGGTTCTTCTTTCGTAAGATAGACCAAGTGCAATACATTACCGATTATTCCATACGTAGTTGCGCAAGTACCTCAAGAAATTTAAGCGCCGCTCGCGGCCCCCGGATCAGAGGCAGTCCCGGACTCGATCAGCGATCCCGGCTTGCAGCTCCGCCGCTCGCCACTTTGCAAGTCGCTGCTCAGCGCATTTTGTCATTTCTTTCCCTCGAAGCAAACAGAAGCATGTGATCCCTTAACTGTCCAAACCAGGGCGAGCACCCGATGCCCGTCAGCCGGGCCAAGCTCTCCTGGAACATCACTTCGACCTCTTCCCGGGTTAGACCTTCCGTCACTTCGTAATCGTAGGCTATGGAAACCGGATCTCTTCGAACCCGGTCAATTATACGCTTTACCCCGTAGCGATCAGGGTTGACAAAGACATCCGAGCCTTCAAGCAAAATGAACCGGGAACGGGAAAGGGCATGAACCGACTCTCGGCATGACCCGACAAAATCGAGAGTGCTCTGCCATTCAGCTTTGGTTTCGGTCGGGAAGCCGAATATTAAGAACAGCAGGTTCCATATGCCGGCTTCCCTGGCGGAGTTGAGAATGGCTGGAATCTTTTGCGCAATTGTCCCTTTGCGCATGAGGTCGAGCAGGCGCTGGCTTGCCGACTCGAGGCCCCACATCAGCAGGCGAAGGCCGGCCCGGTAAGATTTTTGGAGCGTCCCGGCCGAAAAACCAGACGGCTTGGCGTAAGCTGAGAAATAGACTTGAGCGCCACTTCGGATGAGATCTGCAGCAATCCGGTCCAAGCGGCGCGGGTGGATCATTTCGTCAACCAGACAGAAATGCCTGACGCCATATTTTCCATGGAGTGCGGAAAGTCTGTGCGACGTGTTGGCCGCATCTTCCTCACGGTAGTCCAGATAGGTCTTTTGATGAGTACAAAACGCGCAGCGCCTCCAGGGGCAGCCGCGCGAAGCCAGATAGGGGAGGACAGGAATCGGTGAATGGTATTGGTCCAGAGGAAAATCGGAAAAATCCGGAAGAGGCAGGGCATTCAGGTCGAACGCTGCTTCCGCCGGGTTTCTCACCGCCTTCCCTTTTTCCATATGAAGAAGGCCGGGGGCTTGGCGGAGGACCTCGGGCAAACTGCCCGCGGCGACTCGCCGCGCCAATGATTCCAGCCCCCTCTCCCCCTCCCCCACAATGAGGTAGTCTATAATCCGGGCTGCATCCACTTCCTTTAGCTCACCGCCATGATAGACAGGAAGAGGTCCTGAGAGCAGCCGGCTCGGATCGGGCATCACGGAAAAGGTTGCCCCTCCGAAGACGATCTTGGGGCCAATGGCGCGCGGCGATTTTGCAAGCGCGCAGTCCGGCTGCGGCGATTCGCCGCTGCACAGCTTTGCGAGCGCCAGAGCGAAAAAAAGCTGCTGGCTGAAAAGGATTGAAAACCCTATGAGGTCAGGTCTGAAAACTTTTAGCGGCTCGATTAGTTCCTCGAAAAACTTGTTTACCAGGGGCGGCGTCGGCAGCCCGAGAAGAATCTTCCTTGCAAAATCATCGAAAAGAGCATTGAGAACAGAACTAAAACCAGCATAGATCTTTGCCTTTTCGTTGTATAAGGCCAGATCGTAAAACCTGTGAACGCCCTCCTTGCCGCAAAAAAAACCCCTTGCCGCCGCCGCCTTTCGGGCAGTCGTTTCGAAGTCCATTTTCTGCATGCGCATTCGCAGCCGGCCATCGCCGAGCCATTGGAACGCCTGCTCGAAATAGGCGAGATTTAGATCGAAATTGCGCACCTCAACAGTTGCCGATGTTTCAAGATAGGGTTTGAGAGCAGCTATCCCCAGAGGCGGGCTTGTCGGAGGCATGGCCGGTGGAAATATCAGAGCGATTCGCACAGCCTTGCGTGATTGATCAGCGCTCATAAACTATTCCTTGGATGGAGCAATCAGCATTAAGATAATATACGGTATTTATACGAAAAATACTCCATTTTGGTTACGCGCCGGTAGCTGATTATGTCAATCCATAACCAGGCAAAGATTGCGCGAGGGTTTTTCAAGGGAATGTTGACACGATTAATTAGCAGTCTTAGCTTGTGGCTGCTAACTAGTTTCCATCCGGAAAGTGCAAGTGTCGCATCCGGGGTTTTCGGATGGACACTAACTAGTATCGCTCAACAATCAAACGGAGGTTGACTATGGCCATTTTCAGGTACCCAAACTGGCGCTGGCCGGACGTCTCCAGCGCTCTGGAAGACGTTGAGAGAGCTCGTAGACAGATGGACCGGCTTCTCTCTGTTTTTACCGGGGGAGTTTCCAGTCCAACATCTTCGGGCGTCTTTCCGCCGCTTATCGTAACCGAGGACGAGGGCACAATTTACGTTGAGGCTGAAATCCCTGGGATCAAAGCTGAAGACCTGGACATCTCGGTCGTTGGCAGGACCCTTACCCTGAGTGGCGAACGCAAGCCAGAAGAGACACAGGGCGTCAATTACCACCGCAGGGAACGCAAGTGGGGGAGTTTCCGAAAGGCACTCACTCTGACGGACGACGTGAATCCCGAAGCAATCCAGGCCGAATGCAAAAATGGCATGCTGAAGCTCGTTCTGCCCAAGGCCGAGCATGCTAAACCCCGTAAGATAACCATCAAAGGCGAATAGCGAACCGTTGGAAGAGGAGGTTTATTATGGCTGACACGGATTTGCAGATTGAGGAAAAAAAGGAGGCTCAGGCGACCGGAGAAAGCACACGCAACGTCCCGGTTTTTATCCCGGCCGTAGACATATATGAATCAGAAAACGCCCTGACTCTGGTTGCCGACATGCCGGGCGTCCCGACCGAGAACCTCGACATAGACCTGGATTCCGACCAGCTCACAGTCCGGGGAACGGTGCCTCAGCATGATGAGAAAGGCAAGGTTATCTTCAAGGAGTATACGTTCGGAGATTACTACAGACAGTTTACTCTCTCCAGCGACATCGACCGCGAGAAGATTCAGGCATCGATGAAAGATGGCGTGCTTAAGCTGGTGATGCCAAAGGCTGAGGCTGCGAAGCCGAGAAAAATAACCGTAAAGTCTTCATGAGAGCGGATAAGCGTAACTGAAAGCGAAACTCCGCCCTAGTCTTTCCCTCCCGCCCATAGGGCCGGGGGGGAAAGAAGAAACCTTTCCGGAAACCAGGGCAATAGGAAAACAAATCCGGTTAAGGGGTAAAATCACTACCTTTCGATAGCCTTTGATCCCTCTTTCGTTGCAAGGTATGGGATTCTTCAACAAGAGACAGGCTGCTTTGCCAGCACTGTTCACAGAAAGAATAGAACCTCTCAAAGCAGGCATCCTCGTAAAGGATTGGCGTATTGAGGGAAGGAACGCCATGGGTTAGCGTGTAGTCGGTCAGCGCCATGATATAATCATAGCGTTTTTCCTTTTCGATGATGATCGGGGGATAGCCCGCCTCCAGGCAAGCAAGGTTGGCAATGAGCCGCGCAATCCTTCCGTTACCGTCCCAAAACGGATGTATGCATACTAAAGAGATGTGCAACCCGGCGTAAGATTTTAGAACTTCCTTAGGCCCCCTGCAGGTCTGGATTTCCGAATTCAGCAATTCCATCCAGCGTTCCATGAGTTTGGGAACTTTCCAGAAATCCGAAAATTCGATTGTCTTGAACTGATTATGGATTGCGACGGTCGTTGAATTGTTCTCTTTCTTCCAGTCGCCAACCGGTTTATAGCCGTCCAGAATTTGCTCGTCTATCACGAGTTTATGAAGGTCGAATAAATCCGCCTCTGTGATTCTCTGCTTTTGGATCAGACCGTTCATGAGATCGACCGCCCGAGCGTGGCCCTCAAGTCGCGGTGGTCGCTAAGCGGTTTTCCGCTGATTGTCAGGCCCTCGCTTCAAACAAAGGCCGTTTCGCCCAAGGTAAGGGTGTTTCCCTCAATGGCCGTAGATGCATGCGTCCATAGGACCCTTAGTTGCTCCAGAAGATTCTTTTTGATGTCTTCTGCCAGTCCTTCAAGGAACTTCATGTGAAACCTTTTTCTCACGAGGCATCAAGCACCCAGAACGGCAACGATCTTTTCTTTTAACATATTTTTGTCATCTTCAGACAAAATGGCGGCAGGCACCGCGTTATGGATCAAACGTCCATCGATTCTTTGGACCAGGTGCGTCAGGATGTCTTCAAGCCCGATCTTCGACGCGGGCCCTATGACCGGGGTGAGATGAGAAGAGATTTCCTGGCTCACCGTATCCTGCAGCTCTTCTATTGCCTCTGCTTTGAAATTATCCCACTCCGAAACTTCTTTTTTTGGTGGACAGGCAGGCTCAGGGTGGCCGAGTTCCAGGGGTGAGGCGACCCCGCCCTGGTCGGGACCAGGGGGCTGAAACGCCTCGTAAATCCTCGCATATTCGCCGGCGATTTGGGTATTGCCTGAAATTGCCGCAAACTCCGAAAGCAGTTTGAAGCTTATGGCACTTTTCCGAATATCCTCGACAACATTGAGCAGAATCCGTTCGGATTGACTGGTCTCGCCCATTTCCATGAGCGCCCATCCGAGCAGCACCCGCGATCTCAGGTGATCGGGATGAAAAAGGAGACCTTTTTTGCAGACTTCCGCTGCTTCCTTCCATTCGCCGGCTGCGCACAATTGTTCCGCCAGCGCAGCGAACACCCGGGATCTGCGATCCAGTTTCAGCATTTGCCTATAAGTTTGAATGTTATCGGCCGAATCTGCCATTTTACCCTCCGTAAAAAAATGACGCGCGGACATCAGAATTTGTAATTATGTCAGTAATCTCACCGGAAAACAATCGAATGATCATATTTCAGATCTTCGCCCGCCAGCCGCCCTCATCCGTCACAAGATTTCCGGCATCCGGCTTCAGATATCCAATTTTCAACTTCTGCCCTCCGTCTGTTTGCTTCGAGGTGGGCAAGCCTCAGTGGTTCGGGTATCCGGTAGCCTCGGAGGCAGCGCGAGACGAGTCTCTCTGAAGACGCAATATCCGAGAGGTGTCCTGGAGAGACATAGATCGGCTTTACGCCGTCCCTGGAGCAAAAGACGACTCCGAGCTGCTCCCCGCTGACGAGGAGCGGTTTGCTTGAGCCTTTCCTCAGTCTCAGGCTCTCGTGGTCCCCGCAGAGCCTGCTCTTGGCGCACCCTACAGTGGGTATTCCCAGGCAAAGTCCGAGATGCGAGGCAAACCCCACCTTTCGGGGGTGCGCTATTCCCTGCCCGTCACAGAGGAGGACATCCGGCTTTTCCCTGATTTTCCGATATGCCTCGATAAGGGGCGGAACTTCCCGAAATGAGAGCAGACCAGGCACATAAGGGAAAGTCGCCCTGCAGACATAATGAACGGAGTCGAGCAAATCGAGGCCGGGCCACCTCAATGAGACAATGACAGCAATCAGAAGGTCGGTTTGCCTGGAATAGGATATGTCTGCGGCCCCCAAGATTTTTAATCTGGTGGGAAGAGGCTGTATCCGTACCTGCGCGGCCAGCGTTTTCTGGAGTGCTATAGCTTCTTTGACGGAGAGTGTCCAGCTATGCGGTTCCAAACCCAAACCTGCGCCTGCGCCTCGCGGAGTGCCTGGACAGCACTCCGCCGCCCGAGAAAACAGTAACCCGTTCGGAGACGCTTTCAGATAAAAAAAGGGAAGCGGAAAGGCGCTTTATATTTTTGGTTTCCTATGTTCTTCAAGCTTCCCGCTCCCCGCTTCTCGCTCCCAGCTACTTCTAACTGCACCTCGAAAATCCACAGGAGCGGCAGACGATGCATCCACCCTCATGTTCCACAGCGGCACCGCAGTCCGGGCAAGCGCCCATCTCGTCGGCGAACCCGATGCTTATGTTGGCATTGGCGTGCTGTTTGAGTACTTTGGCTATACCGTCCGAGCAGGAAACGACCTGCTCGCCGTTTCTCCAGGTCGGCGAGGGGCACCGGATACCTACAAGCTGCTTTATTACCGACTCCACCTTGACGCCCGAGCGCAAGGCAAGAGATATAAGCCTGCTGGTCGCCTCAATTTGGGAGTAGGCGCAACCCCCTGCCTTGCCCATCTGGGCGAAAACCTCGCAAAATCCGTACTCGTCCGAGTTGATGGTCACGTAGAGCTTCCCGCAGCCCGTGTTTACGCGCTCCGTAATGCCCCGGGTCATATCCGGGCGCGGACGCGGCTCAACCTGCGGGTATTGGGTCTTGCGCTGAATATTGAGCACCTGCGCCTCGCGGCTGCCGTCGCGGTAAATTGTCAGTCCCTTGCAGCCCAGCTCGAATGCTGAAATATAGGCCTGGTAGACTTCTTCGGTGGAGGCTGAAATCGGGAAGTTGATGGTTTTGCTGACAGCGTTGTCAGTATGTTTCTGGAATGCAGCCTGGATGCGGATATGCCAGGATGGTTCCACGTCGTGGGACACCACGAACACACGCCGCACATCCTCTGGAATATCGACAAAATCCTTGATGCTGCCCTTTTGGGCTATCCGCTTCATAAGCTCTTCGGAATAGAAGCCGCGCTCCTGAGCGATTTTCTGGAATAGCGGATGCGTTTCCACCAGCTCTTCGCCATCCAGCACCTTGCGCAGGAAACTGATCGCAAAAATCGGTTCGATTCCGCTCGAGCACCCTGCGATGATACTGATGGTCCCGGTAGGGGCGATCGTCGTCGTCGTGGCGTGTCTCATTAAGGGTGTATCGGGTGAGTCGTAAACGGAGCCGGGGTAGTTCGGGAAATTGCCCCGCATCTTACCCAGGTATGCCGATGCCGCCTTGGATTCCTTCTGGATAAAGCCCATCAGCTCTTCGGCAGTCTCAACAGCCTGCTCGCAATTGTAAGGAATGCCCAGGGCAATAAGAAGGTCGGCAAACCCCATGACGCCCAACCCTATCTTGCGGTTTGCCCTGGTGAGTTCCGCGATTTTTGCAAGTGGGTACTTGTTGGCTTCGATGACGTTATCCAGAAAATGGACCACGCCCCACACCACGGCCTTGAGGTGCTCGTAGTCAATATGTCCGCCGGCGTACATATTGGCCAGGTTTATTGAGCCAAGATTGCAGGACTCATAAGGAAGAAGAGGCTGTTCGCCGCACGGATTGGTGCTCTCGATCTCGCCGATCTGAGGCGTAGGATTGTCCCGGTTCATGGCGTCTATGAAAATGATGCCCGGTTCGCCGTTTTTCCAGGCGGATTGGACTATTTTGTCGAAAACATCGCGGGCGGACACCTTTTCGACTTCCTCGCGGGTGCGGGGGTTTAGCAGAGGGTAATCCGACCCGGTTTCGACCGCGCGCATGAAATCATCGGTAACGGCAACCGATATGTTAAAATTGGTCATCCGGAGGTTGTCGGTTTTACAGGTTATGAATTGCAGGATATCGGGATGGTCTACCCGCAGAATCCCCATGTTTGCGCCCCGGCGGGTACCGCCCTGTTTTATGGTCTCGGTCGCCACGTCGAAAACAGACATGAAGGAAACCGGCCCGCTCGCAACACCTTGGGTGGAGAGCACTTTATCGTTTTCGGGGCGGATTCTCGAAAATGAAAACCCGGTCCCACCTCCGCTTTTATGAATCATCGCGGCATGTTTTATTGCCTCGAAAATGCTGTCAATTGAATCAGAGACTGGAAGCACGAAGCAAGCGGATAGCTGTCCCAGTTGCCGGCCTGCGTTCATCAAAGTTGGAGAATTGGGCATGAAATCCAGTGAGGTCATGAGCTTTAAAAACTTGCGCGCCGTTTCCTGGACTTTATCCGGTCCCTCGTATAGAGCGTCGGGCTGCGCTATAGCCAGAGCCACCCTTTTGAAAAGCTCCTCCGGATTTTCAGTCGGCTGGCCTGTGTCGTCCTTTATCAAATAGCGCTTTTTCAGGACAATTTGTGCATTCTGCGAAAGATTTATAGCCATCTGTCCCGCCGTCGCGGATTGTTGGGATCCCGCACAATAGTTTTCGTCAACATAGGAGGACACTGGGTAAGCCTCCAGACTCTCCATAATTTTATCCTTTTTTTAGTGTTTTAGGAATGCTTGGAAGGAAAATTTAGCCCCTGTTGATACCGTACATATCGAAAAAATGGACCGCCCGTCAAACATGAAAATGAACGTATTCCGATGGATTTCAGGGAAAAAAAGCGGATTCTCGTTCTAGGCCCGATTATCGGCGAAAATGTGATAATATCTCTCGTTAGCTCGTATCTACCCGGAAACACCGGATGAACGCAGGACAATTTCACACTCTCCTTGTTTGCATCCCTTTTATGCCTCTTGCTTTCGAAGGAAATGTTCTCACGGCCTCCGGGCTATTGGCTGTGAGAATGGCCGGAAGTTGAGGCAGTACGGGCCATGAATTGCTGTTCCCAGAGTTCCTGCAGTGAAAGCCTTCCTCGGTTGACACCAATAAGAATGATTACTAACGTTAGATAGATGTATGATTACATTAGATAAAGCGGATGCTCTTAAAGCAATGCGCTTCAGGATTTTGTCAGCCGCAGTCGATTGGTATCCCTTGCGATGCTTTCACAACCTGTTCGCTCGCGAGAGTAAAATTTTGTTGGTGGCCGATGAGAAACCGGAGGATTGCAGGGTGGTTCTTTCCTTCAAAAATTGCCGGTTGTCTCTGAAGATGGGATAAAGGATCAACAATGTTTGTAGCTCGTTCACAAATTGGATTGATGAGCAAACGTTTCATTTCCGAAACGCTCATCCTGGTGGTTTGTCTTTGTTTGTGGGGTTCACGGGCTATAGCGGCCGAGAATCCACAGGCAGTGGTCCAAACCGGCACGGACCAGGTCCTCAAAATACTCAAGCAGTACCCTCAAGATACCAGAGCCCGCAGGGAAAAGATTCAAGCGGCCGTCGATGGATACTTTGACTTTGGGGCGATAGCCAAGCTCGCCCTGGGACCCCGATGGAACAGTCTGTCCCCCGAAAAACAACAGGAGTTTACGCTCGAGTTCAGCAAGCTGCTCTTTAACACATGCATTGGAGACATCGAAAAATACGCTACGCAAAACATCACTTACAGTCAAAGGCCGATATTCCAAGGTTATGTCGACGTCCAGGCGCGTGTAATGGACCAGGGTGGCCCGATCTCTATTGATTATTACCTCCACCTTCAGGACGGGAAATGGAAGGTGTACGACATCGGGGTCGAGGGAACGAGTCTGGTGATTAACTATCGCGACCAGTTCGACTCGATATTGGCGAATGGCTCATTTAACGACCTGTCAAGGATGTTGAGGCAACAAATTGCTCAGATATGTGGATCTGGTCGTTGTTAGGAGCCTGTCGGAGAGAAAGATATACACCTCCTGCAAAGGAGACGGCCGGGTACCGGAGACTTACTGCCCTGTCCGAAACAACCCTTATTCCAGCGATGTTCACCCTTTCCTTTTGCCGTAATGGCCCAGGCGAGAGTTGCCTGGGCCACCCAAGTTTAGCAGGTTGCTGAAAAAAGGGGGCCTTCATAATTGACGGTTTCCCTGGAAGTTTTATGAGAAACGTTCTTTGACAATATTGGGTATTATAAATGGTCTCCATTTTCAGGTTTAACATGTCCTCA
>JBKQTS010000233.1:0-19225 GCA_052143075.1 Syntrophobacteraceae bacterium | reverse complement strand
GTCTCTCACAGGGTCTATCATCGTCGAGCTTAGTGCCGAGTCAATCCATAAGCACCTGCGGCTTGAGAAACGGAAAAAAATCGACTATTACTCACCACGCCTCCTCTTAAGTTGACGGCTATGCGCGCCTCGCGGGATTGGACATGTCAGGAATCAGAAAGGACACAGGAATTAGACTGGATTCCGGCCAGAAACATGCCGGCATGACGGAGGCGCGTCAGCCATCCACCCTGCTGAAGTCCTGGAAGCGAACAAGTGTCTGGAACCGCTTTGAGCAGTCCTCTGTTTTCCAGGCCTCCGGCTTTGCCGGAGGTAGGTATCTGACTATTCGCGGTCTTTCTTTTTGTGATCGGATATCGATATCACTTTACCCTGCTTGCCGGTTTTTGCTTCTTTTTGTTTTTGCTGCACGACCAATTCGGGTTTTGCCTGATTTTTTCTTGTGTCCTCAGACTTGGATTCGGCATCTTCTTCGGCGGGAGTGGTCACTTTTTCAATGCGCATCGGGCGGCCTCCCATCGTGAATTCCTGGCCGTTGAAATAGGCCTCGCGCAAAATCCAGGTTACCGCCATCAGAGGAACCTGGAGCACCAGCAGTTTCACGTTAAACCAACCCGGCTTGACGTCGGTGGATATATCGTCGACTCTGGCGAAAAAGGCCGGGTTGTTATCCATATATACGAGAACGACGTCCCCAGTTTTGGTCATTGAATACCTGCCGGTAACCTACGGTTGTCTGGTTCGCATTGGACCTGTTAAAATCAGTATACACCTTATCACGAAACGAATATACCCGGACCGGCCGTTTTTCGAGATCCGATCATGTATTCCTCGTCCAGGGTTGCCGGGACCAGAGGCAGCTTTTCGATATCCGGGACCCTGAACCCAAAGATCATCTCGAGGAACTGGGTAACGATCCTGAAGGTTGCCCCCCATAGAAGTTCGGCCCGCCCTGCGATCTTATAGATGAAACATGGGAATTCCACGGTCGTCCCTCTGAACCTCGACTCCAGATAGGGAGGGATGTTCCTCCTGTAGAGCGCGTAGTTAAACGGGTTGAGGAGAGCGCTCAGGGGAAACGGCACGACCCTTTCAACTTCCCGGCTCAAGTGAAATTGTTTCTGGCTGGAAACCCATGCAACCATCGGATGGACCGACCGGCGAAAGAGAACCAGGCACTCAGTGGGAAGCGGGCCAAGGAAAGTAAGCCCGAAAGGATTAAGACCCATTTCTTCCCAGGCCTCTCGGAGGCCCGCCGCATAAAGCAACGAGAGAAATTGGGCATTTTGCGGCTGTGCTTTTTTCAGTTCGCTCCAATACGGCCATCTCGAAAGGCTCGAACCCCTGAACGTCAGAAGACGGGCAAGGAAATGGTCGAGTTTTTCGATGGCCCCGCCGGGGCAACACAGGTCTCCAGCCTGTTTGATCTCCTTTGAGCGTTTGTTCAGGATAACGCAGGTCTCCGGTATGCCGTCTTCCCCGGAAGAAAGCGACCCAAGGAGGAGCAATACGCTCGACGTGCGCACGCCGTACCGGCAATCCTCGTTTTCGAAAAAGGTCTCCATGCCGCAGCGCTTTGAGAGCTCGCTAATCACACGCTCCCGAAAAGCGGGAGCATCGAATACCAGGTTCAGGTCGGCCGACAGGCTGTTCATGCAGGAAAACCGTGTAGCTTTTTCTCTATACGTTTGCCCGAGATCGGAAACAGGGTCTTTATTTCGGGAGCAAACAAGCTGATTTTGAATTCCTCGATCATTTGGGTAACGTCCTCTATAAAATCAAGCTCCTCTTGCGTCGATCGGGAAAGAACCCTTTTTCTCATCTCTTCGAGTTCGGTCCTGTATACACCGAACTGAGCTTCTTTGGCACGGTCCTTTTCCGGAGACACGTAGGCCCGCTCCGCCCGGATTCCAAGCCCCCTGAGGTAGCGTGGCAAAAGTCTTACGCGGCGGTCCGAAAAGCGAGACAGAAAATCGGGCGGAATAAGTATTTCAAGCTCCGCGGCGATCACGGCGAGCCGGTCGATGACAGCCCGGTTTTCCCCCGCCATGCGCCTAAACCGGTCAAGCACGGCGCGCGTGTCACGCCTCTGCCGTACTGCCTCGAGGACCGGTGTGCGAATCTGATTGCCTAAAATTCCCATACGGCCTTTCAGTCTTTCGACATTTTCCAGAAACCCGTCCCGGTTGGGATGCTGCGCTGACTCCAATCCGAACAGGCCTCGCAGAATATAATCATAGAGAGCGGAAGAAGCCTCCTTTAGGCCGCCCATGAAATGAACTCCCGGTGCGAACGTATCCGGAAAAGCCCAGTCTTTTCGGAACTCTTTGAGTTCGGCGGCGAATGTCCGTTTATAAAGGCGCATAAGCCCTTCGCGGGTCGATTCCCCAGCGCGGACGGGCTCAGCGAAGAGACGAACGGCGACTTTTCCCTGCTCATCAGCCAAACCGGGAAAGGCAAGCCGTGGAATCCCCAATGCATCGGTTCCAATTTCCACGCTCTGAGGCAGTTCCCCGAAATCGGAGCCTTTGAGTTCATCTATTTCCCAGTTTTTTCTGGCCTTATTCCACAATGAATCCTCGTGCTTTTCAATGGCAAAGGGCCGAAGAGTCTCGATGTTACGTCCCGAGGCCAGAACGTTTCTCTGGGGGCCGAGCACTTCAAACCGCATCCTGAGGTGATCGGGCAACTGCTTTGTGTCCCACTGCCCGGGTGCGATCCGGATTCCCGTGAGATTGAACACCGCCTCGCTGAGCCGAAGGTAAAAATCGCCTTGTCCGAAATCAAGTTCTTGCCATATGCGCCGGGCAGTTTCGTTAACCGGCACCAGATACTTGCGAATGCCTTTGGGAAGCCCCTTGAGCAGGACCGTTACTTTTTCAGGGAGCATACCGGGAACGAGCCACTCGAAGGGTTCGGCAGGAAGGACCGGCAGGCTATGGACCGGCACTGTGAGCGTTATGCCGTCGTCATCCTCGCCGGGGCGGAACGCGTATCGAACGGGAAGCCTGGTCCCGATTGCGGTTAGAGTGTCGGGAAATTGCTCCATCGCGCCGATATCAGGTTCGGTTCGAAGGAGGTCTTCCTTCTTCATTTTCAAAAAATCGTCTCCTCCCCTGTCTTTGATAAGCTTGTCAAAGGACCTGATATCTGCGATTTGAGGAATACGCGCATCATAGAATCCAAATAAGGCCTCGTCGTCGACAAGGAGGTCCCTGCGACGGGTTTTGCTCTCGAGCTGCTCGATTTCTGCGAGCAGCGCCTGGTTGTGTTCCAGAAAGGCGTACCTGCCGGGGAGATCTCCTTCGACGAGGGCCGAACGGATGAAAATCTTGCGCGCTTCGGGAAGATTCAAGCCTGCGAAATTGACTTTGCGTCTGTCCACGACGGTGAGGCCGTAGACAGTGGCCTTTTCGAAAGCCGTGACCTGGCCGCGTTTCTTCTCCCAGTGCGGCTCCGACCAACTGTACCTGCACACGTGCCGCCCGACCTCTTCTATCCATGCGGCCTCTATTTTTGCCGCCGTGCGTGCGAAAAGCCGGGAGGTCTGCACCAGTTCAACTGCGACGATCCATTGGCCGCCCTTATTGAAAATGTTCGACCCCGGAAATACCATCGCCTGCCGGCCTCTTGCAGCCGAGTAGATGTTTTTCTCCTTGTGCAAAGCCACCTGGCTGAGATAGCCGCTCAGAATCGAGCGGTGGATGGTGTCATAGCCCGCAGGGGTGGAATTTTCGACAAAATCGCCGAGTTCTTTGAGAATGGAGCGAACTTCCTCAAAAATATCGCGCCACTCACGGACCCGCCGAAAAGAAAGAAAATGCTCGCGGCAAAACTTTCGAACCTGGCTGGAAGTTCTGCCGCCGGCATTACCGCTCGGGCTCGCACGGCCGTTCGGGGAGACAGTGGTGTTCGGGCCGGGGGCTTCGGGCATGGCTTCGGTTGTAACCGGTTCCTGCCAGCAGCCCTGCCAGATTTTTAAAAGAGAGACAAAATCGGAGCGCGGGTCTCGAAAAACAGCCTGCGCCTGCTCGGCCTGTGCTTCCCGATCGAGCGGCCTCTCTCGAGGGTCCTGGATGCTAAGAGCAGCGCCGATGACCATCAGCTCCCCGAGTGCTTTTTCCCGCCTTGCCTCGATCAGCATCCTGGAGATACGCGGATCGAGTGGCAGCCGGGCCATCATTCGGCCAATGGGGGTAAGTCTGTTGTGATCGTCAACCGCCGCAAGTTCGCGCAGAACTGCGAAGCCGTCCTTGATTGAGGCGGGAGAGGGCGGATCCAGGAAAGGAAAATCCTGTATTTTGCCCAGCTTCAAATAGAGCATTCGCAGTATAACTTCGGCAAGGTTGGACCTTTGGATTTCCGGTGGCGTATACAGGGGCCGCTCAAGGTATTCGCTTTCGGAATAGAGCCTCACGCAGATGCCCGCTCTTACGCGGCCGCATCGCCCTTTCCTCTGGTCGGCGCTGGCCCTGGAGATTGGCGCCACCGGAAGGCTGCGAGTCTTTGAGCGTGGGTTGTACCAGGCTGTTCTGGCCAGTCCTGTATCGATTACGTACTTTATTCGCGGAATCGTTATGGAAGTCTCCGCGACGTTTGTGGCAACGACAATCTTGTCCTCGGAGATCGGGGCGAAAATCTTTTGCTGGTCGGATGCCGCCATTCTACCGAAAAGGGGCATGACGGCGGTGTTAGGATAGCGCTGATCTTCGAGGCGCTGGACCGTTTCCATGATGTCGCTCTCGGTCGGCATGAATATGAGAATATCACCTCTTTTGCAGGGGCCGAGTTTGAACAGGTCAGCCGCTGCCACTGCCTGATCGATGTAGTTCACATCCCCGGCTTCGTCATTTTCAATCTGACCGGCGGGCCGGTACCACACTTCAACCGGCCAGGTTCTTCCGGAAACTTCGATGATTGGCGCGCCGCCGAATGCGCTGGAGAATTTTTGCGGATCGATCGTGGCCGAGGTAACGATCACCTTGAGGTCGCGTCTTTTCGGGAGCGTCTGTTTGAGAATGCCGATGAGAAAGTCTATATTGAGGGTGCGCTCGTGTGCTTCGTCTACGATGATTGTGTCATAGGAGCGGAAATCTCTGTCCCTTTGCGCTTCAGCGAGCAAAATGCCGTCCGTCATGAATTTTATTCTGGTCGTGCGGGCGGTGCGGTCCTGGAAACGTATTTTGTAGCCGACAAGGCCGGGTCCGTTCTGTTCGAGTTCTTCAGATACGCGTGCGGCAAGGGTGATCGCCGCGATCCGGCGCGGCTGGGTGCTGCCGATGAGGCCGGATCGGCCTCTTCCCGCCTCCAGGCAGAACTTGGGAATCTGCGTGCTCTTGCCCGATCCTGTCTCACCCGTAATTACGAGGACCTGGTGTTCGCGGATAGCGCTGACGATCTTTTCCCGCCATTCGGTAATGGGCAGCTCGGCAGGGTAGGAGGGCACAAATTCTTGCGCAATAGACTCAGTGTCGCAATATTTTCTGTTGAACGGGGAAGCAGCCATCGAATGTGTATGTAACCACTCCATTTTGATCGAGTTAATTTTTTAGCTAACCCTAGCAAGACAGATTTTATTATAATCGCCACAAGAATTCCCGTTTATTTTCCGCACTATGGAAGGACGTCGATGATCGGGTTAAAAGCCAAGGTGCAGGAAGCAGCCGATTCGATAAAACTACGCCTGACGAGCGAACCGGCAGTGGGGTTAATCCTTGGAACGGGCCTCGGCGGCATTGTGGACGAGATCGATGAGGCTGTCGCGGTGCCTTACCAGGTGATACCTCATCATCCGGTCTGTACCGCCCCTGGTCATAGAGGACGGCTGGTGTGCGGCAGGTGGGCGGGGAAGCAGGTCATTGCCATGGATGGCCGTTTTCACCTCTACGAAGGTTATTCGCCTCAGATGATTTCATTTCCAATCAGGGTCCTTCGGGCATTGGGAACGAAAACACTTGTGGTTTCGAATGCCGCCGGCGGTCTGAACCCGAATTTCCAGGCAGGGGACCTGATGGTGATAACGGACCATATAAATTTTACCGGGCAGAACCCGCTGGTTGGACCCAATGAGGATGATTGGGGGTTGCGGTTCCCGGACATGGTTGAGCCGTATAGCAGGCGCCTCATTGAGCTTGCGGAAAAAACGGCGCTCAAAGAGGGCATTGTGCTCCGCAGAGGCGTATATGCCGGAGTGCTCGGTCCTTGTCTCGAGACCGCCGCCGAGACGCGTTTTTTGAAAATGTCAGGGGCGGATGCCGTAGGCATGTCCACTATCATGGAGGTCATAACCGCAGTTCACGCCGGCATGGAAGTGCTGGCGATATCGGCCATAACAAACGTCAACCTGCCCGATTGCTACCTGCCGGCGGCGGTCGAGGAAATCATAGAAACAGCAAGTGGTTCAGGAAAAATACTCAGCAGGCTTTTTGAAAAGATACTCGAAGTAGCATGAAGCGGGGAGCAGGGAGAGTTTTGAGTTATCAGTTGTCAGTTTTTAGTAACTCAAAACTCAGAACTCCCCCCGCTACTCGCTTCCAACTTTAATCTGCCCATGGACTCCAGAAGTTTCTCTGAAAAAAATCCTGGCCGAAGATCTCCTGGTTTGACCCGCATTTTTTTATACGGCCCTCGTACATGACTGCTGTCTTTTCAGCCAGGAAAGGGATTTCGCTATAATCGTGCGTAACGAACAGGGCGGTCATGTTCATCTGTTTGAGAATCTTGCCCAGGTCGTTAAGAAGAGAATTGCGGGTGGGATAGTCAAGAGATCCGAACGGTTCATCCAGGAAAAGCAGGTCAGGTTCGAGGGCAAACGCCCTGGCGAGGCTCGTACGTTGCGCTTCGCCTCCCGAAAGCGATCTTGCCTGCTGAGACGAAATATGGCCTACACCAAAAAGGTCGAGCCATTTTTGCGCCCTGGCAAGAGCCGCTTTTCTGGGCACTTTGCGTATGCGCAAAGCCGTAGTGAGATTGCCAAGCACGGACATATCGAGCAGGAGGGATTCCTGAAAAACGACGGCCATTCGGCGGCGCAACTGAAGAATATTGTTTGGGCCGGCGGTGACGCCGTCGAGTTCGATGGAGCCTGAGGTGGGCTGATGGAGCAGGGCCAGAGTGAGAAGGAAAGTTGTTTTCCCCGCCCCGTTGGGACCTATGAGCGCGATGGTTTCTCCATGATTCAGGGAGAAATAATCTACACTCAGAATCTCCCTGGCGGAGTCTACTCGCCGAAGATTTCTTGCAACCAGCAATGGTTCCAAATCGGAGCAACAGCCTTTCAGATTACAGTATCATTCCAAAAACGCCTGCAAATAGTCGTTATGTCAGCCATGGCATATACTATGTCGCGTCGGCCCGGTCAAAATATTTGGTTACCGCAAATCCATGACCGATCGCCGCCGCCTGAAGCGTGATCCTGAAATATCGTAAAATTCGGATTCAGGCGGCAAAATGCCGATTGCTTCTACCTTGCTTCCTGCTCCTTGCTTCCTGCTCCTTGCTCCTTGACGCAGTGGCATGACGTTTGCCTCTACCTGTTCGAAGAATTCCGGAACGGGGCGAAGCTCTTTGGAAAAAGGGCTGGATCAATGCTTTTGCTGGGCGGGCTTTCCAGCCCGCCCAGCGCTTGTCACCGACAAAAGGAGGATAATTGTGAGAAACTGGAGATGTTCGGTATGCCGTTATGCTATGGCAGTTTTCATCACCCTGGGTTTTGCTGTCTGTTGGACATCATCGGATGCCTATGCCGGAGGCGTTTATTTGGGCTTTGGGATCGATGTTCCGCCACCGGGTTATGCCGTGGCTCCTCCTGAAGTGGCGCCCCCGCCGCCGATGGTGGTCGAACGGAGACCGCCGCCGCCCCCTGTGGTTGTTCAGCGGACACCACCCGTCGTTTACGAAGCGCCTGTGGTTGTCGAGCGGACCCCGCCCGTGGCTTACGAGGCGCCGGTGGTTGTCGAGCGACGGTCCGTGTACTACTACTATTACCGCCCGTCCTATCAGTACCATTCATATCAGGTGGAGACGGGACGGGAGTACTACAGGCATAGAAGTCAAGAGTGGGAAGATGATGTAGAATATTGATGGGAATCGTTGAAGTGTGAAGGGTGAAGTTGGAAGGGTGAAAATCTTCACCCTTCACTCATTCGAGGACTGACCTGCTCGATGATCGAGAAGTCGATCCAGCTAGTTCGGCTCTTCTGTCAGGACCGCTCGCGCTGTTTCGACAAATTCCCTTATGCTCGGGATCCTGCTTTTAACCGTCACTATGTTTTGCCAATTCACTTTAAGATACTGGTGGATGGTTTCATTTCGGTGTCTCACGAGGGGTGCAACCTTGATAACGATTTCGCCAAGGAGTTCATGGCAGGCAAGGATGGTATCCCTGTAGGTGTCAGGGATGATCCTTTTAGCCTTCTTCAAGCATTCTTCAGAAATATCCACGAGGCAGAGAATGATGTCGTTGATGGTTTTGTCAAGAATATTGCGAATGTCTCGATCCGCGAAGTAGCGATCTCGATCCACGTTTTCACTTCTTGCGAGAAAGTATATTATGGTTTCGTCCATGAAGGCCAGGAGCCGAGTCGACCTATCCAAGGCTGTACTCCCTTCTAAAACGAATAGTCTCGCATTCGTGCAGCACCCTGTGGCTTACTTGGTAGAGTATTTCGAGATCAGGGTCCACAAGGTGAATTCCCTTGAGGGCTTCCTGCACCACAAAAGGAGATTCGTCCTGGTCGTCCAGACGCAGTATGGAGACTTCTCGATCGACGGACATAAGAATCCGGTCGGTCAGGTCTAATTCTTCTTCCAGGGTCGCCGCATTGAGATAGACGGCGAGATCGATGTCCGATCTAACGTGGTGGGCGCCCTTCGCGAAGGACCCGTAAAGAATGGCAAGATAGATTTTGCCTGCGTCCTTCATTTCGCCGAGGATCTTTCGAAGTTCGTCAATAGATTTCATATCAATGCACGCCATGCAGGGTTTGATGTCGTTCATGGTCTTGGTGTGGATCCGGATTCCTGTGTTTGCGGGCCATATTAAGCCATACTGCCTTTTTATTGTCCATCTTGATTTTAGGGCGTAATAGGGAGCAGGGGAAGGGTGAAGAGTGAGGGCTGAGGACGGAGGACGGAAGACGGAGGACGGAGGGCAGAGGGCAGATTTTTTCGGTCTTAAGTCCGGTAGCCATGGCTATTTTTCAGTCCTGTAAATCCTTTTAATCCTGACCAAAATTTGATCTTCCCCCTTGCCGCTTTCAAAAATTGCATTAAGGAATTTCCCGGGATGTTCGATTATCTTGATATGAAATGTTTTCCACATTAGTATCGGAGAAGGGTTGGCAGATGATGATATACTGCCGCAAGCCCGATTGCGGCCGTTTTTGGTCTCATATGCAGGTATATGCTGGAGAAAGGCATGGAAAATAATACTGACGATTTGTTCGTTGCAGCCTGTCGGACCATGATAAAGACAGTCCTTTCATGCCTGGACAGCGCGGCTAAGGGCACAATTTACAAGATCGGCCTGATGCCGGAACTGACCGCTATGCGCGTTCTTTCAGGTTCCAGAAAACAAGATTCGGATGAGTTGGAATGGGGGTTGCCCGCAGTATCCGATTACAATCCACCCGGCAAAGAATGGGAGCATTACAGGGACGAGCCCGGCCGTCCCCTGGAAGCAATGGGTTGGTGCGTCGAAAAGCAGATGAACTGGACGGCGCACGACCCTATGCATGACTCCCGCAGTGTCAGAAAGCAGCTCTCGGGAGAATCGGAAGATGAATACCACATGGAGCCTGTGCTGGTTCGAAAGAAGAGCCTATACGGCTATTCAGTCGACAAGATTCAATATCCGGTCGATTGGCAGGGAAACCCGATCTGGCAGGACAGCGAAAACGCGGTTGCAGCCGTTATAAAGATCCACTTTAAGCCCGGGACATTGAAGCGCGGCGATCGTTCGGCCAGGATCATCAAAGATTTATCCGAAAGCCTTGGCTCCGAACTGCTCTCTTTATGGTTCAGGGATAAACTGTACCAGGCGACTAAACACTTTGCCCGCCAGCGTCTCCAAAGCTGCGAAATCCTTGCCCATGAACTCAGGAACACATTGGTCAAACTAGGGTTTGTGTTCTCGGCGATAAACGCGCAAATCGGCATTCTTCGGGCGAAGTGGGAAGAACTGCTCCGGAAGTATGCGCCGGAACTCGAGTGGAAAGGACCTCTTCTCGACGAGCTGTGTGCAGCATTAAGCGAAAAACTCCCGGAGTTGCGTTCCTTCGGGGACCTGTTTGTCGTAAGTCAAAGGCTGCTCATTGAACAAAAAGAACTGGCAAGACTTTATCTTTCTCCCCACCAGGAGCGTGAGTGGGTCAAAAACAAGATTTACCCCAAGTGGGAAAAACTCCTTTCCGGGACCAGCCTTTGGAATCAGTCAGAGATCAAGTCTTTGTTGGACCGCCTTGCAAATGCATTGCCGACAGGTATGAACTACGACTTTTCCAGGGAGATGGACGGCTTGCCGGTTGAGCTTGTGGGGCAGTGGTCTAAACTTGCATACGTGCAGATAACTTCGAGTAACCTCTTTCAGTTGGATGAAGTAATCCAGTTGGTTGAACATCCGGTCCTGCCGGTTTGTCATAAAGAACAGATGCTGAGGGTGCTCAAATCTTTGAGGGCCATAGTCCATACGATACCCGAAGTCGAGGAAAAAGCAGCCAGTATACTCCAGTCGCTGAGGTTCGGGACGTGGGAGGAAGATCAATACAGGTTCGGTCCCGACTCTCTGGGTTTGGAGCCCCGTGGAGAAGTTGGAATGGGTTTGAGCGATTGAATACGCGGTTTCTAAGTTTTGATAACCTTTTGCCCTTTTCTTGTTAATTGCGCCGAAAAACAGATATAATGCCAACGGTTAAGTCTATTGTAGGTCCCTCACCGGGTGGAACAGGCGGGAAGGTTTGCTGAGGCGAATGCGAGATGGCCGGTGAAACATACAAAAATCCTCTTTCTTCTGGTTTTCAGGTTTCCGATTTGAATGCGGGGATGATGTATAAGCGTTTTTTCGATGGGGCCGGTGACATGCGTTTTATATCGAGCGGGCGCGGTAAACTGCTCGATGTGAATCAGGCGGGGGTGGAACTGTTTGGCTATTTCAGCAAAGAAGAATTGCTCGGGCTGGACAATGTGTACCTGCTTTTCTCCGATCCCGAAGAAGGCCATCAGTTCCAACAGCGTCTCGAAGCGGACGGATTTCTAAAAGAATATGAAGCGGAGTTGAAAAAAAAGGACGGGACCGTTTTCAGCGGGTCCATTACTGCAACCTTGTGGTTCGAAGAAGATGGTTCCATATCGTGGGAGGGGGCGCTAAGGGACATATCGGGCTTAAAGGAACTCCAGGAGGCATATCTGGAAGCCGAGAGACAGAACCGGGAGCTTTCGGAATCCGAGCGGCGCATCCGGGAGCTCAACCAGCATATACTGAACATGCTGATGATCATGTCTCACGATATCCGGGGACCACTTGTCTCCATTGCCGCTACACTTAAGCTGCTCATGCGCGGTTCCTTCGGACGAATGGACGAATCCGTATGGAACACGGTTTCGGATTTGATGGCGCGGGTTCGGCACCTGATCGGTATAGCGGAGGACTGTCTTGGGAGCGCTCATTCTCTTGAGGGTGTGCTTCTCAAAAAAAAGGAATTCGTGGATCTGCGGCAGGACATCATAGATGCGGTTCTCGATGAGATGTCAAATGAAATTGAGGAACGGAATATAGTGATCGACAACCGGCTGGGAGCGATTCCCGGGGGAACTATTCCGATCGGGGCCGATATGGTGTGGCTGAAAGCCGTGTTCAGAAACCTTTTCAAAAACGCCGTAAAATACGGTGGTAAAGGCTGCAGGATCGCCTTCGGTTTCGAAGATCACGGCTCTTTTTATCGCCTGAACGTTTACAATAGCGGTAAGCCGATTCCGGATGAGTACAGGGACAGGCTTTTCACCAAGTTTGCCCACATGGACGACGGGGCCGAGAAAAAGGATGGGTTCGGCATGGGCCTGTACCTGATAAGGGAAATCATCCGAAAGCACGAAGGCGACATGTGGTACGAACCGAGACAAGACGGCTCGGATTTTATTTTTATCCTGCCTAAACAAGTCGGTCCTTAGTTTTTAGTTGTTAGTTCCGGGTAGTAACTCAACGCTCGAAATTCCGGAGGCAGTCATTTCCTTTGAGGCAACCAAAAACTGAAGACTCGAAACCAAAAACTCAAGAGATTTCGGCTGCCGAAATCGAAAGGGCGGCCGCCATCCTTAAGGGCCGTGTAATCCGAACACCTCTTATATACTCTCCGACGTTCAGCAGGCTGGCCGGGTTCGAAGTCTTTCTGAAATTGGAAAATCTGCAGGCGACCGGGTCGTTCAAGATTCGTGGCGCAACGTACAAGATCCTGAATGAGCTTAACCGGATCGGGAAGGGAGGGGTGGTTGCGGCATCGGCCGGCAATCATGCTCAGGGTGTCGCTCTGGCCGCAAGCCGGGCGGGGCTGGCCTCGACCATCGTAATGCCTGAATGGGCTTCGATTTCAAAGCAGGAAGCAACGCGCGGCTACGGCGGGAAAGTAATCCTTGAAGGACAGAGCCTTTCAGATTCAATAAAAAGAGCGCTGGAGCTGGCAAAAGACGGCAGAACCTTTATTCATCCATTTGACGATCCAGCGATAATAGCGGGACAGGGGACCATTGGCCTGGAAATAATGGAAGATCTGCCCGATGTCGACCTGATAGCCGTACCGGTCGGCGGCGGAGGGTTGGTGGCCGGAATTTCAGTGGCTGCCAGGGCTATCAGGGCGGGGATTCGGATCGTGGGGGTTCAGGCGGGAAATTGTCCTTCAGCCCACAAGGCCGTTGAAACCGGCGAAAGAATCATGGTCGAAGCGCTCCGTTCGATTGCCGATGGAATAGCGGTCAGGCAGATCGGAAGCATTCCTTTCGATATAGTCCGTAAAGAGGTCGATGAGATCGTCCTGGCGAGCGAAGACCGGATAGCGGAAGCTGTGATCATGCTCCTGGAACGGAAAAAGATACTCGCCGAAGGGGCAGGAGCAGTTAGTGTGGCTGCTCTGCTGAGCGGGGCGATCAAGGCCCCCCGGGAGTCAAAAGTTGCACTGGTTATCAGTGGGGGCAATATCGATATTTCTCTGCTCGACAGGGTCATTCGGAAGGGTCTGTCGCAGAACGGACGCATTATGCGGTTCAGTGTCCGGCTGGATGATGTGCCCGGGGCCCTGGCGAAGCTCCTGGGCATAATCGCCGACTCGAAGGCCAACGTTCTTCAGATCTATCACAACCGGGGCGGGGCGGGCATGTCCATTCATCAGAGCCTGGTGCAACTTGAAATCGAGACGCGCAATTTCAAACATGTCCGGGAAGTAGAGGCTGTGCTCAAGCAAGCCGGATATAGTATTGAGAGCGGGTGAAAAAGAATTATCCGCAGATGACGCAGATGACGCAGATGAAGAGGAAAAACAGGATTCCGGAATGATCGATTTTGAATGGCAAATCAGGCGGAGTTCCAAAAGAAAAAACCTCTCGCTTTGTGTTTATTCGGACAACAGGGTGATTGTGGCGGCGCCGGAAGGCCTCTCCAGCAAGGAAATAGCCGGATTTGTGGAAAGGAAATCCGACTGGGTCCGCAATAGATTGACCCTGAACCGTGAGAAACAGGAAAAACTTCCCGCATGGGAATTCGTTTCGGGCGAAAAGCTGCCGTATCTTGGTGTGGAGCACACTTTGGAAGTCTGTGAACGAAGCGGCGCCGGGGTCACCTGTGAACGAGGGAAAATAATCGTCTCCATACGCCCGGAAATCCCCGCACGAACCCGCGCCCCGTTTATCAGACGACAGCTTGTCACCTGGTACGCAAATATGGCGCTGAAAAAAATTATAGAGCGCGTCACGCATTACATGAGAATAATCGGCGTAACGCCCAGCGCGGTGAGGATTAAAGCACTCAGGTCACGGTGGGGCAGTTGTTCTGCCAAGGGAGGCATCAATTTCGCGTGGAACATAATTTTGGCGCCCGAACCGGTCATAGACTACCTTGTAGTACACGAACTCTGCCATCTGGTCCGCCACGACCACTCTGCGGAATACTGGAATCTCGTGGAGAAATTTCTTCCCGAACACCGGGAAAGAAGAAAATGGCTGAGAGAAAACGGGCATTGCCTCTCGTTCTGATAAGCGGGGGGCGGATGTTTTCATTTCTTCTTCCTACCGAAATCCCGTATGTCCCCCTGCTCCCGGCCTTCTACCCGGGAAAACGCAGACCTTCTTCTGCTCCGGGGCCGTTGAGTAGAGCTGTTAAGCCCATACGGACGATTCACATTCGATTACTTTTCTCTCACCGATGAACTAAACCGAACAGACTCGAGGTTTGACATACCAACGATGTCTATTTCGGCACCTCATCGAAGCCGCCACTGGCGGCGAACGTGACCGGGGCTGCTTATAACCCCGGGGCGTTACAGGCAAAAACCACCTATTATTGGCAGGTCGTCGCAAAACACAATATGTGCAACGACTTGAATCCCACTGTCGCCAAGGGGCCGCTCTATTCTTTCACAACGGAGAATCTGTCATTCGACCTCCCGGCGTCCCTGGGCTCCGCACAGCAGTGCAGTCAATTCAACTACCAGATAGCTGCGCCTGCGTTCGGTACGGCCCCATACACGTTTATGGTCGGATCCGGTTATTTTCCGTCCGACCTCAGCATCGCCTCCAATGGGCTGGTAAGTGGTATTATCGAGGAAACGCCCGCCACCTATTCTTTTAACGTATGCGCAACCGACGCCGCGCAAATTGAAGTTTGCCAACGCACTTCCATAGTGGTAACCGCCGCTCCTTCTCCCGGAACACCTTCCGGCCCCACTCCGGCAAACGGAGCCACCGGCGTCTCGACCGGCACCACTTTGAGCTGGGCGGCAACTTCCAACGCCGACCAATACGATGTCTATTTCGGGGAGACTCTGCCGTCCACCCCTACAGCTACGGTCAGCAACCCCAGTTATAATCCGGGAGCCTTAAACCCGAACACCACCTACCACTGGAAAATCGTGGCCGTACACAAAATGTGCGGCCTTCTGCCCGATCCATTCACTGACGGACCGCAATGGTCTTTTACGACCACCTCAAATCCCCTGTCGATTACCATTACGTCCGCTACCTGTACCCAGCAGTGTTACCCGGCAGGCACATACGATACACTCACCGTCACCGGCACGGCCTGCGGGGACGTCAATTCTTCCATTGTTGCGGGTCTGGGCATTAGCTGCCCATCGTGGGATAGTTATTGCCAGCGTACGTCAACGGAATCCGAATGTACGAGCTTTACCGCTTCTGGCACCAACCAACTGGCCGACCAAACGATATCAGGAACAGTAACCCTTTGGGACGGTAATGGTTCAAACAGTGTCGGTGCTGACTGGACAGCCTCCTGTCCGCCGAGCACATGCCAGTGACGATTTTAACTTGAGACGCGCAATCATATCGGGAATTTGAGGAGCTGATATCTGCCGCCGGAATAAGCGCCTCCCGGTCTGCCCTGCTCGTTGGCTGTTCGTACTTTCCGACCCAAAATGGCATTCCATAGAATACAGAGGAATCCATCCAAGTCTTCGCGGCGTGGTTCTTGAACAGGACATCCACGCGCAAGCTCTTGTTATCCGGTGTCGTAGCTTGAACGTGCCAGGCAGCGGTGGTAGACAAACTTGAAGCGGGGCTGGTCTATCCAAAGATGTAATAGCTGCGGCGAGTATTCCGGGCGGGTGTTTCAATGAAGTTCTTTCCTTCGGGTGCAATCAGCCGAATTTCCGGTGTGGATTCCATGCCGGAATGGTCCTACGTGGTTTCAACCGTGGAATATCCCTCAGGGCGGTGAATTCATTTCGTCAGAGTCAGCATAACTCTCCTCATAATTGACTTCACAAACCACCGATCAGCCTTTCCATGTCCGTCACATTTGTGAACCTTCGCGAGTTGTCCATCCGGATCACACGCATCCGATCCATTTTACCGTCTTCTCCCAACGATCTCGCATCGGTTAGCGCCAATACAAATTCTCAGTTTTTTTACCTCTTCCAGACTCACCGAAAACACACACATCTTCCACCCGCTGAAATGATGCTTCCTCCCACATATATGAATACCCAAGATAATAATCCAATCCACCATGTACTTTCAGCCGACTGATCGAAACTCAGATCGGCAGCGGAAACGTCATCATTAAGGTGGAGAGGCACTGGTCCTTGAATGAGTTTCCTGACAAATGGCAAAATGAAAAGACCAATAGAGTTAGCTCTTTCAGACTGGCCGACCAAAATCTCAAATTGTGCCGCCGACTTTGTATTAGGGTTTATATCCTGGAAAAGGGCAGAATCGTTTATCAGGGAAGCCTGGAAGGGATCCGGACCGACGAAGGGGTCGTGAAACGCTGCATTCCCATATAATTTCCTTGCATTGGGATTTGTCAATGGTTAGTTGTTGAAGGTCAACAGTTGCTCTAGCGGGGTTTTTAAACACGACAGGAAATAGGGTGGTCTTCGGTGATCGGGGAGGGAGATATGGAGATCTTGGTAGGCTATGACGGATCCAATGACGCCAAGGCGGCTCTAGACTTGGCTAAAAAGCATGCCTTGGCTTTTAAGGCGCGCGTTCACGTAGTTACTTCTCTCGTGGGAGACTATAAGACCTCGGCGGAGAACGTCCAGCAGGCCGAAGAGGAACTGGTATATACCAGGGAATTCTTGGAGCAAGACGGAATCCCTGTCGAGACTCATCTTCTCATCCGGGGAATGACTCCCGGTGAGGATCTGGTGAAGTTCGCCCGAGAGCATCAAATCGATGAGATAGTGGTGGGAGTGCGGAAGATTTCGCCGGTCGGTAAAATGCTTTTCGGTTCCAATGCCCGTCACGTTATCCTGCATGCCCCGTGTGCAGTGATCACCGTCAAATAAGGGGACAGCCGCCAGCTCAGGCTCAGCGAAAGTCCACACTCATTACCACAATCCATGAAATCAAAAGAACAGCCCGCGCATAACGCCTTATGATCTTCATGTGTGAATCCCCCTGAAGCGGCAACAGTCGGCAACATGTGCCATGAGATCGGAAGCTGGGGGTGTGAAGCGCGTAAGATCGAATTGAAGAGATCACATTTTACAACCGACATCGTTATGAAGTTGAGGTTGGCTTTGTCTTACTTTTTTGCCCATGTATCCCCGACCGTCATCCAAAAGTCATGCTCCCGAAACGATAGCGTAACAAAGACAATCCATTGATAGCTTCACAAATCCAAAAATGGAAGGGGTGCCAATTCTCAGATTGGCGAGGGCCTCTCTGGTCTGAATCCTGCTTGCCCCCAGGACGAAGGAATTCAAGTGCCCCTTCCACCCCTTCTACAGGGAATCAGCATTGTCGAAATCTCAGGATACCGTCATCATCATCGCATACGGGATTTTTGTCTTCAAAGTGGTGGACACCAGCACATTCAATAAAAAGTCAACCACCCAAAAAAAGAAAAAATATTTTGAATAGGGTCCTTTTCAGCGAATGCGCTCAGGACGCCACTCCAACCTTCGTGAAGTGCACGTGGGATGTAACCTTTTTGAAACCTTTTTCTGATAATAAGGAGCACAGTAGCATTCAAAGATCTCAGATTCAGATAGCATTGACTTCCCAAAAGTGAGAGTACCAGGAATCTGCTCGAGAGCCTCTGTGGCCAGTTATGCAAAGGGCTTTTTCTCTAACAAGTTGCTCTCAAGGATCTGCAGGGCCAGCAGGGATTCAGAGGTGCTTTTTCGTGATAGCCGCGAGCAGGTAGATTTAGATCTCTTTCATTTTTCTCTGATGTTGAATGTTTCGTATTCTGTCGGGTCATAGTTTCATAGCTATTTCCCAAAAGGGCTTCTGTATGGACTGAGTCATGAAGTTGGCCTACCTGAAACTCCCGATGTAGAGCCTCCAAGGGGAATTTTTAGTATCCCTTGGGGGCCATCTCGCTCCTGGCGCAACGCATTTCGTTCTGTTGGGAGTTCCAAGATTCAATAAAGCCAAACCCATTGAAAGATGGGGACGGAAGGCCACGGGTCTTGATGTTCTTGTTGGCCCAACAGTGGCATTGTTGGCTACCATTCAAAGTACTTCCCATACCTCTGGATTTTGGGAAGGAACCAGAGCTGCGGCAGGTTCATTTCAAGCAGCCAAGGAGGTTATTATGGCTCAGTACATAGCTCTACATACTCTTAAAAAAAGTGCTGATGAAGTCATGAAAGTGATCGCCGAAGCGTCGCCTGAGTTCGCAAAAACTATGGCGGCGGGCAAGGCTCCCGCCAAGTGCTTAAAAACCTGGAACCCCATTCCGCATGGTCGGACAGACTACGTGTTCTGCCTGTGGGAAGCTGATAAACCTGAGGATATCAATACGTCGATGGGGCCACTCCTTGAGTATTTGACCGTCGATAATATCAAGGTCGACGAGATCGACTGGCTGGAATTCGCCAAGACGCTCTAACCGAACAAAGGCAGGGCCATGGGGTCCTGCCTTGAACAATACGTAGTGTCTGGGACCGGCCTTAGTACTCAACTTTCCCTAGGCAAAGGAGCTTACAATGGCAAGGTATATGGTCAGAGCTGACTATGGCCAAGACAGCATGAAAGGCCTGCTCAAAGAGGGTGGTACTGCTCGGCAGGCTGTTGTCAAAAAGGCAGTAGAGGCGCTAGGTGGAAAGCTGGAGTGCTTCTACTGGGCTATAGGCGAAAGCGACCTCTATGGCATCATCGAAATGCCTGACAGTGTGTCTGCTCAAGCTTTCTTGTGCGGTGTCAGAGCTGCCAGTCCGTTTGCATTTAAAACCAGTCTTTTACTCACCGCCCAAGAAATGGATGAGGTAGCGAAGAAGTCTACCACGTACCGCGGGCCTGGGCAGTAGAAACTGCTTGCGAAGTACCTGATCCTTGCGGTTGACTTTACGAGTTACGATTTCGAAACCTAACAGGGGCAGGGTCAGCAATGGCTCTGCCTGTTTTCGTTCTGAGGAAAACTTAAATTATCTCTCCTCTGTACGTAACAAAATAGATTTTTGACTCCGGAATAATCTGGGGCATTATCTGCCTGTTATTTCTGGTGAAAAACAGAAAGGAGGCAGAAAATGGCCCCGGAACTTTTTTCAGAAGA
>JBKQTS010000232.1:0-39542 GCA_052143075.1 Syntrophobacteraceae bacterium | reverse complement strand
TGCAGGCGGTCTCGCAGGGATGGTGGCAGACTCGGCCGCAGATTGCCGGCAGAGGGTTTTCTTCCTTGATAAGCTTTAGGGCCTCCTGGTACTTGCCCTGAGCGGTCAAAGCCACATACCCCTGGACCGAAATGTGCGCAGGGCAGGTCGCCTTGCACGGGGAGGTGCCGCGTTTTTCAATGGCAAACGCTCCCGGTACTGCCTGGGCGTACCTGCGGAATGCGGCCCGGCGCGTATTGAGTGCCATATCGTACTCATTTTTGCGTTCGATAGGACAAACTTTGGCGCACTCGCCGCAACCGGTACATTTTGAAGGATCGACAAAACGGGGCTTTTGAAGGACCTTTACAGTGAAATTTCCCGACTCGCCGCTAACTTGCTGAACTTCGGAAAGGGTCAGGAGTTCGATGTTAAGGTGCCGGCCGACCTCGACCAGCTTGGGAGAGATGATTCACATCGCGCATTCGTTTGTAGGGAAGGTCTTGTCGAGTTGGGACATGCCTCCGCCGATTGCCGGACCTTTTTCGAGCAGGTGGACGAAATATCCTGAATTGGCCAAGTCCAGCGCGGCCTGCATGCCGGCTATTCCACCGCCGACGACCAAGACCGAACCGACCGTATCCTTGTCACTCGCGTTGCCTGTCATACTTCCTCCTGATGGACATTGAGGGAGGCTGGAAATCGGATTTGTGAAACCCGTTTAGAATCGAAATATCTTCTAGACGGCCTAAATACCAAGCTAAAACAAAGCGCTGATTCATAACCCTGGCAGGAAGATTCGTCAAGAGAACGAGGGTTTCGGATCAGAAGCATTTTCGAATCGCGATTTTCACATAAAATCGATACGGAAGGCAAGGAAAAATATGGGGGAAGACAGATTCACCTGGTCCATTTCCCAAAAGTCGACAGGAGTATAACGGGGTGGATGGCGGCTTTCAAAATTCACGATCCCAACGGCTTGAAAAAGCTCACTTCAAACCGATAGAATGCTTGCATAAGAGCGCAAATCTCTCTTATAGTGCCAGAGATTACTTCGCAACAGACAGCCTGAAAGCCGGCTTTATTTTCGATTTGCGGGGAGGACTCGAATACGATATGGCGGTTGCCGCAAAGATGGGTCAGTTTATGGAAAAATCCTCGTGGATTCGCAAGATGTTCGAGGAGGGCGCGCGCCTGAAAAAAATCCATGGCGAGGACAAAGTCTTCGATTTCAGCCTGGGAAACCCTAACGTTCCGCCTCCGGACATAGTTCGCGAAAAACTGATCGAGCTGGTCAAAACTGATGAGGCTGGAATGCACGCATATATGCCAAACGCGGGCCTTTTTTCCACCCGCTCGGCCATGTCCGCCTATTTTTGCCAGGAGTACTGCATCTCCCTGGCACTCGAGCAGGTAGTGGTAACATGCGGGGCTGCGGGCGGCCTCAACATAATTTTCAAGGCGCTGCTCGATCCCGGTGACGAAGTGCTCTGCCCGGCCCCTTATTTCGTGGAATACGGGTTTTATGCGGACAATCACGGCGGGGTGCTCAAAACGGTGCCGACACTCGATCCGGACTTCAATCTCGACCTGGATCGCATGCAAGAAGAGATCGGTCCGCGCACCAAGATCGTGCTCATTAATTCTCCGAACAATCCGACCGGGCAGGTGTACCCGGAAGAGTCCATTGCGCGCCTGGGGAAGATTCTCGAGGCAAAAAGCAGCCAGTTCGGCCATGTAATTTACCTGGTCTCCGATGAGCCCTACAGGAAGATCGTTTACGACAACTGTTGCGTCCCGTGTGTTTTTTTGCACTACCCCAATTCGCTGATCGCAAGCTCATACTCCAAGGATCTTTCTCTGCCTGGCGAGCGCATCGGCTTCGTAGCGCTTAGCCCCTCCGCCGAGGATGGGACAAAAATCATCGATGCGCTCACGCTGGCCAACCGGATTCTCGGCTTCGTAAACGCGCCCGCTCTCATGCAACGGCTCGTAGTGGAGCTCCAGGGAATCTGCGTGGACGTCGATATCTACAAGGCCAAAAGAGATCGGCTCGTTAGCGCTCTCACGGAGTTCGGCTACGAGCTGACAGTCCCGCAGGGCGCTTTTTACCTTTTCCCCAAAAGCCCCCTTCCCGACGACATCCAGTTCGTTGGACTCCTGCGGGAAGAAAACATCCTGTGCGTGCCCGGGAGCGGATTCGCAGGGCCAGGCCATATCCGGATTGCCTACTGCGTCGATGACTCGACGATCGAAGGGGCGCTGCCGGGATTCGAAAGAGCCATGAAACGTTCCAAAGGCATTTAGGAACCGTATTCAGGAGGGCAAGGATGCGAAAGAAGCTCGTTTTACAAAGAAATCTCCGGAAAGGTGGCGGCGGGGGCCAACCGTATTTGAAGTATTTGGTGATTTCGGCAGTGTGTCTCATTTTTCTGGTGCTCATAACGGACCACTATTTCAAAGGAAAGACCAAAGATCTAAGCAAAACGCCTCTTCCCGAGAGAGGAGCGATTACAAAAGAGGTCCCGAAACAGTCAGAGCCTTCGGCTCCCGAGGGGCTTTCAGAACTGACGAAGCCGGCCGAACCGGTCAGACCTCCCGAGACCAAACCACCTGGAGCTGAAACGGAACGCGAGGGCATAAAGACCTCGGAGGTCCAGCCTGCGTTCCAACCACCGGCGCCAAGCCCGGCCGCTCCTCAGAAACCATCCACCTTGGAAGCTCCACCGGAAGGCAAAGTATCCAAGTCCGACGAAGCTGCGCCCAAAGACCTGTTCCCAAAAAAGGGCGTTCGATCCCAAGCTCCGGAAGCCCCAGCCGTAAAAGCGCCTGCCAAACCGACTGCAAAAGCGGCCGTACCGGCCCCTCCAACCCCTTCGGCAAAACCGGCCCCTTCGACCGAAAAGGGAGATTATGCGATTCAGGTAGGAGCGATCTTCAAAGAAAGGTCTCAAGCTGAATCAGTAAAGAAGGACCTTGCGGCGAAGGGCTACCGCGCAGTGATTGGCCCCGCTGCCGATGGCTGCGGCTTTGTAGTGACTACAAGTCCATGTCCCCAGAGCAAGGCCTACACGCTCCTGGAACAGATGAGAATACAGGGTTTGAGCAATACCAAAGTAATTAAGGTTGCCCCTGCTCGTCCACCGGCTCCAAAACCCGCCCAGTAAAAGCATGCTACGCCGTAAGACCGGCAGAAATCCTTATTGACCTCAAATCCAACGGACAATAGTGGTATCTGCCCTCGAGCCGAATAAAAAAACATTGCGGCCCTGGCGGTTAATTGATATACTAAGTGATATTTATCACTAAATAGATTCGTTTTTAGGCGAAAAGGATATGAGGAAATGTACAAGATTCTTGAAAGAGAAGTTCTTAGTGACGTCACGAAGCTGATGGTGGTGGAAGCGCCACAAGTCGCTCGGAAGGCCATGGCAGGGCAGTTCATTATCGTGCTCATGCACGATAATGGCGAGCGTATTCCTCTGACTATCGCCGATTATTCCAGGGAGGCTGGTACCCTCACAATAATCTTCCAGGAAGTTGGCAAATCGACAATGGAAATGGGACAGATGCAAGTGGGGGATTCGTTCAAAGGTATTGTGGGCCCGCTCGGGCACCCGACGGAGATCGAGAATTTCGGCAAGGTGATCTGCGTTGGGGGTGGGGTAGGGATCGCTCCTGTCTATCCGATTGCCAGGGAACTCAAAAAGGCGGGAAATCACGTAATCTCCATAATCGGCGCCAGGACCAAAGAACTTCTGCTTTGGGAAGACAAGATGCGAGCGGTCTCGGATGAACTTATTGTCACAACCGATGATGGATCGTACGGCCGCAAGGACCTGGTTACCGTGCCTCTAAAGGAAATCCTTGAGACGCAACCCGGGCAGATCGCCAAGATATGGGCCATCGGGCCGGCCATCATGATGAAGTTTGTCTCAGCCACGACCAAGCCGTTCGGTGTGCCTACCATCGTCAGTTTGAATACCGTCATGGTGGATGGTACGGGTATGTGCGGCGGCTGCCGGGTCGTCATGGACGACGGCGCTCGGTTTGTTTGTGTGGATGGCCCCGAGTTCGACGCGCACAGAGTGGACTGGAACACTCTGTTGTCACGGATGGCGTTTTACCGTTCCGAGGAACAGTTGGCGGTTCAGCGCTGGCGTGAGGGCCACAAATGCAATTTAGAACGTGCTGTCGAGGGAGTGAAATAAAGCCATGGCAGAATTAACCAAAAAAGAGCGGATGAAGATTCCCCGTCAGGATATGCCCGCGCAGAAACCTGAAGATCGGGTGCAAAACTTTGACGAAGTGGCCCTGGGCTTCACGCTGGATCTTGCCAGGAAGGAGGCTGAACGCTGCCTGCAGTGCAAGGAACCTCACTGTATGGAGGGCTGCCCGGTCGAAGTTACAATTCCCGAGTTTATCGAGGCCGTACGCGTCGGCAATATGGCCAAAGCCGTCGAAATCATGAAATCCAAAAATAACCTGCCGGCTATTTGCGGCAGGGTCTGTCCTCAGGAAGTGCAGTGCGAGAAGCGCTGCATTCTGGGCAAGAAGGGGGAACCGGTCGCCATCGGACGCATCGAGCGTTTTGTTGGAGATTTCGAGCTCGCAAACAAAACATTCGATGTTACCAAAGGACCTTCGACCGGCAAGAAAGTCGCGATAGTAGGGTCCGGACCCGCGGGCCTCACCTGTGCCGTCGACCTTGGCCGGATAGGACATGATGTCACCATCTTTGAATCCCTCCATATTCCGGGCGGCGTGCTCGTTTACGGCATTCCTGAATTTAGGCTTCCCAAGGAAAAGGTTATCCGGGCCGAAATAGAAACAGCGGCAAAGGCCCTCGGTATTCGGATACTCACAAACCACGTCATAGGACGTACTCTTACCATCAATGAATTGATGGCCGAACACGATGCAATTTTCCTGGGCACAGGGGCCGGCCTTCCGATGTTTATGCGCATTCCGGGAATCAATTTCAGTGGTGTCATGTCTGCAAATGAATTCCTCACTCGTGTCAATTTGATGAAAGGCTATCAGTTCCCCAAATTCGATACTCCCGTCAAGGTGGGCAAAAAAGTGGCCGTGATCGGTGCGGGGAACGTTGCGATGGATTCTGCGCGTTGCGCTCTTCGCCTACAGTCCCTCCGGGCCAAGGAAAACGGCGCGGAAACCGGCACAGAGGTCCATATAGTATACCGCCGCTCACCTGCAGAGGTGCCGGCAAGACTTGAGGAAGTTCATCATGCCGAGGAGGAAGGGGTCATTTTTGACTTCTTGACCAATCCGATTGAAATTTTAGGCGACGACAAAGGTTTAGTACGTGCGATGCGTTGTATCAGGATGGAACTGGGAGAACCGGACGAATCCGGCCGCCGCAGTCCGATTCCAATTAAGGGTTCCGAATTCGAAATGGAAGTGGACGAGGTGGTCTTTGCCCTCGGAACCAGTCCGAACCCTCTGGTTTTCCTAAATGCCGACGGCCTTGAACGGACCAGGCATGGGACGGTTGTAGCCAACCAGGAGACCGGACGCACAACGATGAAGGGTGTTTGGGCCGGAGGCGACCTTGTAACGGGCGCTGCAACTGTCATCAGCGCGATGGGAGCAGGCAAGCGCGCAGCAGCGGATATCGACCGTTATCTCAAAGGTGAATTCGACTGGTAATCTTGAATGTCCTACTTTCTGTGCAGAACCTTCCGAAAGCCGGCCTGGGCAAATACGCAAATTCCCTTCTGAAATCCGGGCCGGCTTTTTTCCACCATCCTTCTTCGCTTTCCGTTGGCTGGTGAGAAATCAAACTGCAGTGATTCGCTTCATATGATCCAGCTAGTGTCCATCAGGAAACACCGGTTGAGACACTTGCAGTTTCCGAGTCAGAAAGGAGGCATTTTTCTTCCGGGCAAGGAAAGATCTTGCCCTGAGCCCTGCGAAGGGAGGGGTTGCGCGGAGGCGTACCAGTGTCCCGCCTCTGGTCGTGGACAGGTCAGGGATAGCGTCGAGACCCTGCCTGCGCGCCACCCGCCTCGCGGAGCGTCGAGATCTTGGCGGGCGGTCCCACCGCCCAAGGGCGGAAAAGGACCCTTTCCGACTCGGAAACCGCCTAAAGGGCCCCTTTGGATGAGGGTATCCCGCTACGGCGGGGATCGAACGATATGGCCATGCTCAGCGCACGGGCAAGTGCCTTGAATGTCGCCTCGAGCATGTGATGCGTGTTGGCGCCGTACAAAACCCGGATATGCAAGGTGAGTCCGCCGTTCTGGCAAAAGGCCCTGAAGAACTCGGGTGCAAGTTGGGTTTCAAATTCCCCGGTCCGGTCGGCCATCGGCGGCGTATCATAGACCAGGAAGGGGCGGTTTGACAGGTCCAGGCTGACTGAAGCAAGGGCCTCATCCATTGGGACTGTAAAATGCCCGTAGCGAACGATGGCTTTCCGTTCTCCCAACGCTTTCGAGAGCGCGAGGCCAAGACAGATGCCGATGTCTTCGACCGTGTGGTGGGCGTCGACTTTCAGGTCGCCGGTTGCCTTGATCTTGAGGTCGAAGAGCCCATGGACGGCGAAAAGAGTCAGCATATGGTCAAGAAAGGGGACCCCCGTATCCAGCTCTGCCCTGCCGGTTCCATCAAGTGCAATTTCTGCGGAAATTTCAGTTTCTTTGGTGCTTCTCGCCACAGTGCCGATTCGTTGGACAGCCATAAGGGACCCTGCCTCTCCTGTTTGTTTTTCACCACACGCTCACACAATACATTCTAATCCACAAAATTCAAGAAATTCATTTATAGGGGAGTAGTGCGGATGGATTAAGGGAGTACCGGCGTCAGGCCGGGCGAGAAGGGACAATGCACAATGCCTCAGGACACTGACCCGATAGCGGCAAGGTCCACCGGCAATCTGGGCCGGGAGCCACATTCGGCAAGAAAATAACATTTGGTTTCGGGCAAAGCGGTTCCTGCATCACCGGTAATCACCAACCTCGGTTACTGTCTAGCCTGCCGGCGATGTACGAATCTGAGGTAGATGCGGTAATCCCCTGATTCGACCCCACGGGGAATCTTTTGGGCGTCCGGGACGAGAAGCGTAATGATGCGACCGGAAGATACGCTGCCCGAAGCAGAGGTTTCTCTTCTGTCCCTGATTTCCAAAAGCCTTGCCTCCACCGAAACTGCTTCGCCATCCGGCCTGTATTGGGCCGATGGGCCGATTTTAACGGTTTCGCCTATTACGATATTCATGGCCTGCTCCTAAATTGAGGCTTTAACAGAGCTATCGGCCGGATGAGGCGTATACATTAAGGTAAATAATTTATATAACGCGAGTGTATCGAAAGTCCGCTTAGTTTTGGGTACCGGGCAGCCCATTATGCCTGCTTTATGCCTTCCGCTTTCGCCACCTTTGCCCAGGTATCGCGAAGCGTGACCGTGCGGTTAAATACCATTTTGTCAGGTGTGGAATCCCGATCGACGCAAAAGTATCCCAGCCGTTCAAACTGATACCGGCTCCCAGCGGGGGCCCCGGCAAGGCCTGGCTCCAGTTTGGCCGACTGGATCACTTCGAGGGAATCGGGGTTTATGAAGTCTTTAAAAGTCGATCCATCCTTTTCATCTGAAGGGTCGGCCCGATTGAGCAGTTTATCGTAGAGCCGGACTTCGGCGTCCATCGCATGAGCGGCGGAAACCCAGTGGAGAGTCGCTTTGACTTTACGGCCATCCGGGGGCGAATCTCCGCCTCGGGTGGCAGGGTCGTAAGTGCAGCGCAGCTCGAGCACCTCGCCCTTTTCATCCTTGATAACATCGACGCATTTTACGAAATAGGCATAGCGAAGCCTTACCTCACGCCCTGGAGAGAGCCGGAAGAACTGCTTGGGCGGATTTTCCATGAAATCATCGCGCTCGATATAAATAACCCTGGAGAAGGGCACCTTCCGGGTACCGGCTGAAGCATCTTCCGGGTTGTTTATCGCCTCGAGCTGCTCGACCTGGTGTTCGGGGTAGTTTTCGATAACCACCTTCAGCGGCCGCAGAACTCCCATGACACGCCGGGCTCTGAGGTTCAAATCTTCCCGGACGCAGTATTCCAGCAGGCCGTAGTCAACCAGGCTCTCGCGCTTGCCTACCCCGATCCGTTCGCAGAAGTTTCTGATCGCCTCGGGCGTGTATCCTCGCCGCCTCATGCCCGCAAGAGTCGGCATCCTCGGGTCGTCCCATCCGCTCACATAGTGTTCCTGAACGAGCTGGAGAAGCTTTCGCTTGCTCATGACCGTGTAGCTCAGGTTCAGGCGCGCAAACTCGATCTGCTGAGGATGGCAGGGAACGTCCAGGTTGTCCAGATACCAGTCGTAGAGGGCTCTGTGGTCCTCGTACTCCATTGTGCAGATGGAATGTGTGATGCCTTCGAGCGCGTCCGATTGACCGTGAGCGTAGTCATACATTGGATAGATGCACCATTTATCTCCCGTGCGCCAATGTGACATTTTGCGGATGCGGTACATCACTGGATCGCGCAGATTGATGTTCGGCGAGGCCATATCGATTTTTGCCCGAAGCACGTGCGTGCCGTCATCGAATTCGCTCGCGCGCATGCGTTGAAAAAGGTCCAGGTTTTCAGCGACCGGCCTGTTCCTGAACGGGCTTTTCTTTCCCGGCTCTGTGAGCGTGCCCCGGTGTTCCCGGATTTCATCGGCACTAAGGCTGTCCACGTAGGCCTTGCCGGCCTTTATAAGGTCGATTGCCCACTCGTATAATTGCTCGAAATAATCGGACGCGTGGTAGAAGCGGTCGTCCCAGTCGAACCCCAGCCAACGAACGTCATTCATGATGGAATCGACGTATTCCAGTTCCTCTTTCCCGGGATTGGTATCATCGAACCGGAAATTGCAAAGCCCCCCGAATTCGGCTGCAAGCCCGAAATTCAGGCAGATGGATTTAGCGTGCCCGATGTGAAGGTAACCGTTTGGTTCGGGCGGAAAGCGGGTCAGGACCTTTCCCGCGTTTTTTCCGCTCTTCACATCATCGACGATTATGTTGCGAATAAAGTTGGGCGGGACCTTCGTATCGAGGCCGTTCATCTTAGTTTTCTCCGGTTGGGTCGGCACGTCTTTGATCCGAATTTGGAACTCGTTTAGTCCATCTGGATGAACCTGCTTACCTGCTTGTTGACGCTGGCGTAAATTTCCTCGTCGGTCCCGAAAATATCCACGATGCACTTATGGTCGATAAGCTTTTCCACAACGTAAGCCGTAACGAACAGGCTGACGAAATTGGGGCGAGGGACCAGCGTCCTGAGGTTAGCCGTCTGGTACTGGATTTCGAATTCCTCCAAGTCCAGAATATTTTGAAGGGCAAATTGAATCTGGTCCTGCAGGTCACCCTTGCTGACGGTCTCGATCAGACGTTCTTCGATCAGCTTCATCGAAATCCTGTCAGCCAGCTCGTCAATGTTGTGACGAAGCTGATTCATGGCGTGATACCGCTGGGACTCTTTCTGATGATCCAGTTTTGATATCACCGCGGATTCTCTTACGTTCGGCCTGTATTCTCTTCCCACGCCATTTCCTTTCATTTTGTCATCTTGCACGTTTGAACCGAACTTATGGCTCTTCACGCCCGTATGACTGGCGGTTGATTATCGCAGCCAGGTAACCAGCCCCGAAACCATTATCAATGTTTACAACGCAGATGCCCGGAGAACAAGAATTAAGCATCCCCAGCAGGGCCGCGATACCCCCAAAACTGGCCCCATATCCTACACTGGTCGGAACGGCAATCACCGGCCCCTTGACCAGGCCTGCCACGACACTGGGCAGGGCGCCTTCCATCCCGGCGACCACTATGTAAACGCTGCCTTTGCGCAACTCCTCCCACGCGCTGAGCAGCCGGTGGATCCCCGCGATTCCTACATCGTAGTTACGCTTCACCTTATTTCCCATGAACTCGGAAGTCAGCGCCGCCTCTTCTGCAACATCAATGTCGGAGGACCCGGCACAGATTACGTGAATCGTTCCTTCCGGAACAGGCTCGGGGTGCGTCTCCTGTTTGAGGGTAAGCGCTCGAGCCTGCTGGTGGTAGTCCATTGGGCCGATCAGGGCCATAATCGCCTGAGCCTTCTGAGTATCAACCCTGGTAATAAGAATGTTGCTGCCAAACTTTATCATGGATTGGGCTATTGCGGCGATCTGATCCGCCGTTTTTCCCTCCCCGTAGATGACCTCGGCAAACCCGCGGCGCAGGCAGCGATGGTGATCTACCTTGGCGAAACAAAGATCTTCGAACGGCAGCTTCTCAAGGTATTCTAGCACTTCCTGCATGCTCTTGCCGCCCTCTTTGAACGCCAGGAGGATTTCCTCGATTTTCTCCATATCAGCATGCCTTCGGTAAAGATTCCAGAATCAACTCAACCTGTCTTCCAACCACTCCCTTGAAAGAATTTAGGGCTTGGTTGGCCGCCTCGCCATATTTTCTTAGACCATCGATATCCCCCAGCCACTTTTCCCATTGGGAAAAAAGGTCTCCGGGATCGAGTACAAGAAAGCTCCCGCCGAAATCGCGCAAGATTCCATGTTCATGCAGGACTTTTTTCAAGTGAGGACCGTAAAAAACAGCCTTGGACCATGCAGCAGGCTCCAAAATATTGTGACCGCCGACCGGCTCGAAGGTGCCGCCGCAGAAAATCAGGTCACCGACCGAATAGATGTCAAAAAGGGCGCCTATGCGGTCAACGAGCACCACCGGAGCTGTCCTGGCGCACGTACCGCTTTCGATCCGGGTGAGCAGGTTATAAGCGATGTTTTCCTTCTCAAGCCACCCGGACATTTTGGGTATATTTTCCATATGCCGTGGAGCAAGGACCGCCACGAGGCCGGTGGAGAAATGGCGAAGCCTCTGGAATACCCGCAACAGGTCGATTGGTTCCGACCCGCGAAGGCTGCCTCCGATGAGAACAGGGCCATTCCCCGGGCTCAGAAGCTTTTTCCAATAATCTGTCCTCTCCGGACGTGCTTTTTGGGTAAGCCCCTCGTATTTTGAACTCCCCAGCGTCAAGACTTTGCCGGGCGTGACGCCAAGCCGTACAGCCCTCTGGGTATCTTCGCGCGAGTGCATTGCCATATATGTGAAACGCTCGAAAACCGGCCGGAAAAGGGGTGAAGAAAGCCTGTAGAATCGCTCGGAGGACCTCGATATGCGCCCGTTGAGCAGCAGGGCGGGAATGTTTCTCCTATTCAGTTCCATGAAAAAATTAGGCCATAATTCCGTCTCGAAATTAATAAAAAGGTCCGGTTGAACGGTGCCTATTGCTCTTGAGATGCATCGCGAAAAATCCAGAGGAAATGGGAAAACGGGAATTTCGGCAGAAAGTTGAGAGCGGGCAAATTTGAGGCCTTGGGGGGTGCCCGCCGTCATGGAAACCACCGCGTTCGGCAATCTTCTTTTGAGTTCTGCCAGTGTAGGTATTGCACCGGTTACCTCGCCGACAGATACTGCATGGCACCAGATCCGAGGCCTTCCGGCGGCAATTGCCAGGCCGTCATAGAACCCGAGCCTTCCTCTTTTGAAGACAGGGTCTTTTAATGACCTGCGCGAAAGGAAATCGATAAAGTCGGATTCGATGCTCTTGAGAATTAAATTGTATACGGAGTTATAAAAATCCAGAACAGACCTCCAGCAGCGGCAATGTGGCGCAAGGATCGGCAATCTTTTACAGTGTTATTCGCCCGGATACATTCCCCCATCCCCAACGGCGTCGGAAGGACATTCTTCCGGCCACTCGGGAAAACCTTCCCATAGGGCGCCTTCAGTTCCACATGGAGACACGAAGGCCCCTTCCAACCGGGCACGTAAAAGGTCATCTAAAAGTATATTCCTTTTTTCTTCCGAGGCTGTCATATTATAAGTTCCTGGCCGGCAGGCCTTTTCAAATTCATTCAGCTTACATCCTGGAAAGGGTAATCGCAACGTCCGAGAACACGGAGTTCTTAAAAATAATGGCAGTCCCGCACCGATTTTTCAAAACTCCGTCAGTTTCCGTAAATATACTGTTAACAAATTGTTGGGAAAATGTATAAAACCATTCCACCAAAACGGCATCGTCTCACTTTTGAGTGAAATCGTCAACGGATTGTTAACTCATATGTACTTAAATTTCAAATGGTTAACAAACTTTTTGACAATCCCCATACCCCTTATTAGTATTATGAATCTTTCTTATGCTAAAAAAACAAAAACAATAAAAACATCGAATCGAGGGATACCATGAAATTCCAGGTGGAAAAGGCAAGCCTTGTCCAGGTCCTTCAAAGAATCCAGAGCGCTACCGAAAAAAAAACCACGATGCCCATTCTGAATAACTGCCTGATAAAGGCGTCTGAGGATGGCACCTTGGAGTTTTCGGCAACCGACCTGGAGCTGAATCTGTGGACGAAAATAGGAGCGCAGGTAAAGACTGAGGGCCAGACTACGGCATCTGCGCGAAAGCTTCTGGAAATAGTTCGTGAAATACCCCAGGATAGGATATCTCTCGAAGCAACGGGCAACAGCAGGCTGCTCGTCAATGCAGGACGCTCCCGATTCGAGCTTTCCACAATTCCGGCCGAAGATTTTCCAAACATAAATCTTTACCAGGATTTAGCGCTCACTGGCTGCGATACTACCGTCCTCAGGCGCGCGCTGCAAAAGACTCTCTACAGCATTCCGATGGAAGAGGAAACATTTACCGCGCCCGGGCTTTTGTGGCATTCAACTGAGGAAAACGACTTCCGGTTCGTATCATCCGATGGGCACAGGCTTGCCTATTACGAGGTCCCTGCATCGGCTTTCCCGGGGCTCGAAATGACAAGAGAGATCATCGTGCCCCGAAAGGCGGTCCAGGAAATGCACCGACTGCTTGAGAAAGAGACCGAAGCATCCATCGGAATGGACGAGAACTCGCTAGTGCTCAGGACCCCTACCACATTTCTCAGCACTCTCCTGCTCGATGCTGAATTCCCGGAATATGAAATGATTATTCCTGCCGAAAGGCCGTTTGGAATTTTAGTGCCAAGCGAAGTCCTCTACCCGGCCCTGAAAAGGGTCGCCGTGGTAACCGACGTTACCTACCGGCACGTAAAGTTCAACATAAGCAAGAACTCGCTCGAACTCGAATCCGGGAATCCGGAGCTCGGAAACGCCAACGACGTTATTGATATCGATTACGACGGTGAAGATTTCAGCGTTGCGTTTAATGTTAAATACGTCATGGACTGCATTTCAGTTATGGAAAGTCCGACGATCAGGTTTGAGTGGGTGGACCAATTCCACGGCGGTATATTCCTGGCCCCCGAAGACCCGGGGTATTTAAGTCTGATTATGCCGATGGTGATGTGAGTTATAGGAATTTGAGCGGGAAGCGAGGTAGACTAAATATCTCTTTCTTGCGCTTCCGCGTGTACTTTGTAAGGGTGAGTTTCATGGAGAAAAGAGGGTATGAATCGACTGCCACTGGATCATGAAACCATTGCCCACCTGTGCCTGCGACACCACATTCGCCGGCTGTCTCTGTTCGGTTCAATGTTGCGGGGCGAAGGCCGGCCGGACAGTGACGTGGACCTGCTCGTCGAATTCGAGCCGGGAAAAGAGCCTGGACTGCTGGGTCTGATTTGGGGCCAGAAAAGACTTTTTTGACGTATTTAAGCTAATCAGGCGGATACTACCTCGGTGATACCTTGGGGGGGCTCTTCCGCCTTGATTTTAGTGATTAATTGTAATACCATATTTACAAAACAGTATTATTAAAGGGTTGCAATGAAAACGATCTCCATAAAGCTGCCGGATGATTTGTTGGCCAAGATTCAGTACGCCGCAAAGAAAAGGGGCGAAACCAGGTCAGCGTTTATTCGTGAATCTGTTGAGGAATCTCTTTCTAAAAAAAAGAATCAGAGTATAGGTTCCTGCCTCGACTATGCGCGTGATCTTGCTGGATGTATGCAAGGCCCGCCGGATCTTTCAACGAATTCTGCACACCTGGATCATTACGGTATATGAAACGCCAGGTCATCCTGGATACCGGTCCGTTGGTCGCTTTTCTCAATGGACGGGATAAGTACCACGACTGGGCCAAGAACCAGTGGGCGCAAATTCAACCGCCCTTGTTGACCTGCGAAGCGGTCATCTCCGAGGCGTGTTTTCTACTCAGGCAATGGGAGGAAGGCGCCGGCTCCGTTTTTGAATTGTTGCAAAGAAAGGTTTTGGATATCTCATTTTGTCTCCCGGACCACATCGTTCCCGTTACCGTCTTAATAAAAAAATACTGGAATGTACCCATATCGTTGGCTGACGCGTGTTTGGTCCGAATGGCTGAATTGTACGACACCAGTTCGATTATGACAATCGATGCCGATTTCCGGATCTACCGAAAGCACAAACGCCGGATTATCCCTCTGCTTGCTCCGCCTCACGGTGATGATCCTGTTTAAATTAGGCTGTTAGGAATAATGCGCCCGAGGCTCATTGCCCACGCTGACTGGAGCTCAAGTCCACGAAAGAGGTGGATGGCAGTTGCTCGGCTCGATTCAAAGAGCAGGTACTGCGTTACCGAACCTGAAATGGTCCTCGATTCGGGCATGCTCCTTAACCAGCTGAGAGTACGTTCGGGTGGCGGAAGTGTGCTTCTGGGCTTCGATTTTCCTATAGGGCTTCCTTCCACTTACTGCCAAATTGCACGAATATGCAGCTTCATCGATATACTTCCTGTATTTGGGAAGGGCTGCTGGGCTAACTTTTATCAGGTTGCAAGCGACTGCTCACAGATAAGCATTTACCGGCCATTCTATCCTTATGCTCCAGGTGGCAAGTCTCAGCAACATCTATTGAACGGGCTTGGCATAAAGGAGGTAAGAGATCTTCTGCGCGACTGTGAGTGTCCAACCAGTGCAAGGCCTGCTGCATCGTCCCTGTTTTGGACGCTTGGCGCTAAGCAGGTTGGCCGGGCAGCCATAGCAGGGTGGAGAGATGTACTCGCACCTGCCATGCGAAATAATGTGCCTTCGGTAAAGTTTTGGCCGTTTTCGGGTGGTCTGAACACACTTCTTGGCTCGTCTGATATTGTCATCGTAGAGACCTACCCGGCTGAAGCCTGCGTGCATATCGGACTTGGAGCCCCGGGAAGAGGATGGAGCAAGCGAAATCAGGCTCACCGCCAGAGGTTCTCACCAGTCATACAGGCTTGGGCTAAAGCGCATGGTGTCAAATTAGAAGCATCCTTGCTCGCTCTTCTCAATCAAGGCTTTGGCGCTTCAGGTTGTGGCGAAGATAAGTTCGATGCCGTAATCGGACTCCTTGCAATGCTGGGTATTATTCTTGACGATGACTCATATGATGCGCCGCCCGATACCAAAGTGCGGACTGTCGAAGGCTGGATATTCGGGCTCCCGGCAGTCGTTTAGTTCTTTGATTTTTCGCAGAAAATAAAAATGACCGGAAAAACCCCGGTCATTTTTATTGGAATTATCCAATTTTATGTTCTGCCCAAAGACGGAAGCCGTATACCTTAGTCAGCTTGCCTCCTGATAAAAGTGGGAATGCTCAAATCTTCTTCTTCGTGGGCACGGTTGCCTCCGGTGATCATCTGGAGCAGGGTCCTTCTTTTCGGCGGCAGCTGTTGCGATTCGGGTTCGGAATCGTCCTGTTCCATTCCCTGAGCCGGTTCACCCAGGGGAAGTCTCTGTCGAACGCTCGGGGGGACCTGGAGAAGGTCGTAATCGATCGCGGGCACTACCCCCTCGGGCCTCATTCTTCTCAGGGGCCTGACGGTTGAGGGTTCGGCGGTCTTTTTCTGCCCGATTTTTCCAATGCCGGTTGCGATTACAGTGACGCGAATCTCATCTTCCATCTTCTCGTCGATAACCATGCCAAGAATGATATTAGCTTCCTCTGTGACCTCTTTTTGAATGATAGAGAGGGCTTCTTCGAATTCATGCATGCCGAGGTCGGGACCGGCTGAGATGTTGATGAGGGCTGCGCGCGCTCCGTGAATCGAAATATCTTCGAGCAGCGGGCTTGAAATAGCCTGCTGTACGGCCTGGGAGGCCCTGTTCTCGCCTCGGCCGACCCCGGTGCCCATCAGGGCAAGGCCCATTTCTCCCATGACTGTTTTCACGTCGTTGAAGTCAACGTTAATGTAGCCCTGCTTTATTATCAGATCGGAGATGCCTTTTACGGCGTAGAGCAACACGTCGTCGGCCCGCTTTATCATTTCGAGGAAGGTGGCTCTCCTGTCCGCCAGGCAAAGGAGCCGGTTGTTAGGGATGGTGATAACAGTGTCCACCGTGTCCTGGAGGGCTTTTAGACCATCGTCTGCATGGCGTAGCCGGACTTTTCCTTCGACCATAAAAGGCTTGGTCACAACCGCCACAGTGAGCGCACCGATTTCCTTGCATATCTGCGCCACGATGGGAGCTCCGCCTGTCCCGGTGCCGCCTCCCAAGCCGGCTGTTATGAAAACCATGTCGCTTCCAGTGACGGATTCCCGAATCTTGTCGACGTCTTCCTGGGTCGCTTTAGCCCCCATTTCGGGCTGTCCACCTGCGCCCAGGCCCTTTGTCAAATTGGTTCCAAGTTGAATTTTGATCGGTGCGAGATTTCTCTCGAGCACCTGCCAGTCGGTATTGGCGGCAATAAAATGAACTCCCTCAAGTCCAGCGCTTATCATGTTGTTAATAGCATTGCCGCCTCCGCCCCCTATTCCCAGAACGGTAATCTTGGCTCTGTTGCTGACTCCGGTTTGCTCCATCGTCATCTGCTCCATTCTGTGATTCCCCCTCTTAGTCGCTTTTCTCGCCATAATCTTCTCCGCCTGAAAAGCTCCTCCTTAATTAAAGCAGCCAGCCGTTCCGCCCTTCAAACCAGCCCCGTCCCAAGGGGCTGGTCCCTCTATCGGGCAAATACGCCTAAAATCCCCCTCGTCCCCCCTTTAGGAAAGGAAGGCGAGACCAACCAATCCCCCTGCAGAAACTACCAAAATTCTTTCCACCACCTTTTAAAAACTTCCCACACAGATCCGAGTTTCCCGCGCGAATCGCGCATCGGCATCCCGCCTCCGTGCTCTTTTCCGTAGAGCAGCAGTCCGGCTGCCGTGGAGTAGATCGGGTTTTTCACTACGTCGCCCAGACCGCCGAAATTGCATGGGACCCCGATTCTCACCGGCATATCGAACACTCTTTCTGCAAGCTCGCGAATTCCCGGCAGCAGTGAAACGCCGCCTGTGAGCACCACCCCGGCGTGCAACGATTCGATGAACCCCGACCGGACCAGTTCCCATTCGATAATGTCCAGAATTTCCTTGACCCGCGCTTCGATAATCTGGGTGAGAATCGACTGGGCAAGCTGGCGCGGCTTTTGGCCGCCAACCGATCCGACCTCGATGACGTCCTGCTGGTTGACCACCTCGGCCAGGGCGCAGCCATATTTTTTTTTAATCTTTTCAGCCTCGTCCATTGCACACCGCAGGCCTACGGAGATATCCGAGGTAATATGGTTTCCGCCCAGTCCGACAACAGTCGAATGCTTGATCGCATTGTTTTGGAAGACCGCTATTTCGCTTGTCCCTCCGCCGATGTCTATCAGGGCTACGCCAAGATGTTTTTCGTCAGAATCCAATACTGCGCCGCTTGACGCCAACGACTCCAGAACAACGTCCTGAACCTGCAGTCCGGCCCGCTCGCAGCATTTCACAATGTTTTGAACCGCACTTGTCATCGCGGTTATGATGTGTACCTTTGCTTCCAGTCGAACTCCCGCCATTCCGATCGGATGATGAATGCCGTCCTGGTCATCGACAATATATTGCTGGGGAAGAACGTGCAGTATCTGCCTGTCGAAGGGAAGGGCTATCGTCTTTGCCGCGTCCAGGACTCTTGCAACGTCCGACGATGTGACCTCGCGGCTTTTTATGGCGATCACCCCGTGACTGTTCAAGCTCTGGACGTGCGTTCCGGCAACACCGGCGAAGACCGAAGAGATATCGCACCCGGCCATGAGCTCAGCTTCTTCGACCGCTTTTTTTATGGAATTGACCGTCTGGTCTATGTTTACGACGACTCCTCCCCTCAGCCCGGCCGATGGATAGGTCCCTACGCCTACTACATCTATCCCCTCCGTGGTGACTTCTCCGACCACGGCGCATACCTTGGTCGTTCCAAGGTCCAGGCCGACGATCAGTTCCTCTTTCTTTGCCATGAGGATCCTTTCAAACTCCCTTAGAGCCGAGTCTTTGCGGGGAATCGGCGCAATGTCGATGCGCGATTTCCGATCAGCCCGGCTGCTTTGCCCGCCCCTGAACCGGCTGAGGGACTGGAAAGTGTCCCTCCAGATACGCCTTGCCCGGATAATCGAGATCGATCCGGGTCACAAGATCGGTCCAATTCCGCTCGTTCAGGGTATTTATTACCTTCCTGAGTTTTGTAATCTTTTGCTCGAAAGCGCCCTTCCCGATGTCGACCGGCACGGCCCTTTCGCCAAGAACCAGGGTGAATCCGTTTTCGTTCAACCGGCATTCGTTTATGGCGGTCCCCGAGAGCCAGCTTTTTGAACTATCGATAGCCGCCAGTAGTTCCCTTATCTGTTCCAGGCGGTGTGCCGCAACGGGGGCTCCCTTCCCGGGATTGGAGTCGCAAAGCCCGGTTATTAGGGGGAGCGCTCCGTTTCCATCCGGAGTCGCCTCAGAGAACAGGATGCCGTCAAAGTCCATCTGCATATTTTGGTCGCCGCACTTGACAATGGCTGCAGGCTCGCGCTCAACTATATCCACCACTAAGCGCCCGCGCAGTTCCAGCCTAAGGGAAGCTTCCCTGACCACCGGGAGCTTGCTCAGACGCTCGGCGGTCTGTTCGGTACTAATGTTCAGGGTACATTGGCCTCTTTTTAGGCCCATCGTATCTAAAATTTCGGACCGGTCGAGTTTTTTGAGCCCGGTAATTTCGATTTCCTCCAGCTTGAGCCAGGGAGCGCTGATCACCTTATGATAGAGCCGCGAAAGACCGGCGCCGAGCAGCACAACAAAGCAAAATCCGGCAAAAATGACAAAAAAACCACGAAAACTGCGGAAATTTCCCTTGAGACGCCTGAGTGTGCTCTCCTGATACCGGTTCTTTCTCTTTTTCTTGGGTTTTATCATTGGGCCGGGTTTCTACAAAGTTGCTCCAGTATACGAATTTCTCGTTCCAAACGCACGCCAAAAGTTCCATAAACTTCATTTTCTATCTTTTCTATCAGCTCGATAATGTCCCTGGCGAGGGCGCTGCCTCGATTGACGATCCAATTCGCGTGTTTCCTTGAGACCTCCGCGTCTCCTATTCGATAGCCTTTGAGCCCGGCCTTTTCTATAAGGGCTCCGGCGAACCGGCCCACAGGATTTTTGAAGATCGATCCTGCGGAGTGGAAGCGCAGAGGCTGAGTCTGCCTGCGGTTTTTAAGAATCTGCTCCGCGCGCGCCTTCACGGTGTCACTGCTGCAAGGTCTGAGCTTGAAGCAGGCGCCCAGGACGATGCTGCTTTCCGGAATACCCATCGTGCGGTAGCCGGGTGTAAGTTGATCCCTGCGGATTGAGCGTTTTCGGCCATCTGGTTCCACCAGCTCGACGTAAACAAGGGAGTCTGAGATGGCGCCGAAAGATGTAGACGCGTTCATCATGATCGCTCCACCCACCGTCGCAGGTATCCCGGCAAGCGATTCAAGCCCTTCCAGGCCATTTTCTATACAGTATTGGATAAGCTGCTGGAGCTTCATCCCCGCTCCAGCGTGGAGCAACTTCCTGCCTTGTGCCCTTTGCTCTCTGCGGAACAATCCGTTGCATGCCAGGTGAAGCTGAATGACCGACATCTCCCAGTGTCCGTCCGGCGCCAGGACGTTGCTCCCTGCGCCAAGAACGATGAACGGGATATCCAACTCGCGGATTGGCTCCAGAAGGGCGAAAAGCGCCTCCTCGCTACGCGGGCGCGCAAGCAGCCGCACCGGCCCTCCGACCCGGAAGGTGGTATGCCGGGCGAGCGGTTCATCCATCCGGAATTCAACATCCGGGATCGATTCAAGAGCGCGAATTGTGGAGTTCATCGCGCGCATAGCGCCGCACCTCGACCCTACAGTAAAAGTGGATGCATTTCCAACTTCTCGCCCCTTTACTCTCCCGTACCTCGCTGCTCGAGGCTTTTGAGAAGAGATTCGCCAACCTGCAGGATGTTGCCGGCCCCAAGCGTCATAACCACGTCTCCCGGCTGTACAATCGAGAGCAGTTTATCGTGCATCTCTTTCAAGGTCGGGCAGAAATGCAGATCATGGTGCCCGTGCGCCGCTATTTCTTCGAGAAGCGTGCGCCCCGTTACGCCGGCTATGGGTTTTTCGCTCGCCGCGTAAATCTCGGAAATGAGCAGTACGTCGCAATGATAGAAACACCTCGCAAACTGCTCCATGAGCGCCTGCGTCCGGCTATAGCGATGTGGCTGGAACGCTATTATCCGGCGGCGATCCGGGTAGCAGCCCGCGAGAGTTTCCAGGACCGCCCTGATTTCGGTCGGGTGGTGACCGTAGTCATCCAGGACCAGCACGCCACGGGCTTCTCCCTTTATTTGAAATCGGCGCTGGACGCCCGTCATGTCATGCAGCCCCGCCTGAATGGCGGTCCATGGTATTTCCAGCTCGTGGGCCACCGCGACGGCTGCGAGCGAATTGAGCACGTTATGGCGGCCGGGAATTTGGATTTCCATCTCACCCAGCTCCTCTCCGCCATGAAAGAGCCGGTAAGAGCTGCAGAGTCCGTCGGTCTTGAGCTGTCTAGCCTGGAAATCCGCCTGCGAAGAAAACCCGTAGGTCGCGAACCGTTTTTCGACGCAAGGCAAAATGGCCTGGATGTTTTCATCCTCGAGGCACAGAATCGCCTGCCCGTAAAAAGGGACTTTGTTTATGAACTGAAGGAAAGTATCGCGTATGTGTTCGATGTCCCGGTAGTAGTCGAGGTGTTCAAGATCTATATTGGTGACAACAGCGATGGTCGGGGGCAATAGCAGAAAAGTGCCGTCACTCTCATCTGCTTCGGCCACCATGAATTCGCCGCTTCCCAGTTTGGCATTGGTGCCCCAGGCATTTAGCCTTCCCCCGATGACCACAGTAGGGTCAAGACCACCCCTGGCGAGCACCGTGGAAACCATGGAAGTAGTCGTGGTTTTGCCGTGCGCTCCGGCCACCAGCACAGAGTATTTGAGGCGCATCAGCTCGGCCAGCATCTCAGCGCGGCGGATCAGAGGGACCTTAGGGAGCTTTCGTGCCGCCTGGAGCTCGGGATTATCCCGGGAAACGGCCGATGAGACCACCACGACATCGGCGCCGCTGAGGTGACAGGGATCGTGACCTGGATAGACTGTAGCCCCTAACGTCTCAAGGCGTTTCGTCAAATCCGAGATTTTCTGGTCCGAGCCGCTAACCCTGTAGCCGAGGTTGAGCAGAAGCTCGGCTATCCCGCTCATCCCTATCCCGCCAATCCCGATGAAATGTATATGTTGATAACGTTTAAACATAATCTGTTCACTCGACGCTATCCCTGATCTGTCAATGACCAGAGGCGTTTAGCCGGAATATTTGTCCGTTCTTTTTTCACAGCTCCTGGCTATGCTCATCAGCAGTCCGACAATTACGCAGTTCGCGGTATATGCGCTGCCCCCGTAAGAAATAAAAGGAAGCGGCATGCCCTTTGTCGGAACCAGCCCAAGTACGACTCCCATATTGAGCAAAGCCTGGATGGAGAGCAACATGGTAAGTCCCAGCGCAAGTATGCTTCCGAGAAAGTCGGGGGCTTCCCTGGAAATTTGAAGGCCGGTGCGGAAAAGAAGAAAGAAAAGCAGACAAGTCAGCACGATGCCGACAAATCCGAGTTCCTCCCCGATTACTGCCAGGATGAAATCGGTGTATGATTCCGGCAAATAGAGGAGTTTTTGCTGTCCGGCTCCGAGGCCCTTTCCGAAAAAACCGCCCGAGCCCACCGCTATCCACGCCTGAATGAGCTGATATCCCGAATAAAGGGGATCGACCCAGGGATTGAGGAAGGTCTCCCACCGAACGCGGCGGTAAGGGACAAGGAAAACGAATTTATAGAGTCCAATGGCGGCAAAAGGGGCCATGACAAAGAAATAGCGGCACGGGACCCCCGCAGTCGCCAGCATGACGAGCATAAGGACCACGAACATGAAGGCAGTGCCGAAGTCGGGCTGTTTGAGCAGGAGGGCGCAGAATATGGCGCAAAGGACAATGAAGGGCCAGAAGCTTACGCGCGACTCCTTGATGCGGTCCTGCTTCTTGACCAGAGCGTTGCTGAGGAACAAAACCCAGATAACTTTGGCAAACTCGGCCGGCTGGAGGTGCAGGCCGCCGAATCCAAACCAGCGCCGGGCGTTGTTGTACTTCTCTCCAACTCCCGGAATCAGGACCATAACGAGCAGCGCAATTACGCCGAGCAGCATGGGACCGCAATATTCTTTGTATGAGCGATAGGATGTGCGGCTCACTATGCAGATGATCGGCATCCCCAGCGCAACGTAAAAAAGCTGGCGCTTGAGGTAATGATTCGGGTCGGAGAATCTGGTCAGGGCTGGAATGGAGCTGGCGCTGTAGATCATTATCAATCCAAAAGCGATCAACAGCGACACTTCGACCCATAGCTGGATCTCAAGGGAGAGAGGCTTCCAGGCGAGGCGCTGCTTTTCCTTCGAGTCGGCTGCTATAGCCGGGGGTGCGTCTATCGCCGTTCTAGTCAATCTATTCCCCTCTTCGGTATCTAATCCCCAAGCTCCGCCACCAGCTTTTTGAAATGATCCCCCCTGTGCGCGTAGCTCTCGTACTGGTCAAAAGAGGCGCACGCGGGGGAGAGCAGGACAACGTCTCCCGGCGAAGCCCGGCCGACCGCATCCCGGAAGGCTGATCCCAAATCCGGATAAATTCCGGCCGGGACCTTCCCGCATAATTGGCCGTAAATTCTCGGACCTGCTTCCCCAAAGGCGAAAATCCCCTTGCCCCGGGCGAGGAGCGGGGCGAGCAACGGTTCATAGGCGCCGAGTTTATCTCTTCCACCAAGCAGCAGCAGCACGGGCCGGTCGAACCCCTCGAGTGCCTTGACCACCGCACCGACGTTGGTCCCCTTGGAGTCGTCGTAGAAATCGACTCCCTTCCAGTTGCGCACCCACTCTACCCTATGGGCAAAGCCGCCGAAACCGTCAACCGCCGCCTGAATCGCCCCGGCACTGACTCCCATGCACATGGCGGCCAGGGCCGCAGCCATTATGTTTTCACGATTATGCGAACCCTGCAGCCTGGTTTTTTCCAGGTCAATCTCACACTTCCCTTTGCCGGGGACGGCCACCTTGATGGCGCCTCCCTCAACCCGGGCGTTTGCGGTTGAGTCCGAACTGCTGAAGGAAAGGACCTTACCCTGAATCTCTTCGATGCGCTTGATGCAAATCGGGTCGTCGCCGTTGATTATGGCGAAATTTGCGCTGCTTTGCCGCTGAAACAAAGAGAGCTTGGAATCTGTGTAAGCTTTGAAGCTTTCGTAGCGGTCCAGGTGATCTTCGGTTACGTTGAGCAACACCCCTATGTCCGGACGGAAGGTGGAAGTGGTATCCAGTTGGAAACTGCTGATCTCCAGCACTAGAATGTCGGCATGCTCACCCGAAAGTATCCACTGGCTGAGGGGTGTTCCGATATTTCCTCCTACGAAGGGATGCCTTCCGGCCTGCTTCAGCATTTCGCCGATCAGGGCGGTTGTGGTCGTCTTCCCATTGGTGCCGGTTACGGCGATCACCGGAAGGCTGACCTGCCTCCAGGACCACTCGAGTTCGCCAACTATTTCTATCTCCCGGCTTCTCGCTTCTTTGAGCGGCTCGATATCCAATGGAACCCCCGGGCTGACGATTATCCGGTCCGCCTCGAGGAAATCTTCGAGCCGGTGGGACCCCAGGCGCAGCGAGCAACCCGCCTGCTCGATACTGTTCAGCGCGCCATCGAATTCAGAGCGGGAGCGCAGGTCTGTCGCGGTCACTTTGGCCCCCCGGCTTTGGAGTAAAGCGCATACGGCCCTGCCTGATGCGCCAAGACCAACCACGAGCATTTTTTCTGATCCCTTCCTGCTCAATCCCTCAATTCCTCAATCCCTCAATCCCTCAATTCCTAAATCCCTAAATTCCAAAATCTCCCCATCCCTCAATTCGTGTCTCTTCACGTCCGGACCATATCCCGTCTCTGTGGTGAACCCTTGCAAGGTTTCCGAACCATACTGCAACATTTCGGGTGATTTGAAGAGTCTGCATTTTGGCAAGCTAGGGTGGATGTTTGTCCACGAGCACGGCATTTTATTATTTTGCAAATTATATAGTGTGTACTATGTGAGACCTCGATCCGAGAAAAAACTAACAAACGGGCTGTCAAGTCGCCGGACCCAAACGACCAGCATGGCCATAAAAACGAATGTCATCACCGGGTGCCAAAACAGCGCAAAGTTATTCCCGAACATAGGGCGCATCAAGTTAGGCAGAAGGGCCATGGACAGACTGATGGATGCCGTCAGCCATGCGAACCTGCGGGTCGGGGCGGCCTTAAGCGCCGCTACGGCCCAGAGTCCCAAGGCTGGAGCGAGAATCACGTAACTGTTAGGTTCGTTCATCGGGTTGAACAACATCAGGTAGCCTGCGCTCAGCGCCAGTAGCCACATAGCCCGGAAAGGCTCGAGGAGCCTAGGCGCCCCAGTCCGCCAGAGCCCCAGGGCCAGGCCGCCCGCCGCAACCCGCACCAATTTTGATATGCCGTTTGGCAGTTCCCATCCAAAGGTCCGGATAATACCCCCGATGTCCGCGAAAGAGTGTTCGGTAAATGTCGAGCATTGTTGCATATGGGCAAGGCATGCGCGGTACTGCGCCATCACGTAATCTGCGGGCGAGAACAGGAAAGGGAACAAAGCCAGCGCGGCCAGCGCCGGCACAAGGCGCCAGCGCAATGGCGCATAAACCGCCACAGAGAGCAACAGCAGCACCACGCCCAGAAGTTTTATCCCGACTGCGAGCACTATCAACATCGTAGCGGTCCACCATTGCCGGCGCGGTAGACACGCCGCAGCGTTCAAAGTAAGAGCGGCAAAAATCCCGTTTGCCTGCCCGTTTCGCAATGCCGGGAGGCAGAGCGGAACCGTGAAGAGCGAAGCATAAAGAAAAGCCCGGGCAATATCGGCGCCGAATTGTTCCCGCTGAAAGCGCCAAACGCCGGTTGCCAGGAGAGCCGCCGCGCAGAAACGCCACAGTATATCGCCCAGGGGCACAGGCAGCGAATGAAAAGGGGAAAATAACACCGCAAACTGAGGCAGGTAGTGGAAGCCGTGCCGGCCTTGGTAAAGCTCTTTTCCTGCCCACCAGTCGGTACTGGCCTGATGGTAGAACACAGTGACACTGCGGTGCGCAGGGTTCAACGCCACCAGGGCGGTGATAACCAGGAAGGGCACGCACCATATCAAAACGGCGAGCCTTACTTGTACGCGTTGATCGTCGAGCCATCCGGGCGCTTGTGCCTGTTCCCCCACAGCTATTTTGGGCATATGCTTCCCTTTAAGCCTGCCGTTGTTTTCTAGCTGCATTGGCTCAACTCTCCCGCGGGTTATTGACAATATTGGTCACCCTTCCAAAGAACTGGCTCTGGTGCATGCCGGTAACTTCGATGGAAGGTTCCCGACAGCCCACAACCGGGTCCTAAAAGTGCGATTTCACGCTTCTGCTGGACGGCCTCATCGGACGGGCCGGAAATATCCCGGAGCAAAGACGGAACGTGGTCAACTCAACCCGACTCGACAGTCTCACGCACGCTCGCCCCGGGACTGGAGCTACACAGCAGGCTCGCCCTGCCTGCCGCCCGGCGTTCTTGAATCTTCGCCCGGCTCTCTTTTTCGCCGGAGAAGCAGCCTGACCGGGGTAAACGTCTGCACGGGAGTGTTTCTTCCTACTATCATGTGAAACAACCCCAATCAGGAATTCAACCCCGGGACCATCTCATGCCTAAAGCCGTGGACGGGCTACCGAGCGGCCGTTTCGGCGAGAACGCCGGTGTACTCCTCAATCATCCGTTCGAGAAGAAAGCTCTCGCACACCGCCTGTCTTGCTCTCTTCCCCATCATGGCCGCGTGGTCCGGAAAAGACAAAATTCTCAGGAATTTCGCTAACTCCCCGATATTCCCGGGTTCATACAGAAAACCGGTCTCACCATGCCGGATCTGCTCGGACGTTCCTGTCACCCTGGATGAGATAACCGGCTTACCCATGGACATCCCCTCGATTATGCAAAGGGGGAAAGATTCCGCCTGAGATGTAAGGGCGATGCAGTCCGAAATTGACATAAGGGGTCGAACGTCTTTCTGGAATCCGGTGATAACGGCGTGTTTCCCCAACCCCTTCGATCGGATGAATTCCTCCAGAATTGCCCTCATGGGCCCATCTCCTGCTATCAGGACATTCGCGTCGATTCCGGTCAACCGAACCGCCTCCAGGGCCTCGATTAACTCGGTGTGGTTTTTTCCGGAATGCAAACGTGCGAAGGACCCCACTACGAAGGCCTTTTCAGCGAACCCGAACATGCGGCGCATTTCGAGCTTTTCTTCGAAAGAGAAGGTGTCCTTGAAATGATCGACATCAACACCGTTGTATATGCATTTTGTCTTTTCGGTTTTTATCTTTCCGTCCGAGACCCAGTACCTCCGTTGTCCCTCACTGACAAAAATCACCTGATCGCAGCGATTGAAAAGCGGCCTGTACACCAGCAAATTCTTCAACCTCTGGTACCTTTTGACCAGCCTGGGAACGTGAAGCGCCTGGATGATTCCAAATTTGCGTCTGGTAAACAGGCGGGCAAGAAAGGCATAAAGCATCGGACGCTGGTTGATGCAGACCACGGTATCTATCATTTCCGTTTCGATGTGGCGCGCAATATAAAGAGGGAGTCGAAATTCCAGGAAGTTTGTCCCGCCATAGCAGGCAATCGATTTCAACCTGCCGCGGTTCAGTTCAGCGAGAATGCCTTCTTTCTTGCGCAGATAAAGCAGGGAGAGCGCGAGCCTGGATGTGTCCAACCCGTTGAGCAACTTGACGACCACGCTTTCTGCGCCCCCGTAGGTAAGGGAATTCAAGACGAATAGAACGTTCTTGGGGGTGCTCACTTAAGCGCATGCTCCGGTAAAGCGCAGTCGGCTGCGATATTTTCTCGCAAAAGCCCGGCCTTCAAAAATGGGCATTTAGTATGCCCGGTATAAATACTCGAAGAATGATTCGGATTAAAGGGAATATTCCTGCTGATCTTATTTTCCAATCCGGACGAGCTCCACCCGGGAAGACGAACCTCCTCCGAAACCATCAAGGGCGATGAAAGTTTTAGAAGCCTGCATATCGATTACAATGCGCATCAGTCATCCCTCTCGGGATGACTTGCCGCAGCTTGTCTGAACTGAGAATAGATGTTCTCCACTTCCCGCTGGACGGCGGCCGGCTGTTGTTGTGACGAGGGAACGGACAATCAGGCGCTTATCTTTATGACGATACCACAGTCTGAGCAGCCATCCGATAAGGGGCCACCGCCCCTTCCGGCAGTGTCGAACAATTCTGGTCAAGCCCAGTAAATTGACCGCACGATCCTGACCTTCCTGCGTAAGTTGCAATTTCGCAACCCAAAAAGCTGCCAGATCAGATTCCAGACGGTGTATTCGGCGGGTTAGTCTCTTTTGGAGGAGCAAATGTTTATCGTCAAGTTCCCCCAAGCGGCGCCAGATGTCCATGCAATGCTGGTCAAGCTTATCGATTTCGCCGACGAAACTGCTTCCCTCCAGCGCTGGATGAGCTGGGAAATCGTGTGATTGCTCCTTTGCCAGATCAGATTCCAGACGGTGTATTCGGCCGTTTAGTTCCTCTTCGAGGAGCAAATGCTTTTCGTTAATTTCCCCCGTGCGGCGCCGGATGTCCATGAAATGCCGGTCAAGTTTGACGATTTCGCCGACGAAGCTGGTTCCCTCCAGCGCAGGATGAGCTGGGAAATCCTGTGATTCCTCCTTTTTAAAATGCCCTATACTATCGTGGCAGAAGTAGTCATTTTTTATAATGGGATATATGATTTCGGAAACGAACTGATCAGTTTGCCCGTGCTCGTCAAACCGCCCCCAGTTGTCGATGAGTTCTGCGATATTCCGGAGCTTGGCGCCGCTGCCGCCCCACATTCCGCCCAGCATTCGCTTGTGGTGAGCAAAACTGTCGCGCATAACGTGGAATGACTTCCCGGAAAGGACCCATTCATCAACGGCCGCCCTCTCACGCGGGTTCAACCGGGAATCCGCATCTCGAATGAGATAGCGTGAAACGCCACTGTCGGCCGCAACCCAAAAACGCCAGTAGCGGCCATATACCGGGCCAAGTTTTTTTTGAACTCGAATGACTTGGGCGCCCATATCAACCAGACGCGCCACACAGTCTTCAGGCACGGTATCATCGATATAAAATCTGCAAACCCATTCCCGATAGAATCTGATTGCCAGTTCAACGTTTTGCAGAGCCCCTTCGCAATAAAGAGGATTTGAACCATAGAGGCTGAAACTAATAATATGGTCCAACTTCATTAGCCGATCATCCTTTCCTGACTTCATTGCGTCCTGCATCCAGAAGTTTTACATGTATTCAGGCGGTCACCCCCCAGCGCGTTGTTCGGGTCCCCCACGGCGAAACGGGTCCGAGCCGCTGCCAGGTGCGGCGCCAGCAGCCGACCGAGGTGTTCCCGCTTCTCACCCGCCAGTTCGATGCGCCCAGCGTGGCGCACTTCGTGGACCCACGTGCCAAGCCATTGAAACGGCCCATCCTTTATGTCCAGCCCGGGCCTGAAAGGCGCCTCCGAGCATGAAGGCTCGAGCAGCGCGGCCCGGTCGACATGGCGATAAAGCACCTCCCAGTTGCCACCCCCGGTATCCAACCCTAAAAACCAATCCTGGCCGAAATCCAGCGGCTTGTGCCTGACGCTTTCGAACCTGAAAACGCAAAATCCCGCCCACAGAAACCAGCGGGGGCCGGCGGTGCGAACCTGTCCGTAAAAATCCTGAGTCGATAGTGCTGCGAAGGGATCGTCTGGAGCCGTCGGAAACAGATCGTGATCGAGAAAGCCGAATGCCTCCGGTTGGCCAGGCCGGATTATATTTCGCCACACCCAATTTAAGGAAATCCCGTGCGACCTGCTGCCGGGCCCCCATGGATTTGCGGGAAGCCGCACATAAGGGGACCCGTACCGTTCGGCGATCGTCTCAATCACCGCCGCTGCCTCATTATTGTCTGAATTGTCCGCTATAAGGAAGACCGGCCGGGACACATAAGCAAGCATCAACTGCGCCTGCCACTCGATAACCTGAGGGTCGGAAAAGGCGATGGTCACCAGAACGTTTTTGTCTCGAATATAACCCGCCAGTTCCCCGAGATTTCCTTTTAACGGCCGCCGCCGCATATAGACAGCGTTTAAAAGTCGATAGCGGAGAGTCTTGTAATTCTGTGTCAGTGGCCGCAGGCGGCTCCAATCGGCAAGCGTATAGTCGGCCATGCGCTTGGGCATGTCATCCTCCCTCGATCTCCCGCACCTCGAGCCAGTAAACAGGAAGAACGCCACGGTGTCAAGGGTGTGCACGCAGAGGTTGAACCGATTGAAGCAAGCCTGGCTTTACGGTATAATCCGGCGTCAAACGGGTGCATAACTGCGACGCCGGAGACGACGTGAAAGCAAGTGTTTGTATTATTGCCTACAATGTGGAAGCTTTCATCGCTCAAGCTTTGGACACGGCCTTGGAGCAGCAGACCAACTTCGATTTCGAAGTGGTGGTCGGAGAAGATGGTTCGCAGGATTCTACCAGGGAAATAATCGCCGGCTATTACAGGCGATATCCAAACCTGATTCGTCCGATCTTGCGCGAAAAACGACTGGGGATGGTCGGGAATTTCGCCGCAACGGTCCTGGCCTGTCGAGGCCGATACATAGCAATGCTCGATGGAGACGATTTCTGGAACTCCCCTCGGAAGCTGCAGATCCAGGCAGATTTTCTGGATGCTCACCCGGAGTGTTCCGGTTGCTACCACAACGCGTACATCCTGAATGAAGAGAACCCGGCGCTGAGTCGCCTTCACCACTCCCGGCCGCAGAAGCCTTTTCTTTACCTGCACGACCTGGCAAGGGGAAACCCGGTCTGCTCGGGTTCGATGGTTTTTCGGGCCGGTCTGGTCAAGGATTTTCCCGGCTGGTACTACGGCATGCACGTGCAGGATTGGCCGCTATATGTGTTGAACGCGCACTTCGGGCCCGTTGGGTATATAGACGAGGTCCTGTCCACCTATCGGATTCATCGCATGGGATACTGGAACAGGCATCATCGGGTCGATGTTCTGAACAGGGACATATCTGCCGCCCAAACGATGAATGCCGGTCTGAATTACTCCCTGGACAGATTGATAGGGAAGGGGATCGCGAATTCGCATTATAAGATCGCAAAGCTGCTCCTTGCCCTAAACGACCGTGAAGGAGCGCGGATGCATTCGCGTGAGGCGTTAAAACAGCTCGCGGGACTTCGATACCTTAAGGCGCTTAAAGTTTACCTTCAGTCCGGGTTGCGATTTCGCAAAAAGCAGACTCATACGTAAACAAAGATATCAGTTTGAGTTGGAATTGGCCAGCGACCAGATCCGGCCGGCAAAGTCGTTCGAGAAGTCTTGCCAGCTCCTCGGGCGGAAACGAGTTCGAATCCGCTCGGATTCCGAGACCAGTACGGAGGGGTCCTCGAACCTCCGGAGAATCTCTTGACGCCAGCCCATGAAATCCAGCGGATCCAGGTGTATCGCCAGCCCCTGACTGGCTTCCGGCATGGAAGACGTGTTCGAGGCCAGACAGGGCTTGCCATGCTGGAAGCTCTCGGTTATCGGCAGCCCCCAGCCCTCGTACAATGAGGGATAAAGAGTAAATTTCGCGTGCCCGTAGAGCCAACTGAGCTCCGCATCGTCTACCCGGTGAAGAACTATGATCGAACCCTGCACTTTGGGGTCGGTCCGAATCTGAAACAAAAGGTCGTCGGTGAGCCAGCCGGGCGCACCTACCAGCACCAACCGCGGAATGGCGTCCCTTCCTTCCTCCGCGAAGCGACGCCAGAGCTGGTATAACAATTGGTGGTTCTTGCGGATTTGGATGGTGCTGACGCTTAGCACATAGCCGCGCGACAGAAGATCTTCAGGCATTCCGGCCGGCTGCCGGGCATTGGATGCGGGCGCGTCGGCGCCGAGGTAAATGACCCCCATCGGTCCGGGCCTGTTCCCCGCCGCGGCAGCAAACTGCGCGAAGTCTTCACCCGTATTCCTCGAAATGCTAAGCACCAGCGAAGCACGCCGAGCAAGCAGGTCCGCAAAACGCAGAAACCCTGACACGGCTTGTGCGTCTTCAAATTGATGTGGAAAATGCCAGGGAATCATATCGGCGAGCAGGCTGACCAGACAGGCTCGATCCCGATCTATAATCTTCTCCAGGACCGCTGCGTCCACCATGTCGAAGGTTGCGCCGCTGAGCACGAAGATATCGCCGGGGCTAAAGCGGACCAATCCGGAGTCCCACGGGAGCCGCTGTCTGATCAGTCCCAGGGTCTTGCGAGAACCGATACGCACGCGGCGTTCGACCTCCCGCAAGCCTCGGCGCACCAGGTTCTTTCGTGATCTTCGCGCGCCGTGAGTTTGTCCGGTGGATTGGCCATAGCGTGCCAATAGCCCCTCCACCTCGGTTCTTGCCAGCCTCTCCATGACGCCAACGTAGCGATTCAAACAACAGAATTCTATCCGCCCGGCTTCGAGCGCCAATGCTCCGATCAGCACGTTGGCTTCCGTTCGCGACAATCCTACCGGGGATGCGTGGCGCAGTCGCTTGATCGTGGTTGCATCGAACCAGATGACAGGGCGCCGCATTTTTCCCATGACTCCTCTAAAGGCAGATAATGCCCCGGCTCGTTCCGAGGTCAATCATTTTTTTGTTATGCACAGAAGAGCCGTACGTAACAAACTCTGTTTTTATTAGTGATTTTAAGTCGTTACTACGACTTAGCGCTTCTGCCCCCTTTTGCTCTATCTACCCGTTTCTGTCAACTGAAAAAAGCAAGATAGCTGCATTCGTCTGAGTCTCGAATTTATGAATTGGGCTTCCGCCTGGCTGTTTTTGATTTGAAAGAGGAGCAAGTGTCGCAAATTGCCTTTTCAAAGCCTACCGAAGACCAAGGAGAATCCCTTGGTTTTCCAATGAATTAAGTCCAACCTTATCAGATTGCGAGATTCCCGGCCGGCAACAATCTTTGCCGTGTCCAGCTCATTTGCCGGTAAAGCATTGGATGGCAGTTTGCCGTAGCGGTAGTATTGACCTCTGTCCCGGCAACGTCGCACTTGCGCCGCAGGTTGTCGCACCCAATGCCGATCGCACCGGTTCACTCTCCATATCGTCCTCGTAGCTTTGTCTACTGCGAGTGCGGACCCACGGAGGTTACCAGGTAGACCAGCACGCGGATCCGTTCGTCATGTTGATTCTCCAAAGGAGTACGGCCATCGTAGTACCCCGTGGCCTTCAGGGGAAAGCAGTCACCCACTCTTACTGTGTCGATCAGCTTCAGGTGAATCTCCGGGTGATGAGCCATGGCTGCATCGAGATCGGGGAGATCGTGCAGGGCGATCAGGTCGCCGGGGCGCGGCATTTGCCGGTTGAGCTGCAGCGGACGCAATCCCTCGCGGTCGGCATAATAGCTGAATCCTAACCAGCTCAGGTGCCAGAACGTGCGACCCTGGGCAAGAGGGTAATTCCGCCGAGCCACCTCACGCGCAGCGGCCCGACCGGCCGAAGCATCGAGCGAGTCGGTTACGAACAACAGCAGAGCCAGTGCGACGCCGCAAGCCGCTATTCTGCCCGCTGCCCTCGAGCTGATTCCTCTCTGGTGAGCCATGCGACCCACAATAAAAGTGAACACCAGAAGCAGACTTGCGACCCTGCGGGCAGCCGGGAAAGGCGACATCGCGAAGTAGCCCACCATTTCCAGTGCAAGCCAGGTTAGCAGGAACAATCCGACGAGCCGGTCGGGGCCGTCCGGGCCGCGGCTCTGCCGCATTAATTGCAGGCAACCGCGCATAAAGACAATCCACACAGGTACCGCAAGCAAACAGTAAACGATGTTCGAAGCGGTCAGAATAGGCTTGCCGTTCGGCCCCGTGAACAGGGCGGCTTGGGAGGGAACTATCGCCAATATCCCGAATGCAGCCGACATTGCAAGCCCGGCCGCCGCAACGCCTCGATCGGTCCACCCAAGGGCCATAAGGCCGAGCAGGGCTACCGCCGGCGCCAGACCGGCCATATGGCTCAGGAGTGGAAACGCCAGGTGCGGGTATCGCCTGAGGAATCCACCCTGCCTTTGCTCCAGGGCCACCAGAAAATGCGACTCCCCTTGAAACCACGCCCCCAGACACTCCCAACCCACAACAAGGGCGAGGGCCAGGCAGACCACGAGCACGCCGCGCACCGGCCGCCCCCGCAGCACATGCCACACCAAGATGGCCACACAAGAGGTGATTCCAGTGTACTTGGTCTGGATCGCCAGCGCCGCCACCAAACCCGCCAGCAGCGCCAGGACCCAAGAGTCTTGCTCCAGGGATCGCATGGCGATGGCCAGCGCAGTCAACCCGAGTGCCAGTGCCGGCACATCAAGCATGAAGTTAAAACCCGGCAAGGTGATGGGGGAGATTACGCAGAGCCAGATCAGCGGCACTCGGAGGGACGGGGCCAAGCGCGCGGCGACAAAGTCAACTGCCCGGGCCAGAGCCAGTGCGAAGGGAAGCAGCCATAATTTGAGCAGCGGGGGTTGGTCGCCGAAAAACAGCGTACCTGCCCCCAACCAATAGGGGAGAACAGGAGGGGCCAGCATGTGGTTTGCCGGAATAACCCAGGGCGAGCCGAAGTGGAAGGCGTAGGGGTTCAACGGGTGTTTGACAAACTCGGTCCCGTAGAGCAAATAAACCGGGTCATCACCATGGACCGGCTTGACGGCGTTGAGCGCAATCAGCAGCAGGCTCGCGGCCGCCACATGCAACCACGGGATGTCAATCAGGCCTTGCTGTGCGGGTCTATGCATGCGAGTCGAGTCCGCCTTGTGTCAACCGTATAGTTCCAGACAACCTGCAGCACCCTATAACCAAGCAATCGCACCAAAAACGAAAGGCCCACCGTCCCGAAGCCGCTAGATACCTGAAAACAGATCGCCAAAAGCCGGCCTCTTAAATTCCAACAGTAGACCGTAACCGGAAATAGTCAGTCAGGTTTGGACCAGGTTCCAAGGGTATTAAATCTCAGCTCTCACGCGGAGAGCACCCCCCGGCTATAGTTGTCTTGTATATAATAACTTAAATCTCAATAATGCGTCAACTTGACCCGCAACTGGAGGGCCTTTAGAGTGGATTAGGTATAAAATCTGTAAGCAGACCCTGTCTCAAAATGCCGGGGCATGCATTCTCACAGCGTTGACAACACCCTGTCCCACGAGTATGGTTCTACAGTGAATCGAATTGAGGTTGCCTGAAATCTATGAGCACGAGAGAGTCAAGCGCGTGCTCCGCAAGGCCGAGGCAGTATGACTTTGCCCTGCTTGGCCGTGATTACGCCAGGAATCGGATCAAATGAGACAGATAGTTTGGGATTTTGTTTCCATCGTAGCTGTTGCTCTTCCGATCAATGAGCCGATCTGCGAGTTTGGTTCTCTGCAGGTTGGACAAGCCGGCTCCGGAGATCTAAGACCCTTATTTCCTGGTCGAGAATACGTTGGGGCTGACTTTCGTGAAGGGCCTGGAGTTGAAAGGGTGCTCGACCTGCACGACATCGACCTGCCCTCGGAATCAGTGGGGACAGTGCTCTGCGTGGATACTCTTGAGCATGTGGAATATCCCGCTAAGGCACTGGAGGAGATCCACCGTATTCTGAAGCCTGGTGGAATCGCTGTGATCAGTAGCACGATGTGTTTCCCGATTCATGACTTTCCTCACGACTATTGGCGATTTACTCCGGAAGCATTCAGATCTGTTTTGAAGCCTTTTTCTCACTCTTTCGTGGGCTTTGCAGGCAATAAGGACTTCCCTCACACGGTTGTTGGTATAGGATCAAAGGGAAACTGCCCGCAACTATACGAATTCGAGGAAATGTATAGACATTGGCAGTTGCGAAGTATTCGTGGGGGCTTATCGAAGTTCACGTGGATACGCAGGCTTTTCACTCCTCCAATCTTTTCCGGCAGTGGCAGAAGACTTTTGGGGCTGACAAAGCTTTTCCGCTAAACCTGTTCCACATCATTTTTGGACAGGCTCGAGAGGGCGCCAGAGTGTCCTACGATCCTTATGCTCTTTTCCTGAATCAGGCAGGGCAACGCTTACATACCTTTGATGTTACCATTATGATTAACGAATAATACGAAGGGAAAACCTCTTGTTCAAAATAAACGAAATGCCTGGTAACAGTACGAGGAAAACTAATCTGGATAACGCTTTAGTGCGTTCCCAACTAATGTGCAGGTGGCACACGAAGAGAACAAAGGCCACGAAAGGGGCCGTCCCTGGTCTTGACACACAGCCATGCGATGACATCAGAGGAGATTGGCAGTTTTCTTAAGTTAACGGCATTGAGTCCGACCCCGTTTTACGAGACAAGCTAAAATGGTCTGCAATCAGCGGAAATTATTGACATAGATGAAACACGACGGCAATGGTGCCCAGTAGTTGGGCACTCTGACTGTCTAGGCAAGTAAAAAGCAAGAGTGGGCGTCTTGCACCGTGCATAAGGGCAAGTACAGCCCCGCATTTTGAGTTCATAGAAGGGTCTTGGGCCACAAAACAATTGCCCTGAATCATTACAGTCGATTTCGGCTGGAGATACACGCACCATGATTAATTCCCAATCCCTAAGGGAGGCGGTCGACAGCATCGCTCAAAGCATGCGGGATCATAAGTACGAGTTCAAGATTATTGCCGCAATTGGAATAGCCCTACTCTGCTACACCTCAATGCGTGCGGCCCTGCTTTCCTTTACCCATGACGAAGGCGTCAGCTATAAATTCATTCATTTAGCGAGCTTCTCTTTGAAATCGGCCAACAACCACTGGGTAAATACTCTTCTAATGGCGATGTGCGGGACGATTTTCGGTGAAAGCGAACTAAGCCTGAGGCTGCCCAACGTGTTTGCTCACGTGCTTTTTATTCTGTTTTCGTTTCTTACGCTGTGCAGGTTAAAAAGCAAAACAATCGCCGCCTGCGGATTCCTGCTGCTTAACATCAATCCTTTCATGCTCGACTTTTTCAGCCTTGCAAGGGGCTATGGCCTGTCATTGGCTTTTCTAATGGGGAGCATCTTTTTCCTGGTACGGCCGGAAAATGAACAGCCAGGCGATACTACAGATTATTTTCCGGTCTTCTTTTTCAGCGCTCTAGCGGTATTTTCAAATTTTACTCTGCTCAATTTTCATTTTGCGGTTCTGGTCATCCTCGGGACAAAGGAATTCATCAAATACGGAAAAACGTCCGGCCAAGACTTGGAGTCATTGCTCGGGAAACACGATTTGAGCCTTTGGGTCGGCATCGGTACCCTTGTTGCAGCCGCTCTTGCACTCTTCTATCTAGATCTGACAGGACAACTGTATTTTGGTGGAAATCATGGTTTTTGGGCCGATACAGTCCACTCGCTGCTAAAATCATCCATGTATTTTAGGGATTATGGCCAACATGTGATGGACATTGCCTCAATTTCCATCATGGCCGCCATTTGCATAATAACCATAGGAACGGTCTTCCTTTTAATGTTCGAAAGAAATACACAAGCCTCCGCATCATCGCTGCTGATCTGTATAACTTTGCTTTGTGCAGCTTCATGCTTAATCCAGTTTCATTTATTTGGTGCGCTCTATCCAATGGAACGCACGGCTTTATACTTTTTGCCTCTTTTTGTGCTGAGCGTGGTATTCTTTGCGGACCATTTCACCCAAAGGTTTCAATCAACCGGTCGCATAATCCTTGTCCCGGTATTAGCGCTTGCATCTATACTGGCCTGCTGGAACTTTCTCGGGACGGCTAACCTGGCAAAGACTTACTCGTGGTGCTGCGATGCTAATACAAAAGATATGGTCGATCAGCTTTCACGGGAATACAGCTCTCGAGCGGGTATGGATAAGCCGCGAAAGATCGAACTGGGCGTCGACTGGATGTTTGAGCCGGCCGTCAATTATTACAGGCTGTCAAGAAGATTGACCTGGCTGGACAAGGTCACAAGAGACGATATTTACAAACGGCCGGCTGGCTACGATTACTATTATGTTCTGGATTCAAACAAAGCCAAGCTCATGAAATGTCGGCGAATTTCAGTAATCAAGACCTTCCTTCCGGCAGAAACTGATTTGATGATGGGCAACAATATAGAAGCAAATATGGGTCCAAAATAGTGCTTATTCCGAGTCTGGACGTTATCTATTCGTGTCCTCTACACGTAGCTGGACTAGCTGTTGCGCTTTGGGAGGATAAAATATGTATCGTTTCGTTTTAGTTACACTTTTTGGACAGAATGTTTTTGAACAGTAGATTCAGATGTAGGACCGGCGAAAGAGAAACCGGCTGCTTCGCTTCTCCCTCGTCGGACGGGCCTAAGTCTGACAGCCATTGGTCAGCGCCAACACAAATCCTCAGTTCTTCACCTTATCTTCCGGGCTCACTGGACCAGACACCCTCGGGCCGCTGAAATGATGCTTTCTCTCTTGAACATTGACTCCACAAAGGCAGATCAGCCTTTCCATGTCCGTCACATTTGTGAACCTTCCTGGGCTGCCCATCCGGATCGCGCGCATCCGATCCATTATACCGTCTTCGCCAATGATCTCACATTTCGGAAGCTCTGCTACTTTAACTTCCCCTTTCGTATTTTTGATTCTAATTTCCAAATCGGAGAGGACTTCATGAACAATATCATAGAGATCAACTTCTCTGAAAGGCTCAGGGTTTGTTGTGACCCTTGAATATTCAAGGAGCCCTGTGAGCAGGGATTGCATGCGCTGGGTAGCATGGAGCATGCGGTTCAAATAATCATTGCCGGTCTGCCCCAGCGAATCCTTATATTTTTGGCTGAGCATATTGCCGAAGGACATGACTTTTCTAAGCCTGGATTATGCGTGAACACACCTTATGGGGATCTTTTCACCACGAAGAGCATTTATAAAACCCTGTTCAAAAGCGGTATTTTCCGAATGACAAAGTGTGCCGTTGCAAAGCATAACGGAACACAGATGAGGCAAATCATGCCCCACTTAACTATTATTGGTAAAGATGTGACCGGCCTGAATAGAAGGATGACTGGCACGAGGATCGGAGGATGAAACATGTAGACGGTAAACGAGCTATCCGACAGCGTTTTGACCAACTTGCTCTGGTAGTTGAATTTTTCCCTGAAAACGGGGATCAGTCCGATGCTCATGGCAACCGCCACAAAGGATTCCCACACCGAAAATCCTGCGCTTCCCCAGGTCAGTCCTCCGTTAATGGTAGCCAATCCTCCTGAACGAGCTCCGACGCTTTTCATCAAAACCAGCCAAGAGAGCAAGCCCAAGACAATGCCGCAGATAAGCCACGTTTTTCCGTTTTGATAGCTGATCCTGGCGAACAGGTTGTTTCTGTAAGCCATAATACCTACGATGAAAAGGACGATGTAGGAGGCGAAATAGCAAAGCTGCATGTTCAAGATATTTGTCCCGATTGGCTGAACGATCCTGATTAGAAAAGTACAGACGGAAATGATCAGAATCAGGATGACTGTGTTGATCAATGACGGCTTGATCTGCTTCCTGTTAGAGACAGGAGCAGCTCTCCAGGCGCGCGCTAGCCCGTAAATTACTGAGAAGATAAAGAGTGCCACCGCAAACCACATCACCCCGTTGCCTGATAAAAATCTAAGGAAGACGGGCATCAAACCCAGTTTTGGTTGTAGCGAATTGCGTCCAAGCTCGACGTATTCGATGAACGGCGTAATAAACACCATGTAGATCAACGTAGGGACGATCAGGCGTTTAAACCTCCCTCTGACGAATTGGCCTAAGTCTTTCCGGTCATAGCTTGCTGCGGCAAAATAACCGGCGATCATGAATAAGAGCCCCATGAAATATGCTTGTTGAAATGATTGGTAGAATCCGAACCAAATGGTGGACCATTTGCTCAGGTGCCTTTCTTCATAATAGTAAAACAAGCCGAAGCCGCTATACGTCACTGCCACGTGCTGCATGACAACGAACGCTATCATCAACACTCTTAAGTTGTCGATGTAAACCGACCTTTCCTTTGCCTTCTCCATTCTAGCTCTCTCATTGTTCTAATTACAATTACATGAATTTCTTACCTGTGCCTGTTTACCGGAATAATGCACCAACTTCAGTGCCAGGAATCCCAGCCGGATTTTCGGGTCGGGTCTTTGCCCGAAAAACCTTCAGT
>JBKQTS010000231.1:0-29783 GCA_052143075.1 Syntrophobacteraceae bacterium | reverse complement strand
CGCAAAGACCGGTTATCGATGAGGAGCAATGCATCTATTGCGGCAATTGTGCGCTGTATTGTCCGGTCCAATGCATGGCCGACGTGAAGGCGTATTTTGCACCCAATCTGAATTTTTGCAAAGGATGCGGCATTTGCGCCAGGGAATGCCCCAAGAACGCGATCACCATGGAATCAGAGGAAACGTTTAAATGAGCATCAACCCAACTGAGAGTGCACAGGTGAGAGTTATCACGGGCAATGCGGCGGCTGCCATCGGCGCGACGCTTTGCCGTCCCGACGTGGTTGCCGCCTACCCGATCACCCCTCAGACCGAGATCATCGAAAAACTGTCCGAGTTCCACGCAGAAGGCATCCTGGATGCCGAGATGGTTACGGTGGAGGGCGAAAATTCGGCCATGAACGCCGTTTTGGCTGCTTCTGTAGCGGGTGGGCGGGTGTTTACTGCAACCTCCTCCTGGGGGCTTGTTTTTATGTATGATGCAATATTGGCTGCCGCAGGCACGAGGTCCCCGGTGGTCATGGCCAATGTCAACCGGGAACCTCCCGGAATCATGGCGGTATCATCCGGGCAACAGGATATGATCAGCACCCGGGATTGCTGGTGGATATTTCTCATCGCCGAGGACAGCCAGGAAATCCTCGACATGGTCATCATGGCCTATCGATTGGCTGAGGACTACGATATTCAACTTCCCGTAATGGTTCATTACGACGGGTTTTATCTGTCCTACATGGCCGAACGTGTCGAAATTCCTACGGACATGGATGTGGATGAGTATCTTTCCGTACTAAAGGGGCAGCCGCAGCGGCCTCGGCTCATTCCCGGGAAATCCCTGGGAGTCGTTACGCACGGCATACTCGAGGGTTATGTTGAGCTTCGATACAAGCACTGCATGGCCCTGCAGCGGGCCAAGCAAAAGTTCGATCAGATCAATATGGACTTTAATCGCCGATTCGGGCGCGCCTACGACGGGCAGGTGGAAACCTATCGCAGCGATGACGCCGATATCGTTCTGGTCGGCTCCGGAAGCATGTGCGGCACGGTCAAAACGGTGATCGACCAAAAACGCGAAGAGGGGATAAAGGTCGGCTTGGTGAGGCTTAGAATGTATAGGCCTTTTCCCGAGGAAAGATTGATTGAAACGCTGAAAGGGAAAAAAGTGGTTGGGGTCATTGATCGAAGCCTTTGTTTCGGATTCAAGGGCGGCCCCATGTACACAGAAATCAAAAGCCTCTCTTCGGAATTGGGCGGCGGACGGATGCTCAGTTTCATAGACGGCCTGGCGAATACTGACATTACCACCGCCCATATTGAGAAAATAATCGATGCGTGTCTGAGCGCTTCAAACGGCGCATCCTGCAATGACGTGACCTGGGTTTGCTACGAAGGGTGAGGAGAAATCGTCCATGGCAAAAGCAAAGAAATTGCCGAAAGTATTCGACTACAAAAAACACGAGGATCCCTTTGCCAAAGGAGTTGCGTTTTGCGCCGGCTGTCCGTTGGAATTGCTGTTAAGATTTATTCCCCAGGTTTTGGGAAATGATATCGTCATCACCGGCACACCATCGTGCAGCGCGCCGGTACTGCTCGGGCAAAATATCGGCTCCTGGCACAAACTCGCGTATTACGGCACCTTAATGACAGGAGCGGCCGCAAATGCCACGGGGCTGGTCCGATATTACAACCGGGCCGGAATAGAAAACACCGTTGTTTGTTTCAACGGCGACGGAACCGCTGCTGACATCGGGTTTGGCAACCTTTCAGGCGCTGCGGAGCGAAACGAGAAGTTTATCTATATATGCTACGACAACGAAGGGTATATGAATACCGGTATTCAAAAAAGCAGCACGACCCCCTATGGCGCCAAAACCAGCACCACGCCGGTTGGAAAAGAGACTTCAGGCAAAAGCAATAGAAGCAAAAACCTGCCCTTGCTCATGGCAATGCATAAGATTCCGTATTGCGCCACGGCGACCATGAGCCATATGGAAGATCTAGCTAAAAAGCTTTTAAGGGCCAAGGAGTTAAAAAACGAGGGATTTTGTTACCTTCACGTCTTTTGTCCATGCCCAACGGGTTGGGGCGTGGCGGCGGACATGTCCATCGAGCTTTGCCGAACGGCGGTGAAGACCAACTACTTCCCGCTATGGGAAGCCTATAAAGGTAATTTTTGCCTGACCAATGAAGTCAAAAAGCCCAAACCGTTGGCGGATTATATCAAGATGACAAAAAAATTCGCTCATTTTTCCGAAAAGGATCTGGATATGCTGCAAAGGGATGTCGATTACAACTACGCTCTTCTGTCGCATATAGCCGGCCTTGGAAAAGAGTGTGCGCTCTAAATTGCAAGGAGGCGTCAATGTTGGAAGTACGATTTCATGGGCGGGGAGGACAGGGCGCAGTGACGGCATCCCGAATCCTGGCAGCCGCCTTTGTCAGCACCGGCCGATATGGCGCTAGTTTTCCCATGTTCGGGTTTGAACGGCGGGGGGCGCCCATCACAGCATTCGGTCGCTTTGGAGATGAACCCATACGGCTCAAGACCCAAATATACACCCCGGATGTTCTGGTAGTCCTGGATTCCTCACAAAAGGACTCACCGGCTGTGTGGAGTGGGCTGAACCGCGACGGTGCATTGGTATTGAACTCCAGGCAAGTGATTAAAGAGCAGAAAACAAAGAATTTAAAGAAAGCATGCTACATCAATGCAATGGGGATTTCTATGGAAGAAATCGGGATGGACATGCCGAATAGTTGCATTTTGGGAGCTTTTGCCGCCGTCACCGGTATTATCGGGATCGATGCGATCATTGCCGCGTTGGCCGATTATTTTCAGGGGAAAAAGTTGGATGCCAACGTGAAGTGTGCGAAACGGGGATACGATGAGGCAAAGATCATCGAATTCTGACATCGGCCGGAACAGCGCCGGTGATGTCAATCGCCGCTTTTATGGGAGGCAAAAAGATTAACTCGACATTGTCAGATTCCTTCTCGTCCTCATATCCGTTCGTCTTCATATCCGTTCGTCTTCATATCCGCTTGTTCTGATAATTCCGCCGTATGACAATGGAGCAAACGATTCAACCGGGTTGCCGCCAAATCCGGCAATGTTGAGTTAAGTGGCTATTCATTACCCCTTTTGGCCCCTACCTGCGACGAGGTTTCCAATAGCGGATGGCCCGCTGCTTCGGGTGGGGAGGAAAAAGAAAGAGACGATATGCCACGATGGGGAATGGTCATTGATGTCAAAAGATGCATCGCTTGTTGGGGTTGCACGGTTTCGTGCAAGCAGGAGCATTTCCTGCCGCCGAAAGTGTTCTGGAACCGTGTATTGATTTCGGAGAAGGGGAAGTATCCCACCAGCAAACAGTTGATCTACCCGATTCTGTGTAATCATTGTAAGGATGCGGCCTGTGTCGAAGCGTGCCCGACGGGAGCTACCTTTCAGCGCGATGACGGTATCGTGATGATCGACTATGATCAATGCGTGGGCTGTCGCGCATGCCTGATAAGCTGCCCCTACCAGCAGCGAACTTATTACGACAAGGCAAAAGCAGATGCCGAGTACTATCCGGGACAGGGGAAAACCCAGCTCGAGCTGCTCGGAGAGAAGATCTATCCGTTTAAGCAGGGCACGGTTATGAAGTGCAATTTTTGTGTTGAAAGGGTCACAGAGGGTCTGGCAAAGGGGTTGACGCCAGGGAAGGACGAAAAGGCAACGCCGGCCTGCGTCGTAGTTTGCCCCGTCGCAGCCAGAACATTCGGAGATCTGGACGATCCGAGAGGCGAGGTCTCGCGGCTGATCAAGGAGCAAAGCGGCAAGCAGCTGCGGCCTGAATTTGGCACGGATCCTTGTGTATATTATATCGACTGAACCTCATTGATAAGGATGCGTCATGGCCTTTAAAAATGATGAAATATGGGAAGATGTATGGGTCAACACCGTTTGTAGCGTATGCTACTGCGGATGCGGCATAAAGGTCCGAAGAATAAACGGTTTGCCCGTTAAGATCGAAGGAATCGCAGAGAGCACGATGGGCGGCGCGGGCGCGGGCATTTGCGGCAAGGGCGCCGCCGGGCTCATGTATTATTATGATCCGAACCGAATCAAAAAACCTCTAAGAAGGACGAACCCGGAAAAAGGGATTGGCATAGATCCCAAGTGGAAAGAAATTTCCTGGGAAGAAGCCTACGACGAAATCGCCGAACGCATGAAGAAAATTATGGCGGACAATCCCAATAAAATTCTGTTTTGCAACCAGACCGTTCAGGCCTCGGTCGGGCCTCACCAACATCCCTATTTTTTCGCGAAGGCATTCGGCGTCAAGGACAACGGCAATTTTATCATCGGCGGCGGCAGCCTTCACTGCGGCAACGCCGCGCACATGCTGGGCGGATTGATCCACGGCGCCTGGTCCATCGCGCCGGACTGGCGATACACAAAGTATGTCCTCAAATGGGGGTCCAGCAAAGGGACCGGCTCCGGGCACTCTGCTATGACCAACGCCCGGCTTCGAGCCGATGGGGTACGAAGAGGCATCAAGGAAATAGTGTTTGATCCCATGGGAAACTTTGCCGGCGGAAAAGCCTCCGAATGGATCCCGATTCTGCCGGGGACGGACTCCGCCGTAGGGCTGGCCATGGCCAGCGTTATCGTGCATGAAATCAAGCACTACGACGAGTTGTTCCTCAAAGCAAAGACCAACTTTCCCTATCTGATCAAGGCCGACGGCACATTCTATCGTCATGAGGAATCCGGAAAGCCGCTGGTTTACGATCTAAAAGCTCAGAAAATCAAGGAATACGATACACCGGATATTGCAGACGAGGATTTTGCTCTCGAGGGCGAGTACGAAATCAACGGCCAAACCGTTACGCCGGCTTTTGTCGCCCTGAAAAAGCATTTGAAGCAGTTTACGCCCGAGTGGGCTGAAAGGATCAGCACGGTGCCTGCCGCAACCATGCGCCGCATCGCCAATGAGTGGGTGGAAAACGCGCAAATAGGCAGCACCATAACTATCGAGGGAAAAACCTTCCCGTACAGGCCCGTATCCTCCGTAACGTTCCGCGGCGCCCAGGGCCACTCCAACGGCATTCACCAAGTGGCGGCCATTGATCTTTTGAGCGAGCTTGTCGGAGCGGAGGATGTACCAGGCGGCACCCTGGGGTGGCCCTCCATACGAAGGAAATATCCGGGCGGCCAATATGAGCGGTTGCCCAAGGTCGGGCCGGACGGTGTCCTTATTCCATCGGTATTCTGGTCCCACGTGCCATGGCCGGTGCATTCGCCCAAGGTTCCGTGCGAGAATTCGGGATGCATTGATTTTTTTCCGCATTCCACACTATCGCATGTCCACTACCTCAAAGAGCGAGACTGGCTCTGGGAAAAGCTCGGCATGACCGCAAAACCGGAAATGCTCTTTGGCCTGGCGAGCAATTTTCTCATCAGCAATGCAGACTGGCGGGTCGCATTCGATAATTTCAAGGACTGCTTCGTCGTTATCAACGATCTTTGGGTCAACGAGACCGATGAAGCCCTCGGCGATATTATTCTACCGGATGTGAGCTACCTTGAAAAGGACTGCTGGAGCAGTGAGATCGATGCTTTCTTTTTCAGCGGCAGTCCCTCCTATGAGGACTGGTATGTGCATATGCAGAAGCCGGTGGCAGAGCCGGTCGGAGAAAGCCGCTTTTTCTGGGATGTTTATCTGGAAGTAGCGCACCGGGTGGGCGTGCTGGACAAACTCAACCAAATCATCAGCGATTATTACAGCATTACGGACCCCGAGCTGAGAATCAAACCCGGCGAGAAGCTCACCTGGAAAGAGATCGGCGAGCGAGTGCTTACCTGGGTGTACGGGGATGATAAGGAAAAAGTCAAAGAGCAGGGCTACGCCACCTGGCATAAACCCATCGAAGACGTTTACTGGCGCTGGGAAACCAAGTCCAGAAGCCCGGTGTACATGGAGTTTTTGGTCCACGACCGCATGGCCATCGAGAAAATCTGCAAGGATGCGAACATGGAGCTTGACACAAGCCAGCATGTGCCCATACCCAGTTGGTATCCCCCGGCCTCCTACCCGGAACTCAACGAGGAATTTGACCTGGTGGCGTTTTCTTACAGGGACGTTCTCCACACGAACAATACGACCTTTCAAAATCCCATGATGAAGGAGGTCAGCGAGCTGTGCCCCTACACGTTCACCATCACCATGAATACGGATCTTGCCGCGAGCAAGGGGTTAAAGGATGGCGATAAGATATGGCTTGAAAACAGATACGGCGCGAAAGAGTCCGGTATCCTGAAGACCATGCAGGGCCAGCATCACAAAGTTGTAGGCATTGCCGGCCAGGGAGGCTTGTGGGCAAAGGGGCGGCCTGTTGCAAAGGGTCTGGGCAGTAATTTCTGCAGGATCCTGCCGTCAACCTTGAAACACTACGATCCCATTACCGGGAATGTCGAAACTTCGGTGGCCGTTAAAGTTTATAAAGATACGGGGCAGGCGGCGGCTTAGCCGATATGGCCGACGACGATATGATACCGATTCCATCGTGTCCAGGAGGTGAAGATGCAGACTATTTTAAATAAGCTCGTCCCCGCGCATAAAACAGAACCGGCAGCCTACGAGTGGATGATCAAGAATACGCCGCAGCACGAATGGATCGATGACCAGGGAATGTTTTTGTGGCTCGCGTTTTTCTTTTCCGAGATCGGCGCAGGCGCTTATTTTATATCCCTGTTCTATGATTTTAGACCGGGATACGTGGTGGGCTATATTATCACCCTTGCCCTGGGCTGCTTGATTCATACGGCCTATCTGGGTAACCCCCAGCGGGCTTTTGGAATGTTTTTGAAGGTGAGAACCTCGGAACTCTCAAGAGGCATGTGGGTGATTCTCGCCTTTGCCTGTATGGGCTTTTTCCCCAGCCTGCTCGGGACCCAATACGGCGTCATCTTGAAGACGCTGATGGGGTTCATCTGTATCCTGCTCATCATGCACGGATTTGCCACCATGAATGTGATAAAGGCGATCCCTTCATGGAATCAATCCACGGTTCTGCCCTTGTCCATCGTGTCCGGCATCTGGGTGGGCAGCCAGGTGATTCAGTTCATGATGGGAATAAGCGGCAGGGAAGTGCTGGGCATGGAAGTCTGGTGCCGAATGATATTGCTGGCTTACATCGGGCTGATCGCCCTTTATTTATGGGGTACCTTTCATGCCTCGGAAGCCGCCAAATTTTCGGTATCCAACCTTGTCCGGGGCGGTTTTTCCAAATTATTTTATTTAGGGGTCATCCTTATCGGTATTGTGGTGCCGCTGCTGATAACTTTGTCCATGTGGGGATTGGGTGTCTATGCAGCCGGTATTTTCCTCAGGCTGATCTTCGTATTTGCCGGTGATCTTGTACTGCGCTACAGCATCATGAAGAGCGGTTACTATACGCCGCTTCTTTGACGCCATAATCAAGCACAAGGAGGTGTTATGGAACAAGTTGTTGATCCCACTGCAGCATGGATATGCTGACATTGGTATTGACTCCGATTTTCTGTTTACCGTGATTGGAACATTGCTGATCTTAAGGAGGAGGAGAGAAGCATGAAAGGAGGATTCCCGGATATTTCAGAGTCGACAGACGGCATGGTGGTATTCCCTCACCCTTCAGGTAGCTTCCGGCAACACAGAGCGATACAAAAAACCGCAAGTGTTGCCGGAGCGTTGGGGGGATGATCAGTATTGAGATCAGTACGAATTTGTCCGCACTGCCCACCGGGTCTATGGAGAGAACATCCGCACAATAGTGTGGGAAAGCGGCCATGATCCACAAGACGATCAGCAAGGTCTTGAGAGGTGAGTAAGACGGATATAGCCAAAGAGAGGCTCAGCCCTATCCGGGTCTGGGGCCACATCTTAAGACTATCAACTCATGGAGGGAACCCTAATGCTGCTGTCTGTCATTTTGACCCTGCTTCCAATCATTTTGATCGTGTTCCTGATGGCGAAATTGGGGTATGCGGCTGATACCAGTGGCGTCATTGGATGGATTTTGACGCTTGTAATTGCATATTTCTTTTTTAACACCAGTTTGGAAGTCGGCCTAAGATCTTCTGCGGCCGGTATGATTGCATCTTTTCCCGTTTCTTTAATGGTGTTCACCTCAATATTACAGATCAGCTTCATGGAGGCGACCGGTGCACTCAGAAGAGTCTCCGTGTTCCTCAAAACCTTCGGATCTGTGGATAGATCCGTACAGATAATGCTGATCAACGTGGGCGCGGGCACGCTTCTGGTGGCGGTCGGCGCCACACCTGTATCTATTTTGCCTCCCATTCTGGTCGCTTTGGGGTACTCGAATTATGTGGCAGTAGCGCTGCCGGCCATTGGATTCGATGCCCTTTGCACATTTGCACTCCTTGGCGCGCCTCTTGTTGTGTACGCGGACCTGACCGGCACGTCTCTTGTGCAATCGGCTCAGGTCATTTCAGTGTTTATGCCGGTTATATCCACACTAATCGGATTCGGCATGCTGTGGATAGTCGGGGGTTGGCAATTAATTAAAAAAGGCTTCGTACCGTGCTTGATTGCAGGATTGGTGATCGGTGGGACGGCCGTTGCCGTGGCCCGCATCCCTTTTCTGGCTTCCGGGGTTGTGTTGACTGGGGTCATCGCGGGTTTTTGCTGTATGGTCGCGATGCTCCTGTATTTGAAGGCGCTTGGAAAATCCGTGATAGATCGATCTGTTTTGACGGATGAAGATCTACTAGTCGAAAAGCAAATGTCCTTGCTCAGGGCGCTCTCCCCCTGGATTATTTTGATTATCTCCGCTTTTGCCATCAACTTCTATACACCCTGGTTCAACTTCCTGTTTAAGACTCTCGACTTTCCCGTATCTGTAATTCCAGGTCAGGTCATAAAGACAAGAGCGCTATGGAATGCCTATACCTGGGTGTTGATCAGCACCATCCTGGCTTTCGTGTTCATCAAGCCGACTCAAAAGTCCTTACAGGTGACGTTGACGAAATGGATGAAAAGGGCGCCAAGGCCTACATTTTCCGCTGCAATTTTTTTTGGGATTGCGTTTTTGATGAACAATTCAGGCATGCAGACGGTCGAACCAGCCTGGAAGATCCTCGATCCCTCATTAAACATGATCTATGTTCTGGCAGCCGCATCGGCTAAGGGTTTTGGCAGACTTTATCCTTTTATCAGCGGCTATCTTGGCCTCTTCGGAGGATTTCTGAGCGGCAGTGAAACCTCAACTATTGCAATGTTTACCAAATACCATCTTCTTACTTCCAAGTTTCTCGGAGTGAATGCCTTGATCGTCACTGCCGTCACAGCGATAGGAGGGGGTCTGGCCAGCGTCATCTCTCCTGCAAAGCTTCAAAATGCCGCGGCTACCATCGATGCTCTGGGGATCGAGAGCCAGGTTATCAAAACGGCGTTCAAAATCTCTCTCTTGATTACTCTTGCCGCGTCGATCATGGCGTTCTTTCTGGCTTGAGTTCGAATGTTAAGTCAAAGGAAGAGTGGCCAGGCAAGCTTTTTACCTGGCCACTCTATTCCCTTGACGTGTGGGTCCTTTTTCAGATATGCCTGAATTCGAAACGAGTCTAACTTGTGTCCAACGAAGGGTTGATGCCTGTGACCGTTAAAAATCTGATCATAACGGATAGTACCACCATCCGCGAAAAAGTCTATGGCTATGTCCGGGAGAGGATCCTGAGCGGCGAAATTGCACCCGGTGAGCGTTTGGTCGAGATGAAAATAGCTTCAGAGGTCGGCACCTCGAGAACTCCCATCAGGGAAGCCTTCCATAGCCTTGAACGGGAAGGACTGATAGATTCCATCCCCAGGGTCGGCTACGTGGTCCGTTCGATTCGTGAAGAGGAAGTTGAGGAGATCTGCGCTATCCGTCTGGTTATAGAGGCGCTTGCGGTGCGATGGGCACTCCAGAAGGCCCACAAGAAACTGGTTAAAGACCTCAAGAAAAATATGATCCGGGCCGAGCAGTTGCTTGAAAAAGAGCAGTACAGCGATTTCGTGGAGATAGATGCGGCTTTTCATGAAGTGATAGCCCGATGCAGCGGAAGCGACCGACTTCTCGAACTGGCTCAGACATTGAGAAGACACATGTTGCGATACCGTGCCAAGAGTATTTTTTCCGAAGACACGGTGGTGAAGGCGATAGCGGGCCACAAAGCCATTCTGGCAGCCATCGAAGATGGTGACCCCGATGCGGTCGAGGAAGCGATCAAAGTCCACCTGGACCAGTCGAAGGATAGTTGCATCAGGTATAGTTCGAGTAATCGCATTGAGCAGTGAATGCGGGAGGAGGCTAACCGTAACAATTGGCAGATGGTAAAGGTGTAGCGCGCATCGCGCCGCAACTGTTGCGACCGGGACAGCACCGAACCACAGATTTCTTCCAGCTCCAATGGGCGTTGGTGCTCAAAATCCACCATCATCGAGGTTTTTATCGAGTCAAAGTGGCGGATCAACTCAAGCATTTCCTTGCAGTCGGTTTCGGTCAGCGGCACCCCATCGGCGGCTGCGGCGGCAGTGGCCTAGGCCATCAGTCCGTAGACAATCTGTGACAACCCGGAAAGCCTTGCTCAATGGTGCCCGGATTCTCGAACCAGGAAATACGGAAGTGAGAAAATGATGTTGGATTGATCAGGTCTCAGTCAGAAATGAACTCCCACAGATCTCCGTCCGGGGCCGTTCTAACCTGGAGGTGTCCCATCCATTGCTGATCGTTTTGTTTCGGGTAATCATCCCTGCAATGCGAGCCCCGGCTCTCGACCCTTCTTATCGCTGCTTCTAGAATAAGGCAGGCCGCTTTTGCAGCCGAACGCATCTCAATCGCTCTCATTTGTGCCGTGGTAAGTGTTTCTTTGCTTCCCTGCCCGGAAAATGAGAAGCTGTCCGCTATGTCCCGCATACTGCCCAAAGCTCGCGAAAGCCCTGCCTCGTTTCTCACTATTCCCCCATCTTCCCACATAATTTTGCGGATTCTGTCAAGAAGACCGGTTTCGTCACAGCCGGGGCTCTCAAAGACCCGGAACCTTTCATCGAGCCGCCTCAAGACAGATCGTCGCTCTTCTACCCCGCTTCTCCTAGCCCAGTCGGCCGCCGAATTACCGGCCCTTGCTCCGAATACCAAGGTTTCGCTGAGCGCATTGCCTCCCCTCCGGTTGGCGCCGTGCAGCCCACCTGTCACCTCTCCGGCAGCGAAAAGTCCCGGAACAGAGGTGGCCCCCTTGCCGTCGATTTTTACTCCACCCATTGTATAGTGTGCTGCCGGGGCTACGCGAAGCGGACGACTGGCCCCTCCGAGACGATCAACAAGTATATGCCGCAAGGAGGCGGAGAAGGGATCGCCCTGCCATTGGGCCTCGGTAACATCCCGTATATCCATAAAAATCCCCTGGCCGTTTCGATAAATTTCTTGAAAAAGCGCTTGTGAGAGGCGGTCCCGGGCCTTAAGCACAGCGGGGCGTTCATCTATTCCGTATTTGTTGTGTATATCCTCGCCGGACTCATTTACAAGCCGACTATTGTTCTCGAGTTCTCCCGGAAGAACCAGGGGCGTGTGTCCGGGTTCGGCCAAGCATAAGGGATAAAACTGCACGAATTCAACATCCTGGAGGGCCGCTCCGGACTCAATCGCCAATGTCCAGCCGTCCCCTAGCATCCGTCGTGGGTTGTCGTGGCGAAGGTAGAGTGCGGCAGCCCCGCCGGTTGCCAGCACCACTGCTCCGGCACTGAACGCGATAAGCTCACAAGATTGCCGTGCAAAGCCCATAAGGCCCGCCACCCCATTTTCTATCACCAGGCCGGTGGCCGTCACGTTTCCCATAAACCGCGTCCCCAACTCTCTGTTTTTCCTGATCAGACAGTTCACTATTTCTTCGCCCATAAAAGGAGGGCGGCCTTTGGCGAATAGGAATCCATGACGGACTTCAGCCTGGATTCCCCAGCTCATAAGTTCATCCAGCCTCTCTGGGGCCTCTTCACAGAGAATTTCGGCAAGACCCGACTGATTTATTCCACGGCCTGCCTGCAGAGTGGCCTCGAGCTGTGCGAGCGCTCCCGAACTGTCAGCACCGCCCATCACGCCGGCACTGAACCAAGTACAGGTGGATTTTCCGGGCCCTCCCTTGGAGAGCACAAGAACATTAAGCCCCGCTTCCCGTGCTGATATGGAAGCCCTGAGGCCTGCGGCCCCGCTGCCCAACACCAGAACGTCGCATGCAACATGTTCCATAAGCAAACTTCCTCTTCATAGAGTTGATGCGAATAGAGCGTAATTTTTAGGCAAACGTGGTCGCCAATGGATGCCTAATCACATCTGGGTCAGATTCCACCCGAAAAAGCTCCTGGAATGCCGAGTATCCGTCGATCATACGATATCCCAAACAAAACCCGCAAGAAAGAATGTCGATCAAACCGCAAGGTAAAATAAGTTCACCTTGAAAAGATGACCGGGCTTTTACGGGATCGAAGTTAGGTTTTTGCGGTTTAAGGTGCCGATAGGAGAGGTGGGGAGGAGTAGGTGGGGGTTATAAGTAGCTAATGCAGCCTTTCCTACGTCTTGGTTATACCATCGTCTGATCCGAGCCAGCCCTCTTCAAAATCGCTTCCTGCCCAGGGGTTGCGAAAGTTCACCCTCCTTGCCCAAGGTGAAAATCCTGACCAGGTGAGCGAGCAGAAGGGAAATGATCCGGCTGCGTTGAGGTTTTTTGGCTCTCAAGATTTCTGGATAGGGGAGTAATCGCATATAAAAAGGGGGACATTTTTTATTTTGGGGGTGTTTTGGATGTATCAAATCGGCCAATGGACGAAGCGAACTCAGGTCCCGATATATGCCTTTCTTACCCTATCGTCGTGCATAAGCTGGTCACTCGGTCCTTCCAGCACAATCCTTCCGGTTTCCAGTACATAACCCCGGCGGCTGATCATCAACGCCATATTGGCATTTTGCTCCGACAGGAATATTGTTGTCCCCGCTTCATGGATGGCTTTGAGGACTTCCCCGATGATATGGCGGACCACAAGCGGCGCCAATCCTATGGAAGGTTCATCGAGTAACAACATGTCCGGTTTGGACATAAGGGCGCGGGCGATGGCGAGCATCTGCTGTTCCCCGCCGCTGAAAGTGCCGGCCAGTTGATTTTTCCGCTCCTCCAGAATGGGAAACAGGTCATAAACCTGTTCCAGAGATTGCTGGACGCCTTTGCGGTCCCCCCGGCGCGTGTACGCGCCCAGAATCAGATTCTTGAATACTGAAAGCTGCGGAAAAAGTTGACGCCCTTCCGGACAAAGACAGATACCTTTAGAGACGATTTTGTTTGCCGGTATTCCGTCAATACGCCTGCCCTTAAACTCGATGCTCCCTTGGGACGGCTTCAGCGCCCCTGCAATGGTCCTCAAGAGAGTGGTCTTGCCGGCGCCGTTGCTACCCAAAAGGGTGACAAAATCACCTTGGGGAATCTCCAGAGAGATTTCCCGGACCGCCTGAAATTCGCCAATGAAAGTGGAAACATTGTTAAGTTTAAGCAACGTACTTTTCTCCCAGATATGCCTCAATAACCTCAGGATTGTTGCCGATGTCCACGGGAGCCCCCTCAGCGATCACTCTCCCGAAATTCAAAACAATGATTCGGTCGGCCAGGCCCATTACCATGCGCATCTTGTGCTCGATAAGGCAGACTGTGATTCCATAGGTCTGATGAATTTTCCTGATCAGGCCGGTAATTAATTCCGTTTCTTCCGAAATTAGACCACCGGTGGGCTCATCCAACAGGATTATCTGAGGTTCACTGATGAGGGCCATCCCGAGGGACAGTCGCCTTTGCTCGAGTTGGGAAAGTACGGAGACCGGATGAAATGCTTTTTCCGTGAGCCCTATGAAGTCCAAGGTCTCCGCCACCCGCTCCGTGGTCTTGGTCTTGTCTTTATTCCACCCGGGGTTATGAAGGAGGGTGGACCAAAAACCGCTCTTGGTTCGCAATCGGTAACCAAGCGCAAGATTGTCCACCACGCGAAGCTGGTCAAACAGCGCAGTGGTCTGAAAAGTACGGGCGATGCCTTTGCGGGCTCTCAGGTATGGCTCAAGGCCGGTAATCTCCTCGCCCTGAAGAAAAATCCGCCCGGAAGTGGCCCTGAGCAAACCGCTGATCAGTCCGAAAAGAACTGACTTTCCGGCCCCGTTGGGTCCCACAATCGTGAGTATCTCGCCCTCCCGGACCTCGAAAGACACAGCGGTTAAAGCCGCCAAGCCGGCGAAATGCTTGGTGAGATTCTTAACCTGCAGGAGCACGTTTCACTCCTTTCCACCTCTCATAACAGGCACGCGCCCTTCGTGACAAATTACTGACCGCGCCCATGATCCCTCGAGGAAAATAGATGACTACCAGTATCAATAGGAGGCCAAAAATAATCATACGGTAACCTTGAAGAAACTGCAGTTGGTCCAGGATAACCGGGATGACGAAGGCTCCGATAATTGGTCCGGCCAGAGTCGCTGCCCCGCCCAGGAGAAGGTATATGAGCCAGTTAAAGGTCAGGTCGATGGAAGCCGTGCTGGGACTTATGCTGCCAATAAGACTGGCATAAATTCCGCCGGCCATGCCGGCGAAAAAGTTGGCCACCACAAAGGAGAGGAGTTTCCCCGCAAACGTGTTCACCCCGACCGCCTCAGCAAGGATTTCATTGTTCCGAATGGCCATGAAGCTCAGTCCCAAAAGGGAATAGACCAACCGGTGCATAATCAAAAGAGTGAGGAGCAAAAAGGCCAAAACCAGGTAATACTGCGCCACCATAGTGTGAAAACTTATCGACCCGATCCAGGGAAAGGAAATAGGGGACGGCAAAGGAATTCCCACGACGCCGCTATATCCCCCCGTGACTTCAATCCAGTTCCCGGCCACAACAGAGATAATGACTCCAAAGCAAAGCGTAGCAATGGCGAAATACGAACCACGCGTGCGAAGAGTGGGCAGCCCGATTAGAAGGCCTGTTGCCGCAGCAAGGAGGGATGCCAGTGGAAGCGCCAGCCAGAAGGAGACGCCTTCTTTCGTCATGAGGGCCACAACGTAGGACCCAATTCCGAAAAAACCGGCGTGCGCCAGCGAGACCTGCCCGGTATAGCCCAGGATCAAGTTCATGCTGAGTGTGCAAATGGAGAAAAGACATCCCATGATCACGATCTGGAATACATAGCGGTTGGTAATGAGAAATGGGAGAGCCAGCGCAAACGCCACCAGAAGCAGATAGAGCGACTTCTCGCGTAAAAATCCTTTGACTGCCATCAGTTAACCTCTCTACCGAACAACCCGGTGGGCCTCATGGCCAGGATCAGGATCAAAGCCCCGAATGCATAGACATCTTTGTAGGCAGCGGACAGATAACCTCCCCCGAGCGCTTCCAGGAGCCCAAGGATGTATCCCCCCATTATCGCGCCCGGTATACTGCCCAGCCCTCCCAGGATTACGATGACAAAGGCCTTCATTCCCAAAAAAGCGCCCATGGTAGGAGAAATCATGAAGATAGGGGCCACCAGGCAGGCTGCCGCCGCTGCCGTTGCCGTAGAAATGGCGAAGGTGAGGGATGAGACGCGGTTCACGTTGATCCCGACGAGCGTGGCCCCTTCGCGGTTCTGGGCAACGGCTTCAATGGTCATGCCCGCTGTAGTTTTCTTGATGAAAATCTGGAGCAGGATAATCAGGGCGATCGCTGACAGGATGACGAGGAGCCGCTGGTTGCTCATGGTAATTCCCAACAAATCCACGATGCCAGGGTAAGGATTCGGGATTCGGCGCCCCTGTGGACCCCAAATTGCGATCACGCCATTTTCCAGAATTACGAGGGCGCCGATTGCGGAGATAAATGAATTCATATGCGGCCGATCCTGCAAAGGGCGATAAACTAGCCTTTCGACCACCATGCCGATCATGGCCATGATCACCACAGAGAAGACCAAAGATATCCAGTATCCGAATCCGTACTGGTTCATCAGAAAGAAACAGATATATGCGCCCAGCATGTAGAGATGGCCATGGGCGAAATTGGGGATGTTGAGGATGCCGAAGACCAGGGTAAGCCCCAACGCCACAATGGCATAGGTGCTGCCTATCATAACGCCGTTAAATACCTGTTGCAAAAAAAGCTGCATGGGTTTTCGTCCCTAAACCGCCCAACGAGAAGTAGAAAACATCGTTGGGCGGGAGATGTCATTCCAGCGAAAAGAATCATGACCAAAGCGCGCCGATTTAGCCGGCGTCACAACTTAATTGATTGCCCGCTGTCTTTCCGCTTGCAATCGGCCGGGAAAAGATTCAAGCCTTGCAATAACCCGGGGATGCGTTCCCCTTTACTCTTCATGCTCGAATTTGAGAAAATTCATGGTCACGTTCCCGGGCGCCGGGTGCTCCTTTTTGAAAAGGTTGAATTCTTCCTCGGTCTTGAACCACCAGTACCACAATTGCGCCGGACTGTATTTTCCATCCTTGATGTACATCACGGATGCAGCGAGTTCCATGCGCCCCGCCGGCGTGATTCCGAAGAACTCCACAGGGAATTTGTCCCCGAGAAGAGGGAAGGCTTTCGGCAGGGCCGCACGAATTGCCACAGGATCTGAAACCGTTCCAGCCGCAACCATGGCCCGCGCCAGGGCGTGCATGGCGGTATAGTTCAAGCTCACTTCCCACGTCTGCATACGTTTGTAAAGTTCCGTATATTTCTTGTCAAAAGGGACCATCGCGGCATAAGGGAGCTGGGCAACAACCCCCACTCCAATCGTGCCGTTCATGAGTTCGGTGCCTTTGAGAATATTGGCGATGTAATCGGCCTTGGCCTGGTCGACCAAGATGAATCCCCCTTTGTACCCCAGGTTGCGGGCCTGTTCGATGACCAAAGCCGTGGGTGCGGAAGGTCCCCCGATGAGCATTACATCCGGCTTGGACGCGATGGCTGCGGTCAACTGAGCCGAAAAGTCGGTCTCTGTGTAGTAATTAGCAGGTTTGTCCTCGGTGATCTGTCCCCCCTTGGATTCCCAATATTCTTTGAAGCTGTGTCGCCACTCATCGCCGTAGGCCCCAAGCGTCACAACCATAGCAGCCTTGCGAAACCCCCATTTCATCGCCTGATCGGCAAAAAGCCTTAAATATACGGTGAATGGCGGGGGAATGCCGGCCAGCAGTTTGTTCCCGAGCTGGATCATCTTGGGCGTGCTGGTATAACCCATAACCAGGAACTCATGGTCCTTTTCCTCGTTAATTTTGGCCATGGCGGCAATGGTATTGAACACAGGGTTGAATATCGCCGGGGTCTTGTCCTGGTCCTGCAGCCTCCGGCAGTTGTTGACCGCCTCCGTCGGGTCGATCCTGTCATCGAGCTTGACCAGTTTCAAGGTGTACTTCTCCCCGCCAACAGTAATCCCCCCGGCCGCGTTGATGTCATTGACGGCCATGTCCAATCCGTTCGCGCAGTCCTGACCGTATTCCGCGCCCACGCCGCTGAGGGGACCCGAAAACCCAATCGCCACTTCCTTCGCCTCCGCAATACCGTAGACGGCAGGCCCGGCCAACACCAGACCCATTATCGCGACAAACAAAAGACCGGTGAATCCTCTACAATACCTCATAGCTTTGCTCTCCTTTCTCTAGATAACCCATACCTGTTGTTCCCGGACTTATTGGGCGTCCGATGGGGTTGGAGATTAAAATTGCAAAGAGGCTTACGAAAAAGAAGTTCCGCACCAGCATTCCTTATAAACTGCGGCAGTATTTCAGCGCCTCAGGGTCGAAACCTTGTCGGGGTCCCAATCCGATCCTGTCCATGTCCACGATGATCTTGCCGAAGAAAGCTTTGGTCTTGAAGTTCTTTGATAAGGCGAATTCGCCCCACGTAGCTTTCATTGTAGCCGGCTACGTTTTTCCCCGGCCTCCGCGGCCGGGGCAGAAGGCCCTCGCGCACGCAGTAATGGATAGTTTCCCTGGACACACGTGTCTCATTGACCAGCCCGCCGATCTTCAATACGTCTCCTTGTGAGGATGCAGTTTTCCACTTTTGTCTGGTTGGAGGAGGAGCTTTCGGCCAAGCGTTCGCGTCTATCCAACAGGGGAAGTGAATTGGCAAAGAGCGCAACTTATAAAACGCCCGGACCTTGCTGTCAAAGTAATTTTCTTTGATGGGAATAACTTATCTAATTTTGGCGATCATCACAGGATATGCTCAAGTTTCGCATCACCCTCTCATTGACCGAAAACCCTTCCGCCGCTATTATTGACTCGGCAAAGGATCAATGGACTGCCATCAGACTAAGGGAGAGTGAAATGAAGGTTGTCTGTTTGCGGGGAAGTCCACGGGCAAAGGGAAATAGTGCCGCTATCGCAAACCGTTTCTGCACCACGGCTGAAAAGCTGGGCGCGGAGGTTCAGGCTTTCGCCCTGAATAAGCTGGAATATCGTGGCTGTCAGGCCTGTATGGCGTGTAAGACCAAACTCGATAACTGTGCTCTTGAAGACGATCTGACCGGAGTTTTGGATGCCGTTCGTGAGACGGATGTTCTCGTTCTGGCTTCGCCAGTCTACTATGGGGATTTGTCCAGCCAACTGAAGGGCTTTATAGACCGTTCTTACTCCTATCTGGGATCTGACTACCTCACCAATCCCAAGGCCTCTCGTTTATCAGGGGGCAAAAAGCTGGTTTTCATTCTGACTCAGGGAAATCCGGACCAGGAAAGGTTTGCCGATATTTTCGGAAGATACGACTACTTCTTTAAATGGTATGGATTTACCGAGAGCCATCTCATTCGGGCTTGCGGGGTTCGAGAAGCGGGGGCAGTCGAAGCCCATGATAACGTGATGAAGCTGGCCGAAACAATGGCTGAGAAGATATGCAGATAGCTGGTGTCCTGAGTGCTGCCATGTGTTCAAAGGTAAAGGCTTTAAGGTCATTGTGCCATTCAAAAAACTGATTTCTTTCCTTTTCAGTTTTAAGATCGCTGAGACTTTCGCCGATTCGCATCACAAAAAGATGAAGAATTACTCGATTCGAGCATAGCTGGCCCACGTTTGCCCGCGTCATTCATTAACCCCCACAGTCCACCCGCCCAGGGGGGCTATTTCAGTCCAAAGCATGCCGGGAAAGGGAAGCACCTTCAGCATTTACATCCCAACACAGGAGGGGGTGGCTGTAGTGCCGGAAGACCCGGTTCAGGATCTGCCCACCGGTACAGAGAAGATATTGATGGCAGATGATGAACAGATGCTTTTGGAAATGAGCATCCAGGTGCTCGGGCAGCTCGGGTACCAGGTCACTACTGCAGGGGACGGTCAGCATGCATTGGAAATCTTTAGCTCCGGAAGCGATCAGTTCGATTTGCTCATTACCGATTACACTATGCCCGGGCTGACCGGGATTGATCTTATCAGAGAAATCCGCAGTATTAGATCGAACATTCCCGCCATTCTATGTTCGAGGTTCGCAGAGAAGTTGACCGAGAACACCGCCATGGAGCTTGGTGTCGAACTTATCCTCAAGCCCTTTGGCATAAAGGATTTGTCGCAGATGGTCCGAAGGGTCCTCGATGCAAGACTCGAAGCTTGAGTTTGCACTGCAGAGGTCGTAGCGCAGCCGCGGGCCACAACCTAAAGACAAAAAGTACGCAACCGGGACTTATATCTTTATAAAATTTCGTTGAGCCCGGGTTGCCTGCTTAACATTTCTTTTCAAAGGATTTAGCCATACTCACGGCAACTTCTGCTAAAATAAAGTTGTTTGCGCCGGAATACGTGAAAGCTTAACGGGGGATGTCCTATGAACCACATTTTAGTGATAGATGATGATACTGAGTTATGTGAATTGTTGACCGAGTATCTCAAACATGAAGGATTCGAGATCACATCGGTTTACGACGGCGAACAGGGATTGCATCTAGCCGTATCCGGAGCGGACAAATACGACCTGATCATACTCGATATAATGCTTCCCGGTATGAATGGTTTCGAGGTCCTGCAGCATTTGCGCGCTCAATCGGATACGCCTGTCCTTATGTTGACGGCTCGTGATGAAGAAGTGGACCGCATCGTTGGGCTTGAAATGGGAGCAGACGACTACCTGCCTAAGCCATTCAACCCGCGCGAGCTTATTGCGCGTGCCAGAGCTATTCTCCGCCGGACCAAAGATCGAAACGACAAATATGCCACCGTTTCCATGCCCGAAAAAATCTCTGTTGGCGATATCGAACTCGATACCGGGACACGTGTTGTTAATCGCGAAGGCGAGCGGATCGAGTTGACTTCCGTTGAGTTCGGTTTTCTGGAGATGCTGCTCAGGGCAGCCGGTCACGTGGTAACGCGCGAACAATTGGCTGAGGGCGTTCTGGGCCGTAATCTCACCGCCTACGACCGCAGTGTGGATGTACACCTGAGCAGCCTGCGAAAGAAACTGGGACATAAATTAGGTGAAATTGAGAGGATCAAAACAGTGCGAGGGGCCGGATATATCTATGTTAACCCTACTCAGCCGGACAAGAACACGATTTAGTGTCCATCCGAAAACCCCGGATGCGACACTTGCAGTTTCCGAGTCGGAAAGGAGGCATTTTTCGTCCTGGCGCGTACAGTTTGGTGCCCCGCCATTTCCAGATTGCCGAGCGCCGCACCGAAAGGTGCAAGGAAATCGAGGGGTTGCGCGGAGGCGTACCTATGTGCGCCGCACAAGAAAACCCGAAGATTGACGCCGCCAGGGCGGAAAAGGGCACTTTCCGGATGGAAACGATTTAGCAGCAGTGATCCATCCGATGTCGCGGGAAATTTCAATGCGAAGCCTTTTCATAAAAATCTTCCTCTGGTTCTGGGTGGCAATGGCGCTCATTAGCTTTGCCTCTTTTTTGTCGGCTGTGGTTACGGAGGTACATCCTTTTTTCGCCGTGCCCTGGTTGAGATTTCTTGTACGCCCGCCCACCGAAGGCCACCTTAAAGTGCAATCGGGCTCGTACACCGGTCACTGGATCAGTGTTGCGGGGAATATGGTAAGACTCTCCGGCCAGACTGCGGTTGAAATCTACGAACTTAACGGGAAAACCGCCCTTTGCGACTACCTGAATGAACTCGAAAGGGCAGTTCACATCCAGTTTTTTATATTCGATGAGCAGAACGTGCAGCTAAGCGGATTGCCGATGCCTGAGGAGGTCAGGGAATTATCTTCACATGTACCTCGTGAGGGGTTGGATTTCAAGAGATCCGGCGAGTCGATTTTTGTGGCTCAGCGGCTCACAGGGCCGAGCGGCAAGCAATATACCCTGATTGCCGGACTTCCCGCCAGGCATTTTCTCACGCGTGAGTACAGCTTTCCAGCATTAAACCTGATCATCATCTTCATTACTGCCGGAGGGGTATGTTACTGGCTTGCACGGTACATTGCGCTGCCAATCAGCAAGCTTGGGGCGGCGGCAAGACATCTGGCCGACGGAGACCTCAAAGTTCGTGTCGGCGCCGTTTTGGGCAGGCGGCGTGATGAAATTGCCGAACTCGGGAGAGATTTCGACCTTATGGCCGAGCGTATCGAATCCTTGATTGGCTCGCAGAAACGCCTCCTTCGAGATATCTCTCACGAGTTTCGTTCGCCGCTCACACGGCTGACCCTTGCCCTGGAGATTGCGCGCAGGAGCGAAGGGCAGGATGCAATCAAAGCGTTGGAACGAATCGAGCTGGAAGCTGAGAGGCTTAATGCACTTATTGGCAAATTGCTCATGCTGGCCCGTCTTGAGAGCGGTGCAGAGGAAGTGGACAGAGTGCCTGTCGATATGGCTGAGTTAATAGAAGAATTGGTGACTGACGCCGACTTTGAAGCTCGAGGACGTAATTGTAAGGTTCGAACCGTCTCGACTGAGAATTGTTTCGTACCGGGAACCAGGGAATTGCTGCGCAGCGCTGTCGAAAACGTCCTGCGCAATGGAGTCCGGCACACAGCGGAAAACACCGAAGTATTGGTTGCGCTGCGCTGCAGGATGCAGGGAGACTCTTTGCGCGCGGTGATCGAAGTGCGCGATAAAGGGCCCGGGGTGCCGGAAGAGTCGCTGGCAGATCTTTTTTCCCCCTTTTACCGGGTGGGGGATGCTCGCGACAGAAAGCAGGGGGGAACAGGATTGGGCCTGGCTATCACGGAGCGTGCAGTCATACTGCATGGCGGTCAAGTGCGGGCGGCAAACGCCCCTGGAGGGGGGCTCAGCGTTACGATCGATCTTCCGGCAATAAGGGCAGCGTGACTGTAGCCCTTCAGCGCACTTTGCACAGATTTTATGCTGTTTTTAGTCAGGGTTTCGGGTTAGTGGGAAGAAGGGCCGCCCCTTAGATACCACTTGGGCAGCCCCCGATTATCGTATACACTGCAAGTATCTCATCCGGTATTTCCGGATGAAGACCGGTTAGTCCTTTTGCTCGTGTTTTTTCCCGTGCCGAGCTTTCCATTTTTCACACATTTGCTCAACTTTGGTGCGCTGTTCCGGAGTCAGGACCGCAAATAGTCTGGATTTCATCCGCTCTTTCGCCACTATCATATCGGCTATCGTATCCGCTTGTCCCTTAGCGACGGCCCGAACCTTCGCCTCGTCAAATTGACCCTTTGGGAGAGCGTGGAGCTCATCGCGCCCCGCCTTAAGTTTTTCAACAAGTGGTTTCATTTTTGCGCGCTCTTCGAGCCTGATGGAAAACATCTCTTTCTTTTGCGCGTCAGTCAAATTGAGCTTTTTCCAAAGATGGTGATGCCCGTGATGACCCTTCCAATGCTCGTCGCAATGCCCTGCAGCCATAGATTCATCTTTTGAACCGGCCTTGCTGACGTCCGCAGCGGACGCAGTAGCCGACCCCTGAGCCCCTACTGCGATAGAGTTGAAGAAGAACCATGACCCGGTCATCCACACTGCCGCCACCAAAGTTACGGTAAATCCCGTTAATATTCTTTTCATATTACCTCTCCTCATGATTTGATGATGGTTGATAATGGATAAATACAAGAAATCAGGATCAGGGTCGAGTTAATATTAGTTAATGCAGGTAAAGTTATGTAAAGGGATGTATGAGCACAGACCTGAAAGCACATTTATCACTTATCGGCAACACTTTGTTTATTTATAGAATACCTCGCGGAGCGTCGAGATTTATCCTTTGCGCGGCAGGCAAAAAGATGAAATATGCTGTTGACAAATTAACTCAGCACCAGTAAAATCCCTGCCATCCCTGAAAAAGCCAAACCCGGCGTGAGCCGGGGACGGAAAGCCTACGGGTCTCGTAAGAGGCGGCCGGGTTGCCTGGAAAGTGGTGATAGGCCGATTGATCTTTTACGCGTGACCTGTTTTTGATTCAGGGTGTAAGATGTCGGAGCCTGTTCGATTCGCAAGAATTGCCGAAGCCTACTCGACCAATACCAACGTCTATTACAGACCTCGGAGCCAGCCCGGTTATCCGTCCGGGGATACGGTACAAATCTCTGAAGAGGCACAGGAGAAATCGAGAGAGTTTTTGTTGAAACTCAACAAGGAACCTTCTTCAGATCAACCTTCGGCGAGAAGTCAAACCGGAAACGGCCCCGATATACTTCGTCTGCCCGCAAACGCAACAATGGACCAGATCCGCAGAGCCTACCTGGGCGCCATCAAGCAGTATCATCCCGATAACTTTGCCAATCTCCCCCCCGAATTTCTAAAACTCGCCGAAGAAAAGTGCAAACAGATCAACCTCGCGTATCAGAAACTGACCGGCATGTAACGCCTGAACGGCCCCGTGCGATAAGCCCCTCGCTGCAGCAATCATCCGCACTCCAAAATCTTACAAAGAGCAGACTATTTTTTGCTTCAGTTTTGCCCCAATTTTACCGATTTCAATTCCGCATGGACTCATTTTAGAAACGGTTACGTATCGAGGCCGTCAACAAGACGGTGGAAGCGGTGACTCTCCGCGACTACACCACCTCAAAGGAGAACGCAGTGTCTTCAGTGTCTTCTACAGGATCCTCATCGTCCACATTGAGTGAGTTGGGCCTTACCGGCATGGGAACCAACATCGACTGGCAGGGTATGCTGACCCAGTTGCAAGCGGTCTCAGAAAAAGGTCTTACGCCCTACACTAATCAAATAACAACCTGCAACAACGAAGTCTCCGCCTGGCAAACCTTTGACGGCGACCTGAGCACACTCCAAGCTGCCTCGAATGCTCTGACGACAAGCGGTACAGGTCTGAACCTCTACAGCGCCACCGTTGCATCTTCTTCAAGCGTGAGCGCCTCATCGCTGCTCTCCGCCTCCGCCTCCTCTTCGGCGAGCAACGGCAGCTATAACGTAGTTATCAACAACGTTGCGCAATCGGAGAAACTAGCCTCGGGATCGTTTTCCTCACAAACCGCCGCTCTCGGTCTTTCAGGGACCATCCTGGTAAATGGTCACGCCGTTCAGGTTGCTGCAACCGATACGCTTCGGGATTTAGAGTCTAATATCAACAATGCAAATACCGGTACTCAGGCTTCCGGCGTGACGGCCAGCATCTTTCAGACCTCTTCGACCAGCTACCGGTTGGTGCTCACCAGCGATAATACGGGAGCTACCGGCATCAGCCTGCTGAATGGTTCTACTTCGGATACGCTCGGCAGCCTTGGGTTCAACACAACTGAGACAAGTATTAAGAACCCGATAACCGGAGGGGCTGAAAGCGATGCTTTCGGGAGCACTTCCACCTCTGTCGAAGCCATGCTCGGAAATGAAAACAATGACCTTTCCGGAACTGTAACCATAAACGGAATAAGCGCCACCATCGACTTGACCGACAGCCTGTCGACGATACAGACCAATCTGAAAGCGGCCGGCATTTCCGCTTCCATCGTTTCGTCGACCAGCGGATCTCAGACTACCTATCGCCTTGCCATTGCGGGCATGACCGACGGTAACTACACTGACCAGAACAACGTGCTGCAAGCCCTTGGCCTGATCCAGGGAAACGGGGTTGATGAGAGCGAAGTTACCGGAACTGTCGCCAATACAACAGACGGTTCGACTCCCATCACTGCTTCTACGGACATCACGAGCATTTATGGATACAACAACTACACATCCGGAGACAAGATTACCATTTCCGGAACGACTCATAACGGGACTTCAGTGGCGGCAACCAGTTTCGATATAGCCCAAAGCCCGACGACGGGCGAGGTCTGTACGGTCGGGGACCTCCTTAATCAGATTCAGAGCCTCTTTGGCAACGTCACGGCGAGTGTTACTTCAAACGGGCAAATTCAGGTAATCGACAATGCTACCGGGAAGAGCGATCTCTCCGTTAATCTGACGACTTCAGTTGCAGATTCCGGTTCACAACTGAGTTTTGGATCTTTCGGGCAGGTCTTGCAGAAGGGTGCAGACGCCGCTTTCTCGGTAGACGGCATGAGCATAACAAGCTCGACCAATACCGTTGCAAACGCAATCGCGGGGGTTACGCTCAATCTGCTCGGATCGGACCCGAATACGACCTTGACGGTCAACGTCAGCCCCGATACGCAGGCAATCGAAAACAACGTTAACACCTGGATTAACGCCTATAACACCGTCATGTCATACATCAATACCCAAAATACCTACACTGCCTCTTCAAATACAACAGGCGGGCCGCTTTTCGGCGATAACACCCTGGAATCGATAAAATCACAACTTCAATCCACGATAACGGACCAGGTCGGTACCGGGAGTATGGACTATCTCGCCGATATCGGGATAACGGCAGGCGCTAATGGTCAGCTCAGTCTGAATACGACCACGTTCGAGCAGGCGCTGTCGAGCAACTTCTCAGGCGTGGCTAATCTTCTTTCAGATTCCGGCACTTCCAGCGACAGCCAGTTTCAATATGTCTACAATAGCAGCAGCACCCAATCGGGTCAGTATATCCTCGAGATCACTACGCCTCCGGGCACAGGTCAAAACATCGCAGGCACAATTAACGGTGACGATGCGACCGGCGTAGGAAATGTCCTGACGCTTGATAACGCCGCGAACAAAGCCAACGGCCTTGAGGTCAGCTACACCGGGACCACGGCGCAGACAAGCGCGACTATCACGGTGAACCGCGGAATCGCAAGTCTTATCAGCGGCCTCGTGAGTGGATTTACCTCCGCAAACGGGACGGTTGCCGCCCAGACAACCGGACTGCAAAACAGCATCACCGGGCTCAATAAGCAAGTGAGCACCATGCAGGCAAATATCAACCAGCAGATGGCAACTCTCCAGACGGAGTTTGAGAACATGGACGTCGTTGTGGCCCAGATGGACCAGATGCAAAGTTACCTGACCGCCCAACTGGCCCATTTATGATTCAGGCCGGCCACAACATGGTGGCAGGTGAATCTGGTTTCAAATCGTAAGGTGTGCTACGGGTTGTCATCTTTGCGATGAACCATCAAAGCCTGCAACTGTCGCGTTATATCACTGATCACTCCAGCCCAGTCGCCAGGGGTTTTTTGGCGGAAAATCCGCGCGGTGGGATACCAGGGGGAGTCACTGCGCTCCAGAAGCCAGCGCCACTCGCCGGAATGTCTCAGCATAATCCAGACTGGCTTTCCCTGTGCTCCCGCGAGGTGAGCAACCGCCGAATCGACGGCGATCACCATGTCAAGGTTTTCAATCAGGGCAGCCGTATCTGCGAAATCCGATAGTTTTTCACCCAAAGAAGCAATCTTCGGCATGGACTCGATCACCCGTCTGTCCTGGTCGGGAATTTCCTTTTGCAGACTTACGATCTCTATGTCAAGGCGTGTCAGGGGATCCAGGAGTTCCAATCCCATGTCGCGCGTTTGGTTGACGGGTTCGTGCCTACGGCCCGCCCAGACAAGGCCAATCCTTAGCCTGGTGCGCGGTCCAAGCTGATTTCGCCAGTTTTCAACCTCATCGGCTTTTGCGCTCAAATATGGAACATTCGAGGGGATAGATTCCAGCGTAGTGCCAAATGCCAGGGGCAGGCTCATCAATGGACAATTGAGATCGTGGGGAGGCAATGCGTCTCCGAAGGTGATAATCGACACGGGGCAATCGAGTGTCTCGGCCAACGACCGCAATGGGGAGGGCACACGAAGAATCGTCAGCCCTGCAGTTTGAGCTACCAGCGGCACATAGCGCAAAAACTGAATCGTGTCCCCAAATCCTTGCTCAGCCCAGAGCAGAATAGTTTTGCCGGCCAGACTCTCTTTCCCGAGCCATAAGGGCTCGGATGATCTCAATTTGACAGCTTTTATTTGAGGGTATTCCCACCTCGATTCATACTCTTGAAACCCCCTTTTAAAATCTCCCATGGCCAACCAGCAATGACTTTGTTCCATCTTTGCTTCAGCTAAGTCGGGTTTGTATGCCAATGCCTGCCCATAGCTTTCCAGGGCTTCATCCATGCGGGCAAGCTGTTGCAGGACATTGGCCCGGTTAAATAATAAGGACCCGTTGCGCGGCGCCAGTTCCAGGGCACGATTATAACTCTCAAGGGCGTCTTCGGGTTTATCGAGGCATAATAACGAATTTCCACGCTTGTTTAAAACGTCTACAACATTGCCTACGTATATTTCCAAAGCCAGGTTATAAGCATACACAGCATGGTCATAACGGTTCAGGCGCTGCAGAATATCGCCTCGCTTGAGAAGCACTTCTGCATTTGCACGGTTCTCCGCAAGAATTCGGTCATAGCTTGCCAATGCATGCCTCAGACAGTTATCTCGTAACTCGCGTACTTGGCTGTTACTAATATGCTTCAAAAAAAGATCGAAGCATTCGATCGATTCTTCGTATCGGGCTAATTCGAACAGAACAATTCCTTTTTCCACGAGCACCGGGAAAAACTTGGGATCGATGCTGATTGCTTCGTCGAGAAGCCTCAGAGCTTCTTCATGACGCTTCTCCTGGCGAAGAGACATGCTCCTGGCTATGAGGCCGGTTATTTTTTGTTCTTCCGGATGATTCGGCATTGCTTGTATTGTGTTTGCCATGGCCGTTTTCTGTAGGGCTTGTGTGCGGGATATCCGCTAGTGACCCGGCGCCCAAGCGCTCAGCCGGCACAGTGCATCGGCCTGTCGCGAAGCGCAGTTGGAGCCGGATTCCACCGGCAAGGCTGCTCGAATACCCGCGAGGCCTGCTCTGTTCTCCCGCATTCCATCAAACCCGCATGCCGTATAGATATGCCGATAGGCAAGTTTGGGCGCTTCAAGCCACATTATCATACCCCCAAAAGTGACCATTTTAAACCGAAATTCTCTTTTTGCTCCAAGATTCGATTGGAAAGCAGAAGTAAAATCGAATCTCCTTTATCCCCCCGGGCGTGAAATCGCAGAAAAAATGAAAAGACCCCGGGTTCTTTAGACCGGGTTTTCCGCAGAAGTGAGCCACAGCATAGACTTCCTCCCGATTGAGGTCTCGTGCCTACGGTACTGTGTGAAAAAGCCTACAGATCAAAATGTAGTTTGAAACAGGAGCATGGGCAACGATTTCTTACATTTCTGTAATTGGTAATTCGCGTCGTGAGGCCGGGTGCCATTCTGCGAAGCTTCCGGGAGATATCCCCAATCGCCGCTACCTTCAAAATCAGCGTCAGCGCTTATTAGACAGTAATTGGTATCGCTTTTGCACTGTTCCAGGCGCGGAACAGTCCTTCCAGCAAACATAGAACATAGGAAAGACAAGGAACAGCGCAACCGGTCCCGGAAATAGGCCGCCTGGTGAGGTGCGGCCGCAGGTTGGGAGGCGGACCGGTTTGCCATGAAAGCCCGCTGAGAGCGGACTCGCCAAAGCTTTCCATATCTGCCGATGGGCAAGGGTACCAATATGTCACGCTACTTTACCTTCGCAAAAATCAGTTTACAGAGGACATCTTGTTTGGGATTGAGTTTCATTCTCGCCCTGGCTTTTGTTTCGACGCTTTTTGCGCAGCAAGCCTATGCCCAGCAGGCCACTATCGAATGGAACTCTGATGCGAGTACGACAGTTGCGGGCTACGACGTGTATTATGGTCTATCGACCGGGAACTACACAACCACAGTAAACGCCGGCAACAATACGAGCGCTACGCTGCAAAATCTGACTTCGCCGACCTACTACATTGCCCTGACCGCCTATGACAGCAACAACGACCAGAGCGGCTACTCGCCGGAACTGGTCATTGATTTACTGACTGCGTCCGCCGGAGCGGGCGGAACGATAGCGCCGAGCGGCAGTTTTTTCCAGAGCCAGGGCACAAACCAAACCTTTACCATCACACCTTCCGCGGGCTACCAGGTATCCTCTGTGGTGGTTGACGGGACCTCGGTTGGTGCAGTCAGCACCTACACGTTTTCCAATATTGCGGCCAGCCATACCATCTCGGCCACTTTCTCAGCCCAAACTACTCAATACACCATCACGGCATCTGCAGGTTCGAACGGGTCGATCTCCCCTTCGGGTTCCGTCGCGGTGAACTCCGGGGGAAGCCAAACCTTTGCGATCACTCCGGCTACCGGCTATCAGGTATCCTCTGTGGTGGTTGACGGGACCTCGGTTGGCGCAGTCAGCACCTACACTTTTTCCAATGTCACAGCCAACCACACCATCGCGGCGACATTCGCAGTAGACCCTTTCACAATTACACCTACCGCCGGGCCCAATGGGACGATTTCCCCTGCCGCTCCTGTCTCGGTAAACTACGGGGCTAGCCAGACCTTTACGATCACTCCGTCTAACGGCTACCAGGTATCCTCTGTGGTGGTTGACGGGACCTCGGTTGGCGC
>JBKQTS010000230.1:0-27130 GCA_052143075.1 Syntrophobacteraceae bacterium | reverse complement strand
CATCAGGTCCGTCAGCTTCCCACCCACGACGCTCCTGTGACGGACCCTGATACGCTCTGGGACTTGGTTGTTCTGTTGCATTCCATCCTTGAAATCTATGACGCCCGGCGGCGCGCTAAAAAGGTGCTCGATTATTCCGCCCTTGAGTTGGCTGCTCTGCGCCTTTTTGACTCTGCCGACCCTTCCGACCTTCAGTTGATACTTGACCAGCAGATTCGGCACATACTGGTGGACGAGTTCCAGGATACAAGCCGCAAGCAGTGGGAGCTTTTGCAGAAACTGTGTGCCGGATGGTCGGATGGAGCCGGGCGAACCCTGTTTCTGGTTGGCGATCCGAAGCAGTCCATTTACGGTTTCCGCAAAGCGGAAGTGAAGCTGTTCCTGGACGCCAGGCTCGGGTTGCCTATCGAGGGCGGAGCAAATGTCAGCATCGAGCCTCTTGAGCTGGATACAAACTTCCGATCTCAGCCCCATCTTATCGACTGGTGCAATCGGGTCTTCGAAAACACAGTTATGGCTGAGCACAAACCCGAGTTCGACGAAGTCCCCTTCAGCCCGGCAAAACCCTCACCGGCTTCGCCGGTTCGCCCGAACCCCGCCCCGGTCGAGCTTGCCCTGTTCATGGAGTGGCCCGACCGCGAGAACGCAAGGATAAGAGAAGCTCAATGGCTGGCTGGAAGAATCGCCCAACATCTCGGAGAAAACGGCCGCGACTCGCAGACAGCGATCCTGCTTTTCTCGCGCACCCATCTGCCGGTGTACCTCGAAGCACTCCGGCAAAAGAAGGTCCCGGTTCAGGTCAAGGAGGGTTTAAAGCTTCTGGACAGACCCGAAGTGTTCTACCTGTGGCAGCTTTGCCGGGGAATAGTTCTGCCTCACGACAACCTTGCCTGGGCGGCCCAGCTTCGCAGTCCCTGGTTTAGCCTTGATTTTGACCGAATCCTTGCCATATCGCGCGAGCAACCCCTTCTCTGGGTAGATAAAATCCACGAGTTTTCAGAACAGGACGAGCAAGTCAGCTCATTCAGGCAAGCCCTCACCGGCGCCTGGCAGCACGTGGGGCACGAACCTCTGGCCGATGTTGTCGAATCCGCCTGGCTCGATCTCGGAGGAGCACTCATGGTGGTTTCGAAGTGGGGGAGCCGGGGTCTAAACTGCTGCCGCCGTTTTCTACAGATGCTCAGGGAAGCTGAACAGGGCGAACCGGTCCGCACGCTTGCGCGGCTTGAACAACTGCTGCACAAGGCCTATGAACCGGTGGATCCGGACTCCGCCTCTTCAAACACTGTGCTTTCAACCGTTCATGGAGCCAAAGGGCTGGAATTCGACGCGGTTTTCATCCCGTTCATGGACTGGAACCCGGAGGGGGGAAGAAAAGACCAGCCGCCCCCCTACATGCTCGAGCGGGCGCCCAATTCCGGAGATTACCTTCTAGCCTCAAGACCCGACCGTTTGATGGGAGAAAAGGACCCGCTCTATGCCTGGCTGACCAAACTGCGTTCCAGACGGCAGTTGGGTGAAGCCAAAAGGCTTTTCTATGTTGCGGTTACGCGCGCGCGCGGCAAACTCGTTATGAGCGGTCTGGCAAAAAAGAAGGGAAGCTCTTTTTCAACATCTGCGCAAAATCCCCTGGGCTGGCTCAGCAAACATTATGGGATCGATGAGCTTTGCGCAATAGACCGTATCACATGCCCTGAAGAAGCCGAAAACGCTGGCACAGGCGAATGGAAAAGGTCCGCTCGCGGCGCGGATGGTTTTTTTGTTCAGATCGAACCCGATTTCGGAGCCTGCGAGGCTCACCCTCTCGAGAGCAGCCGGCCTGAATTGGCTCCGGCGGAATTCGAACGTGAAAAACCGGTTTTCACTGTTATCTCACCCTCCAGCCTGGGGGTCTTCGGGCCCGTCCGCATCTCGGAGCAGGCATATCCTGACCCCGGACTCTCAGGCGCCCTCGAAGACAGCGCCCATCCTGGCTGCGGCACAGCCGCCGGCGCTGCCGCCTGCCAGCCGAACGTGTGGGGGACCCTCGTTCACCGGTTCCTCGCTTATTTCGGCAAAAAGGGAGTCCTCCCCTCGGCTCAAAGTGCAAGCGCAACTCTCAGCCGAATTGGAATCGAGAGTTCCAAGTCCCTGGAAATCGCCCGGAACGCTCTTTCTGAGGTGAAATCATGCCTGGTTGATCCCTGGCTCCAGGCTTTTTACGCCGTTGCGCCCGACCGCCGCATAATCGAATGGTCTGCGGAGTGCTCCCACGAGCGTGACGTGCTCTATTCGGGGGTGATTGATCTTGCCGCCGAGATCGAAGGCAAATGGAACCTGGTCGATTTTAAAACGTCGAGGCCGCTTGAAGGCGAGTTCACCGAAGATTTCATGCAAAGAGAAATGGAGACGTACCGGCCTCAAATTCTTGGATATTGCGAAATCTGGGCAAAGCTTACCGGAACAGATCCGGCCATTATAGACGCTTTCATTTACTGGACGGCGCTGAGAGAAAATAGACAGATTTTGCTCTGATATTCGCTTTAGTCACGGTAAGCGGATCGAATTTATATTATTTCTCTGTGGCTATTTTGACAGCGGCTATCTTGGCTATGAAGCTGCCGAGGGGATCGATTGGGTTTGGGAACACCGCATTGATGACCTTGCCAATTTTGGATTGTAGATGACAAAGGACCTTCTAGGGCTCAAAGAACAGAAGCGAATTGAATTCCAGGCAGTGCTTGATGCAGCAAAAACGCAGGCCGAGCGGAACCGCATGGGACAGTTCGCTACACCTCCAGCGCTCGCTCTGGAAATCCTTGCTTACGCAAAAAAGCTGATGCCATGGGCTCATAAAATCCGTTTCCTCGATCCATGACTCGGCACCGGCGCTTTCTATTCTGCACTACTGCAAACCTTTCCGGCAAATCGAATTTCCGCCGCGGTTGGCTATGAAATTGATCCCCTCTATGCGAATCCTGCTCTTGAGCTTTGGTCGGAAGCTAAGTTGGATGTCCGTATATCGGATTTTACTAAGGCGTCGCGGAGTGAAGAGGGTTTTAATCTTGTGATCTGCAATCCGCCTTACGTTCGTCATCATCACCTTATGAACGGTGAGAAAGCGAGAATTCAGGCCGCAAGCCACGAAGCAAGCGGTATTGAGTTTGGTGGTTTGGCGGGGCTTTACTGTCACTTTTTGGGATTGTCTCACGCCTGGATGGCCGAAGGCGGGATTGCGGGATGGTTGATCCCAAGTGAGTTCATGGATGTGAACTACGGTGCGGCGGTGAAGCGTTATCTACTAAATAAAGTCACTCTGATCCATATCCACAGGTTCGACCCCTATGATGTGCAATTCGGCGATGCATTGGTGTCGTCAGCCGTGGTGTGGCTTAAGAAGGAATCACCAGCCAAAGATTACGACATTCAATTTACTTTTGGCGGAACTTTGTTGGCGCCCAGGGTGTCGCGTGTAATTTCCGCACGTGTGTTGCGCACAGAACCAAAATGGACACGCTTCCCACTTTCAGAAATCCGCACGATAGAGAACGTCCCCACGTTGTCAGATTTCTTCTCGATACGGCGGGGGCTGGCTACGGGTGATAACAGTTATTTCATTCTTACCGCCGAGCAGATCGCAGAGCGCAATCTCCCGCCGGAGTTTTTTATACCGATCCTGCCGAGCCCGCGCCATTTGCCAGTGACTGAAATTCCATCGGACGAGCAGGGCAATCCTCTTATTGAGAATCCTTTATTCCTCCTTGACTGTCGCCTTCCAGAGATTGCAGTTAAGACACGCTATCAGAGTCTATGGCAATACCTGCAGGAAGGCAAAGAGCGCGGTGTGGCTGACCGTTATTTGTGCCAGCACCGGTCTCCCTGGTATGCTCAGGAGAACAGGCCGCCACCTCCATTCGTCTGCACCTATCTAGGGCGAGGAAATGTTAAAAGCGGACGACCTTTCCGATTCATCCTGAATCAGTCTCGTGGGACTGTCACCAATGTTTACTTGGCCCTGTACCCAAAGGAACCATTGGCCCGAGTCATTAAGAGGCATCCTCTTTCAGCACGTGTGGTTTGGGAAATCCTAAATCGCATATGTCCACAATCCATGCTGACAGAGGGAAGAGTTTATGGGGGCGGCTTACATAAGCTGGAACCTAAAGAGCTGGCAAGAGTTCCGGCAATTGAGCTCGCTGAATATTTTCCCGAAATCCGCAAACACCATCAGACAGCCATTAACTCGACATATGTCAATAATTATCGCCAATAGTCGCCCATTAGGGTCTTAATCAGTTCTTGAGACTCTTTTGTGCCGGCCGTATCAGCGGCATCGACATGCCACGCTACAGGAGGCTCAGCGTGGCAAGTAGATGTGCGGCCTCGCTCATAGGCGCGTTCAGGTTGGCCCTGTGGTTGGCAAAAAATCCGCCGAAATCGGCGTCGAGCACTATCCAGGGCTCTATCTTGTCGGCGATAGCCAGCTCGTGCAGCACCTCATCCATTATGTCAGTCCCATGCATGGTGGCCAACTGGTTCTTGAATCCAACCCGGCAGACTTTCAGGATTTCAAATTGCACATGGGCCACACCCCTGGCATAATAGAAGTAATCATCCGAATGGTACCATCCAACAGGCATAACCAGCGTTCTATTCACATTTCCGAGCTGGTCCCTGTAGGTGGAGAGCAGCGAGGCCAGTGTGTCGCGGCGGTAGTAGAAACTCCGCTGGCCTTTCTCAAGTTTGGTTTTGAATTTTTTCAGGTGTTCGATCGCCTGGCTGTATGAGCTTTCAGCGGATGGGAACCACCAAGAAGTGGCGCTGATCATGAACTCATTGAGCGCCTGCTCCAGATCCGGATCGTATGTATCGGCCTCGCCCAGCCTTGTAAGACTGTCTTTGAGTCGAAGCGTGGTAAACCGAACGGCTTCGAGTACCCCGAGTTGATAGTTGTTTATATTATCGGTAAGCCGGCAGATCAGGATGCCGTTAGGCCTCCAGCCCAGCATTCTGCCGTGCAGCTCGTAATCCATCAATTCTATTAACGTATCGACAAAGGTTACACCAGGGATAGAGGAAATCTCGGGAAGTTGAACGTGATCTTCCCCATGCGCTTCATGAGCCTCGCCACGAACTGCCCCACGCTCCAGCGCGCTTGGTGCAGCCGCCCCCGGTGTGTGCGGCTGCGCTTTGAACGGCCCTGCTTCATGAGGCGGCGGAAGCGGCACGGCCGGGAGGCGCTCCTTTTCGTGAGCGGGTGCTTTTTCCTGGGCCGCAGGCTGTTGTTCCTGATTCGCCTGCTCCGAAGATGCTATCTCTGCGAATCTCGGTGTGGGTTCCAGGAGCGCTAACCCTGATGTTGACACCCCGCAGACAAGCAGCAAAGCAATAATAAGATAGGAAAAGCAAGCAGGAAGCCGCTCTACAACGCATGTGCAACAGCTCCGAGTCATTACGTCGCCAACTCCCATCGGGCAGCCTCCCTCATTCATTCGGCTCAACCAACTATCAGAATTCCATATATGTCGCGCAAGCGTCGGCTGATTCCCACGCGGATACACTGTGCAGCCGCCTGTCCCCGGTATTTAGCTTCGCAGAGAGCTTCTCAAATAGAAAACGGGCAATGTTTTCCGAAGAAGGATTATTTTGAGAAAAGAAGGGCAGTTCGTTCAGGTATTTATGATCCACTTCTTCCAGGGCCTCTCTGGTTGCCGCTTTGACTTCCCCGAAATCAACAAGTATGCCGTTACTCTCCAGAGATTCCCCCCGCAGAACTACTTCAACCTTCCAGTTATGTCCGTGGAGATTTTCACACTTCCCGCGAAAGTCCTTCAGATTATGCGCTGCAGCAAAACTGCTGATTACTTTTATCTCAAAAAGTCTTTGGTTCAAAATCCGATCTCCTCCAACGCTCCCGGCCATCTCAGAGCAAAGGATTCACCGAAACAGCAACGGTGCCGCCGGACGCGTTAAATTGCCGAAAAAGCTCAACTCATCAATGACTTATAAACATTTACCCGAAGGGTTGATTTTTGTCAAACTCAATCGGGAACCATGCATGGCCCCCATCGTTCGCAGGCCTTATACCGAGATCGAGTCTCGTGCTATGACGGGAACATAAAGACACGGGGGCCTCTTCGTTTCCAACCGTGACACCCTTGAATGATGGGAATCCTGTTGACTCAGTTCCCGATTTCATTTAGATATTATAGTTTCTCAGGCGGTGTAGCTCAGGTGGTAGAGCATACGGCTCATATCCGTAGCGTCCGGGGTTCGAAACCCTGCACCGCCATTTTTTCTCAAAGGGGATTCCGAATCGGGAATCCCTTTCCCTTGTTTGCAAGTGCGAATTGTCGTATGGTTGGTTGGAAAGCGATTTTCTCTTTTAAAATGAGGGGTTCCAGCCCAAAGGACCCTTTTTTTTCTTGAAAACCGGAGAACAATCCTTTAATAGTTTATGATAATTCAATAAGACTGGAATAATCTAAACAAGAACGACTCATGGACCGGTGGCGCTGGAATGAAAGGAAGTTTTTATGACGTTGACCAAGGCCCACATTGTCGAGAATCTGTTTGCCAAAAACATTTTTACAAAGACCGAATCAGCCCAGGTTATCGACACCCTTTTCGAGATCATAAAAAATACTCTTGAGAAGGGTGAAGACGTGCTGATAAGCGGGTTCGGCAAATTCAGCGTAAAAGAAAAGCACCAGCGCCGAGGCCGCAATCCTCAGACCGGCGACCCCATTATTCTCTCACCCCGCAGCGTGGTTACCTTCAAGTGCTCTGGTGTTCTCAGAGAGAAAATAAACGAAGGTTAATAGCCTTCAGATGGAGAGGAGATCCTCTTGAGTGGAGGGTTCCCCTTTGAGACAGGGAAGTCGGCCGAAGGTGAACTGCTGGTTTCCTTCAAGACGCCTCTGACCTATGAAAATGCCGCTGAAATCTGGCAAAGCCTGAGCGGCCTTGTCGCTCGAAAAGAGAACGCCTCACTCGTTTTCGATCTTTCCGGGGTCTCCAAAATAGATAGCGCCGGGGCGGCGCTGGTGCGGTCGATTCAGCGCCTCTGCGACCGCAGGGGCGTTCGGCTTCGTATCGAATCCATTCAGCCTCCGATAAAACATTTTCTCGATTATCTGGAGCGCGAGACTCCGAAACAGGAGCAACCTCCACCACCAGCCGGCTTGCTGGTTACCCGTCTGGGCGCTTTTCTGATTGAGCAAGCATCCGAGTTCAGGGATTACGTTCGGTTCTGCGGCTCTTTTTTTGGTGTCGCGGTCGCCTCTATTCGCCATCCCGGGCGATTTCGCTGGAAAGAGACGTTATACTATCTTCAGTTGGCGGGACCGAACGCCATGACGATTCTTTTCCTGATCAGCTTTCTTCTCGGGTTCGTCATGACCTTCCAGTCAGCCATCCAACTCAGGCAATTCGGAGCCAACATCTATGTCGCCGACCTTGTGAGCCTTGCGCTTACTCGCGAGCTTGCGCCCGTATTCACTGCGATGCTCCTTGCGGGACGCTCCGGCTCGGCCTTCGCAGCCGAAATAGGGACCATGAAAGTTGGCGAGGAACTGGACGCCCTTGCCGTCATGGGATTCGATCTAACTGAATTCATAACTCTCCCCAAAGTGGTCGCCCTGATGATTGCGGCGCCGCTGTTGACAATGTGGGCCAATTTTGCAGGACTTATCGGAGGAATTGCAGTCTCCAGTGTTTCCCTTGACCTCACACCCTACAGTTTCATGTATGAGGTTTATACAGCCATCACTTTCACTGACGTTGCGGGAGGCCTGATAAAGGTAGAGGTTTTCGCAATTCTTATAGCACTTGTCGGTTGCTTTCAAGGATTCCAAACCGGCCTGGGGGCGGACAGCGTGGGGCGCCAGACTACTGCAGCGGTCGTCAGTGGACTCTTCCTCATCATTTTCGCTGATGCCATATTGACCGTTCTATTCTATGTATTTGGTTGGTAAGATTAAGCTGTAGATACTTCTTTTTTCCCAATCAAAGTAAATTCCCCATGTGTACAAACATTTTCGCAGACTTATCTTCACTTAGCCCGGCTCTTCAGGGCTGTTTCGAATCAGTTCCCCGGACCGGGCTTGAGCGATGAGCAGGTCCCCGAATGCATTGTCCGTCTGTGCAGAAGAATGACCATGCCTGTGGCTTCATCCGATAACTCCAAGACCGAGCATGCGCTTTGCGTTGAAAATATTTCGCTCGGATATGGAGAAAAGACCATATTGAAAGAGATAAGTTTTTGCATTGAACCGGGACAGATAGTAACTATTCTGGGAGGCAGCGGCAGCGGGAAGAGCACTCTTCTGAAAGGTATGGTCGGCTTGCTCAAACCGACGCAGGGCCGAGTCGAGCTCTATGGAAGGGCTATTTCCGGGATCGGTTCCGAGGAATGGCTCGAGTGGTCAAGGAGAAGGATCGGCGTGCTCTTTCAGTCAGGGGCGCTTATCGGTTCCCTCACTATTGCTGAAAATATTGCTTTACCGATCCAGGAGTTTTCGAATGCTCCAAAGGAGATTTTGCCCGACATTGTAAGGCTCAAGTTGGCGATGGTCAGGCTGGGCGGCTATGGGAGCTATTATCCGGCCGAACTGAGCGGCGGGATGAAAAAACGCGCGGCTCTGGCCAGGGCAATGGCCCTCGATCCTCATATACTTTTCTGCGATGAGCCTACGGAAGGACTCGATCCCGTCATATCCGCCGAAATGGATAACCTTCTGCAGGAACTTAACACTGTCCTGGGCATAACTATGGTTGTCATCACTCACGACCTCCCGAGCATTAAGACTATATCGGATTGGTCAATCATGGTAGACGGGGACGCCCGGGGGATAATCGCGACCGGTCCGCCGGACGAGCTGGAAAGCAGTTCGGACCAGCGCGTCTATGATTTTTTTCACAGGCAGGCCCCAGTCGGCAGTGCCTCATGAGGGGGAAACCAGTTGGCCCGAACGGTTAGTCCATTCAAAATCGGCCTGTTTGCTCTTATTTGCCTGGGGCTGATAGCAGGGACAGCTATCTGGCTCAAGGCAGAATTCTGGTTTCAAAACACAAAAATATACGCCACCTATTTCAATGTCTCGGTAAAGGGACTGCAAAAGGACGCCGTGGTCAACTACCGGGGTGTGCCCGTGGGCCGTATCTACGATGTGAGAATTGCCCCCGACGGCCGGCTGATAGAAGTGCTGATGAAACTGAAAGCCGATTTTCGGGTCGACAATACCCTTGCCGCCCGGTTGCGTGATCAGGGTTTGACCGGACTGCGCTATCTCGAAATAGGCTCCGCCCCTGAAGACATCGAACAACTCACCCCAAAGATAAACTTTCCGACCAAATATCCCTTCATCCAGTCATACCCGTCCGACCTCGAGGTGCTCGAGGTCGACCTCCTTAACCTGTACGAAAAATTCATGTCATTGGATTTAGAGGGGCTTACGAATTCATGGAAGAAGACCTCGGGGCTGTTCAACAATCTCCTGGTTCAACTCGGCGCCGAGTCCCCGGGTGGTGGAGACCTCAAGGCGACGATTACCGCACTGAAGAATGCTTCTCAGCACTCTGAGGCCCTTTTCGCAAGACTGTCCAAGGCAGCATCCCGGGAACGCGTCGATAAAGGGATGAAAGACCTCACGGCCACGCTGGCATCGACCCGGAAAATTTCAGGCCAGCTCGAGAAACAGCTTGACGCCTTGCCTCCCGGTACTCTCAAACGGCTTTCTGACCAGTTTGGCGAGACACTCCAATCCGGCGGGACTGCCTTTTCAGACCTGGGAGCCAAAATTAACGAGTCTGCCGACCTGCTCGATCGCGACCTTCAGCAACTGGGGGCCTTCATTGCCCAGTTGAATTCGCTGGTCCAGAGCGTCAAGGAACAGCCTAACCGGTTGATCTTTCCGGGCAAACAGCCCCAGGAGCCATTTAAAACAGAAGCGGGAAGCAAATAGCAGGAAGCGAGAAGCAGGAAACTATGAAAAATATAAACGGGAAGCAAGAGGCGGGAAGCAACAAGCGGGAAGCAACAAGCGGGAAACGGGTTTTGCTCCCTTCTCCCCGCTCCTTGCTCCTTGCTCCTTGCTCCTTTTTTTTGATCCTGGCAGCGTTACTGCTGCCCGGTTGTTTGGGGTCACTTTTTTCCAAGTCTCCTGCGCCGGATTATTACCAGATTGATTACCCTTACCAACCTTCAGGCTGTGCTAAACCGTTTTCAGGGGCGGTGCGAATTTGGCCCTTTGGCGCCACCGCCCCTTTCGATCGCGAACAGATGATTGTGAGTTCCCCCTCCCTCCAGGTCCGCTTCTCCTCACATTACAAATGGGTCAATCCTGCCGGAAACATGGTCGCAGACAATCTGATGCGTGACCTTTCCCTTGAAAAGGTGTTTGAAGATGTCATACCGGCAGGAAATCCCATGCCTGCAGCATATGGGATTAGCGGACAAATCTATCGATTCGCTCTCGAAGAAAACGGCTCCCCCCCTCACGCCCTGCTTGACCTGGAAATCAGCTTCTGGCAGGAAAAGCCTCGTACCGTTCTTTTTCGAAAACATTTCCATTATCAGAGCTCCCCCCTCGCTTCAACTGGTCCGAGCGAATTCTCTGCAGCTATGGCAGGCCTCGTTTCACAGCTCTCAACGGATATCAGAAACGACCTGTGCGCTATTACGCAAGACAGCTCGCATCCAGCCGGCGACTGATATGCTCAACCTGGCGCTTAATCTTATTGTCCTTATCCATTCCCTTCGTGAGATCGTTTATTGCGTACAGCACGGAACTGTGGCTCCGCCGGAATGAATTTCCTATCGATTCGAGCGACTCTGTCGTATAACGCCGGCACAGATACATTCCGATCTTACGAGCTACCGCCAACTCTTTGCGCCTTTTCGAAGACTTGAGGTCTTCCACCGAGATTTGGAAAGCACAGCAGACGACCTGCTGAATATGGTCGATAGTCAGCTTGGGAAGCCTGTCAAGCATCGTCTCAGTCAGCTCTTGAGCAAGATCCAGCGTAACCGGAACTCCCTGAATATTCGACTTGGCTATTATGCCTATCAGACAGCTTTCAAGCCGCCGAATGTCTCCCGTCACCCGCTCGGCCATGTAATGAATCACTTCTGCGGGCAGATGGGCGTTTTCACTCGACGCCTTCTTTCGAAGAATCTCCATTCTGGTCTTGAAGTCCGGGGGGCCGATGGGCGCAACAAGGATGCCGCTCAGTCTGGACTGCAACTCGTTGGTAAGCTTGGGAATGTCCTTTGGGAAAGTATTCCCCGTGTACAGGATTCTCTTCCCGCGATCCATCAACTCGTCCAGTGTATAAACCAGTTCATTCTGGACTTTTTCCTTGCCGCTCAAAAACTCTACCTTTTCGAAGAGCAGCACATCACACTCGTTGCGGAACTTCGCTTTGAAATTCTCAATCTTATCGTTCTTAAGTGAATAGATCATCTCGTTTGCGAACTGTTCCGCTGTTACGTAATGAACCCTCAATTCAGGTGTTTGCCGGCAGATATGGCTGCCGACCGCGTGTGAGAGGTGACTTTTCCCCAGGCCCGTCTCGGAGAGAATGTAAGCCGAATTGTTGTAGAGCTGCTGGCCGTGCGCCATGCCTCTGGCGGCGGCGAACGCCAGTTGATTTGACGACCCCACTACAAACTGGTCGAAGGTGAATCTGGGGTTAAATACAGGCCCCGCACGCTTGATAAGGTCACTCATTACGATCTGCTTGTGAGCGGCCTGGGGCGCATAACCCTCCGATTCATCGGGCTCGGGCGCTCCGTTAAGAATCTCATACTCCAACCGGTGCACCAGCGGGTAATACTCCTGCACGGCCCGCAGCAGCTTTATCTCCAGCTTCTCCCTTATCCACTCGATGTGAAACCGGTTTTTGCACCCCAGTGTTACTGATTCATTTTCCAGCCCCAGAAATTCAATTGATGAAACCCAAAGGTCGTACTGCCCCCGTGACAGGCACGATTTAAGCTTTCTCTTGATTTCCTGCCAATTCTGCTCCATAAGTTTTTCGCCCATTCCCCGAAAAAACAAAACAGTTCTGATGCAGGGCGTAAGCGCCCCTCCGCGCATACGCCCCATCTTGAAAAACCACTGGTGCTGAAATGAAAATGGAATGAAAGGTTTGAACCCCGGAAAGATGTTGCCTTAGCCCCCCAGTTGTTGGCTGACATTTTTAGTGAACGTTCATCGATTCGTCAAATTGGATCTTCCCAGTTTTGAGGGAGAAACACGGAACCGAAGCAGGGGGAAAAATACATCGGGATAAGTGGATGTTAGGCTGCACGAATATCTAAGTCCCTGAAATGAAAGGAAAGTCTGCGGAAAATCTTTTCCTTGTAAAATCAAAGGCATCCGTCAATCCTGTCCGGTATTCGCAAAAACAGCGCAGGTAGAAATCTTCCTTTTTCTTTCTTTTTCGTAAAATTTCGTTAAATGAACCCCTTCAAAACTTGGATCCAAGATTTCGACAGGCGCTTCGAACCCAGTGCCGGGCATAAATTTTTCTCCCTCATTCTATTACGTCCACTTGACTCATGTTCGCGAGATTCACTATAATCCAGCTTAAAAATCAACTGTGTCTGTCTGCCCCAGATTGATCCTTCCTTTCCGAACCAACAGCGCCGGAGGAAGAGCCATGTCCGGAAGATTCACCAGTTCTTGCCGATTTTTTCCGTTTTTGGCCATTTTTGCTCTGATTTTTCTCTATCCTGCCGGCTTGTGGGCCGGCGAAGCGCCATCGGCCCTGATCCATGGTCCGGTAGTCGCCGGGACATGGTACCCTGGAACAGCTTCGGAACTGAGAAAACAGGTCGAAGAGTACTTAAGCCGGGTTCCCGATCAAGATTTAAAGGGCCAGACAGTCGCAATCATTTCGCCTCATGCCGGATACATTTACTCCGGCCAGATTGCCGCACATTCATTCAAAGCCGTCCGGGGCAAAAAGTTCGATTCGGTCATCGTGATTGGCCCGAGCCACTATGTCCCGTTTAGAGGTGTCGCTACCTACGACTGCGCCGGATTCAGTACTCCACTTGGGGTCATTCCACTGGACAGCGAATTGATCGCGGCTCTGGTGAAGCGCGATTCGCGCATAAAGGACCTGCCGGGCGTTTTCCAGCAGGAACATTCTCTCGAGGCTGAACTCCCTTTCCTTCAGGTCGTTTTGCCCGGTTTCAAGCTCGTTCCGCTCGTTATGGGAGATCCCGACATCACCACATGCCGCTGGCTTGCAGAGGCAATAGTAGAATGCACAAAAGGCAAATCCGTGCTGATAGTTGCCAGTTCTGACCTCTCCCATTATCACTCCTATGATATGGCGGCGGAAATGGATCAGCGTCTGCTGCAGAAAATCGGGGCAATGGATATCGAGGGGGTCAATCAGTGCCTGGAGGACAGGAAATGCGAGGCCTGCGGCCAGGGACCGATAATGACGGCGATGCTTGCCGCAAGAAAACTGGGGGCCGACCGGTGCGACATTCTGCAATACGCAAACTCGGGGGATGTTACGGGAGAGAAAATGTCTCCCAGAGGGGTGGTTGGCTACGGGGCCGCTCGTATTTTGAGACCTCTGCCCTACCGGGACAGGGACGAGGCGGAGAAGAGGAAGGCCGGAGTCGACCTTGGCCTGACCAAAGAAGAGCGGGCGGAGTTGCATGCAATTGCCAGAAAGGCCATAGAAGCGAAACTAACCCCCGGCGCATCCGAATCGCGTGGCGTAGAGACTGCTTCGCACAAGTTGAAGGAACCCAGTGGAGCGTTCGTTACTTTATATAAGAAAGGAGAGCTGCGCGGCTGTATCGGGCAGATAGTCCCTAAAATGCCGCTGGCAGAGGCTGTCGCAGCAATGGCACAGGAGGCTGCGTTCCGGGACCCGCGGTTTACGCCGGTCCGCTCCGGCGAATTGGACGATCTGAAGATCGAGATTTCAGTGCTCACCCCTTTGCAAAAAATCGACTCCACGGACGAGATCGAAGTCGGGAAGCACGGAATCGTGATAGTCAGAGGCGGATCGCTGGGCCTTCTGTTACCCCAGGTAGCAACAGAATACAACTGGGACAGAAACCAGTTCCTGGATCATTGCTGCCTGAAAGCCGGCCTGCCGGCAGGTACCTGGAAAGACAAGGGAACAGAGATCTATATCTTTTCTGCTGATGTTTTTTAAAAATGGATACGGAGACAAAATGGATGCTAAAAACAGCGCTGCCGGTCCCTGCAATTTGGACAGGCGGAGCTTTCTGAACGGGTGTTTGAGTTGCGCCCTGCTTTGCGCAGGGACGCAGGTCTTTTCATTGAGCACTCTCGCCGCCAGGTCCGACGCCATGGAAATCACAAAAGGGCTGCTGGGGCGGAGGCTCTCGCCCTACTTTACTCCGCTTGCCGATAAACGCGTGCGTTGCGAGCTTTGTCCGCGACAGTGCGAGACCGGGGACGGAGACCGCGGATATTGCCGGGTCAGGGAAAACAGGGACGGTAAGTATTATTCCCTTGTTTTTGGAAATCCCTGCGCAGTGCACGTTGACCCAGTGGAAAAAAAGCCCTTTTTCCACGTGTTGCCATCCACCCGGTCCTTTTCCATTGCTACAGCCGGGTGCAACTTCGACTGTAAATTCTGTCAAAATTGGGAAATTTCGCAGGCCAGCCCGGACGACACCCTGAACTACGAGCTGACTCCCGAGGAGGTGGTCGGCAGCGCCTCCCGTTTTGAATGCGCCTCGGTAGCCTCCACTTACGTTGAGCCTACCATTTTCATGGAATACATGATTGAAATCGGAAAGGTGGCCAGGAAAAACAAAATCCTGAACCTCATGCACTCAAACGGCTACGTAAACCAGAAGCCGCTCGAGGATCTGAGCGGATGCCTGGATGCGGCCTGTATCGATCTGAAGGGTTTTTCCGAAACATATTACAGAGAAATTACCGAGGGGACTCTGGGACCCGTTCTGGAGACACTCAAATATCTGAAGCGCCGGGCAATCCACACCGAAATAGTGAATCTGGTGGTTCCCGGCAAAAATGACGATATCGATCAAATCGGGGCAATGAGCAGGTGGATCAGGGATGAATTGGGACCCGACGTGCCCCTCCACTTCTCACGGTTCTATCCCCTTTACAAACTAAAAAGTATCGAACCTACTCCCGTATCTACCCTGGAGGCAGCCTGGAAGAAGGCCAAAGACGAGGGCCTCAACTTCGTCTATATCGGTAATATTCCCGGGCACCCGGCGGAGAATACAGTCTGTCCGGGATGCAAAAAGCCGGTGATCACACGCACGGGATTCAGCGTAACCTCCATGTCTCTCAAAGAGGGCAAATGCGCCGGGTGCGGCAGAGAAATACCCGGAATCTGGCGTGCCGCCTGATCAGCGTGTCCGATTTTTCAAAAGTGTGGCGCTGGCCGCCAGGCAGCCAAACCCAAGCGTTAATAGAGTTTTAGGAATTCCAAGCACGGGGAGAAAGAAAAGGGAGCCGGCTATCGCCCCCGTTGAGGCCCCGATCAGGTCGGCCGCATAAAGCCCGGCCCCTCGCACCTTCTCGCTGGAGGCAACCGCAGCGCAAAACTGTCCGCCGCCAAACATCCCGGCAACAAAGGCCAGTGCCGAAAACAACAGCAGCATGGAATCATGCCCCAGGTTCTCGAGCACGGAGCCTGGAAAAATGGAGAACAATAGATAAAGCGCACCCAGGTAAGCAGCAAGACCAATCTGGATCATGAACAGACGGTATGCGCCTCTTCCTCGCAAGGTCCTCACAACGGCGCTCCCAGCGGCCAGCCCGGCCATGAAAAGAGAGATTATCAGGGCCATCTGCTTGTAAACTGAACCTTCGATTATCTGGTAAACAAGCACAAGCACCACTTCGATAACTATGAGCACCGCCCCGCAGACCCCCGTATTGAATGCAACCACCGAGCTGGAGCCCCCTTTTGCAAGCAGGACTGAAACAAACACGAGTAAGAACGCTCCAAAGCCCACTAAAACCGAAAAAGAAGAACCTCCGGAAATAAAACCGAGAAAACGGCCCGCCGCCGGATCTAGCTGAGCACCCCACAAACCGAGTCCATACAGGTAGCAGACCGGTTCGAAATCTCTGTTTATCTTCGCCGGTGGGCCTTCGCGGATGATTGACTCCATGTAGGCCAACCGGATGGGGTTAAAAAGATCGAGCAGATAGAAGTCCCGCACATACCTGAGGTCGAGGCGCCGCGCGCGCATCCGGTCTATCAATACCTGCGGGTCCTCCGTAACCCCTGCGCCATCCTGTGATGCTATGAAACGAACGTTCTCGCCGTGCAGCATCAGAACGTGCCCGAAAACCTCCCGCAGAGTCGTATAAAGCGATTTCAGAAGAACGGCCTCCCTTGGGCCGATTATGTCCGGCGCCACAGGGACTCCGAAGGAAAAAAGACCCCCCTGGTTCATCATCGATTTTATCCGGGAAAAGAACTCCACTGTGTAATACCGGTTCATCTCGGCATTTACAGGCTCTCCCGAGCTAAGAAAAATTACATCGTAGCCGATTCCCGCACCCCTTGCGAAACGCTTTGGATCCATATGCCAGAAGCGCACGCGCCGATCACCCCTCATTTCCGTAAGGGAGGCGGGCAAAACCGCCGCTACAAATGCCGCTGCCTCCGCATCGGGCTGGACGCAGTCAATGCTGGTGATTCCGGGATGGTTCAGGACCTCGCCCAACAATTCGGGTGAATAATCCCCGATCACAAGGACTCTTGCAGGCCCCGGGTGCTCGAGAAGCGGCAGATAAGCAGCCGGCTCGGCGCTCTGCGGGTCCGGGATCGAAAAAAGCCAGAGTCCGTTTGAAAATAGCGAGAACTGACCTGAATTGAATAGAAACGCCAGGTTATGGTAGGCGGTGTCCCTTGATTGAAAAAAGCTTTTTCCCCACTCCAGACGGCGTGTCAGGAGGTCCACCCGGTCCGAATAACTAAATGCAATACATGCTGCAATGAAAATTGCCGCCAGAAAGAACGAGCACAAAACTTTTCCGCGGTATTTCAACCCTGCGCCTGCCACCATGGCACCGGCAAGCAGAAAGAGAATCAGGAAAAGACTCGCGGCAAAGGAAGGGTAGAGCGGAAGGAGGATGAAATAAAACACCAGCCCGCCGGCTCCCGCCCCAAGAGCTTCAGCCAGGTACACGGAAATCGATCTTTCCTCGCCTTCTGCGCCGGCCCGATAGAGTTCCCAAGCCAGGGCAAACAGACAGCCTGACAAGACGCAGATAGGGGCCGACGCGCAAAACCCTATTACCAGCATCATGCCCGGTGAAATCAACTCCCCTGGCGGGATCGACCAGAACGCCCTTGCGGCGCGAATCCAGACGATTGTCGCTGGAAGAGCAGCGCAGAAGATTGCGAAACCTGCAAGCAGAACTTTAAAATCCGGGGGTTTTTTCCTGCAGACGAGTCCGGTCAGGCCGCTTCCCGCCGCCGTACACAGAAGCCAGCACACAAGAATGAGGCCGGTTGAAAGCTCGTTGCCGTAAAAAATCACGAGCAATTCGCGAATCACCAGTATCTGCCCAATGGAAGCGGCAAAACCGGCCATAAGGATCAGCACAGCTATCCGGACTGCCATACCTGAGTGACGTCTTTTCACGTGTTGTCTTGGAGGGCGGAAAGCCCACGCAGCCATTTGTTATCATAAAAACTTTTCTTTGAGCACTATTTTAGTAATCAAGCGGGCTTCAGTTCCTGATTTCTCGCGAGCGCTCAGCCAGCTTTTTTTCAAAACCGATCATTACTAAAAAACCGGCCAGAGCCAGGGCGCAAATCCCCTGAACGGGATGCTCGGCGATCTGGTGAAAACCGGCTCCTCCAATTACAAACCCGGAAATGATCTGAATTATACCGTTCATGGAAGTCCTCCTCCGCCCGGAAGAGAGAGCAAGAGTTGTTCCAAGCGGGGCCGCATACCCGGATTTTAAGGCTGACCATTTCCGCCGCCATTCACTAAGTACTCACAAATATTGAAATAATTCACCAACGATTTACCTTGTGGTCAAACCCGGCGCCGGGCTTTGGCACCCTGTAGATTTTGAATAATTAATCTGTAAGGCCCGAACTTTGACGATATTTCGTAAAATTCCCGAAGGAAGGAGACAAAAATAGCGATCAACTGACAAATTACGGCATATTATACTTGACAAACCAGAGACGGGGGCATAAGATGGGATTTATCAACAATGATCTCTTGGAAGAAGAGATTTTTAGAACCCGTCCTGCGAGTTTATGGAATATGCTGCGGTTTTATGCACAACCTTTCCTTGATTCTGTCAGAGCACTCGATTTTCTTGGGAATCTCCAAGGGTTCGCAAAGCAGAATATATCTCTAGACGCTGCGTTACGTGAGAATATAATGAGGGCCTTGGAAACTCTTCGTCAGTCACTCAAGACCCTTAATCTTAGGATGTCGTTGATTCACGTAGAACTTTTGCGTGCACAATTAGAAGATTCTAAAGTCATAGATGATTTCATCACCGGGAGCATTGCAGAGCTTGGGCGACGAGTGAGAGATGAGATTAATTTAGAACTCCTTTTCCGTATTCCATCAGACAGAGCCGAATTTTACAATCCAGATAAGCCTATTTTCGGCAGTGAAGTCAGCGACAAATTCCCCAATCTCGCTTACGACATAGTGGAAGCTGGCAATTGCTTCGCTGTTGCAAGGTTATAGTGCATGCGTTTTCCATCTAATGAGAATTATGGAATATGTTGTCCAACAGGTCGGGCTCGATATAACAAAAGACCCAACTCTGGCAGGTAGAAGCTGGTTTAGAATAATCGAAGTAGCGGGGAAAATAATCGCGGCCAAATTTCCCATCGAGAAAGACCCGGAAAGGGTAAAATGGGAGCGCGCTCTCGGTTCTCTGGACATCGTAAGAATAGCGTGGAGAAATCCAACAATGCACCCCGGAGAGAAATATACAGAGGAAGAGGCTGAAAATATCATTCGCGCTGTCAAAACACTTTTGCGAGAAATAGTAGTGATTATCTAATCAGTATCTTTACCGGCAAGCTTCTCGCGGTGACTTGCTTTTGCAACCTTCTTAAAAGCTTTCTCAAATACTTCTTTGGGATTCTCAACCAATTCAATCCGTTCGGTCAGATCCATGAACCGGGCGGATTGTTCGGGATTGTCAGGTTCATATTTCTTTTTCTTCCTTGCGCTCATTTCATCATCCTTAATTATTTGGTTTCTTTCAAATCTTGGAGCCCAAACTCAGCTTGCTTAACATAGCCGGTATAGTTGAAACCAACATAAGTCGTTATCACCGTTCGGTATAGTTGTTTTGCATTCTCTTTATTCGCCTTCCCCCCTGTCACCGCGAAGGTTTTAGCGGTATTTAAAAGGATTATGCATGCGGTTTGGGCGGCAGCATCTTTGACGATGCGCCCTGTCGCTGCAGGAAGGCAATCCCAACATTTAATATTTTCAAGTTCTGATTCTTGGCCTATCTCAATGGCTAAGTTGTGTACCTGTATAGCATCATCATGGATTTGTCGGAGGCGTTCGCCGGTCGGATGAGATGCATATTCCATCCCAAGGTGGGAGGCCTCTTTTGCAATTCTCGACTGTTCTTCTGCCTTGCCCTCAAACCACAGGGTCTTTGCATCCTTTTCTAGAACCGGATCGGTCAACGCTTGGGCGTTTGCAGGGCGGTCCATGTTGGCGGGCGGGGATGCGCATGAACAAAGAAGAACAAGTCCAAAGAAAACAGGGAAGATGCATTTCATCGCTTTTCCTTCCTCCTTCCTCAGTATTGGGTTTTCTCCCTCACAGGAAAGGTCATAATAAATGGAAAATTCATCCTCATCGGATATGGATCAGTTACTAACTATAGAATGTGACGATATCCACATCAGGGAGCAGCTTGACGAATTACTTCCCTATTTTAAAGAACGAATCCCTGATGATTTTCTCAGCGATCTTAGAAAGCTGCCGCTTGATCTCGTCCTTACTGATGTTACGACCACACTTGGGGCAGACAACATTATCAGGTATGTCATCCGTCCGCGTTTTGGCTCCAGGTTTGAGAGCCTTATTGCCGCAGTCAGGGCAAACGATATTATCTGATTTCACGGTTTCTCCTTTGCATCATCCTTTCGGATTACTTCCACTTAAGGAAAAAATCATGTCGGTAGAAATTAAAACAACTATAGTAAATTGTCCCGAATGCGAAAAGACCTCTGAGCAAAGGGTATTTATTTGCCCATGCTGCCAAACCATCGTTGTTGTATCGCATGATGGTCCGCTGAATTATTGCGCTATGTGCGGTTTTAAACTTACTGATTAATTATCCTGCCACCACATATTGGACAAAAATTGCCCTGTTTGAACAATTTGTTATGGCAGTTTGGACATTCCATCACCAATTCAGTTCCACATTCAGCGCAATATTTCTCCATAGGCGACCATGTTTCGTACTTCTTGCAACTTGGGCACAACGAGTAATGAGATCCGGGTGACATGCATCCTCCTATTTAGTTTCAGTAAGCGCGAACAGGATTGTCCGATTTCACTTAAAAGTAGCAGACCGTGCCATCATTGAAAATCACTCTTGCGGCTTGGCTGGCGCGTCTTTGTCCGCCTTTGCAATTAGTCGTTTGATAGGTCAGTCTCTTTCCGGCTACACCAGAAAGAATTTTTTCTGCCCTGGCGGTATCGTCAACACCCTTGCTTAATCGCTTGCTGTATCGGAAATCGAACTCAGCGAGGTATCTATGAAGGTGTTGCTTCTCACAGTGTTGGTACACCCCCCGCATCCCGCGCTTAAAGATGGAAAAGTAGCTCTCAACGGTATTGGTATGAACGGAAGGATCGGAAAGGGAAACATACTCGCCCTGCCGATGGTGGACAACTCCGTGATCTGAAAAGTGATCTTTGAGTTGATCGTATTGGCTTGCATCGTCGGTCATTACCCGCGCTTCTTTCGCAATGTTCTCTTCGAGGATAGGAACGATGGTTTTTGCTTTCAGGTCTTTAATAACCATGCTCCGGGCTTCGCCGGATTCCCGGTCTATCAAGGAAAGGATTTTGTTCTTATTGCTCGATCCGCCTTTGGGTACGGGCAAATCGGGGTCGTTCCACAGAAAGGTTTCATCGGACTCAACGGTCCCGCCGTTGCCGCCAAAAGGATACATGCCGCCTTCCCGCATGGCCTCACGGATTCTATGGCTCATGAACCAGGCGCTTTTCAGGGTAATCCCCAAAGTCCGGTGAAGCTGATTCGAGCTAATGCCCTTCTTTGAACTCGCAATGGTAAACATTGCCTGGAGCCAGATTCTAAGGGGAATATGGCTATCTTCAAAGATAGTTCCGATCTTGACGGTGAACTGTTTTAGGCATGCGTAGCACTTATAAAGACCTATTCGAGTGCTTTTGCCATTCAACTTGCCGATCTTCTCTTTGTTGCCGCAATGAGGGCAAACAGGGCCTTTGGGCCAAAGGCGGGCTTCGATGAAGGCGTATGCGGCTTCTTCACTGTGGAATTGGGGTTCGGAATTAACTGGTCGATTCATGGCTATCTCCTTTTTCAATGCTAATATAGCTATGATTTTATGGTTTGTCAAGTATAATATGCCGACAAATTACGTCAGTAAATACAAAGCGAGGATTTGATTTGCGCGGGAACCAATCGGTCATCTGCTTTCTGACTTATGCGTCATCTACTTGAATTCATTGGGCGTCTGCACTCGAATGATTACATTTGATGAGGTTGCATGAATGTTGGGGTTATGCTTACCCGGAAAAGCATCTGGATACCGTCTGTCGATTTCTCGGGCCCAAGTTTTGTAATCGCTTATTTGCCGAAAAGGTGAATCGTAATCGTTTTTCGACGACCGAAAACCTTTTTTCGAGAATCCAGCCTGGTTCACCTCACTAACCATCCTGCACAACAATTTTCTTTAAATCAGCGACCAAAGTAACTATATTTTGAAATTAAAGATGATTGGTAATCGTTTTTGGAGATTCGTAACGATTTTTTGAGGGGCGAGATGACTTCGGAAGCGACGCAGAATCGGTTAGCGGGATATGCATTCCTGATCGAGAAGTACCGGCTGAACGTTTTGCCGAACTGGCACGCATCCTCGGTCAGCCCGACTGGAACGTTGCGCTCGAGCATTCAGGACGGCCAGGTCGAATCCATTTACCCCCCGTCATATTGGCCTGGAGACAGCACGGGCAGCCATCTGGAATTCGCCCTGAAGTACGACGGTGTCAACTTGGGCATCCTGTCGGCCCTTTTCGAGGTGGTCGCGGAAGACGAGATCACGGTCTGGATCACCTTGAAACCTACTGGGAAATACACCCGCAGGATCTGGTTCCTGTATGAATTCCTGACCGGGCGGGATCTCCCCCTGCGTGATCTGACCAAGGGGAATTACGTCGAGCTTCTGGAGGCGGATCGTTATTACACCACAGTACCCGGTCGGCGCGTACAGCGCCAGCGGGTCATCGACAATCTGCTGGGCGGTCGGTCCTTCTGTCCCGTCATCCGGCGCACCGATAAGCTGACCGCCATGGAAGGCATAGATCTGCGCCAGCGCTGCGAAGAGGTCATTACCGCCTATCCATCGGAGCTGCTCAGGCGTGCCTTGAGCTATCTCTACAACAAGGAGACTAAGTCCTCATTCGAGATCGAGCACATTAAGCCAAGCGCCTCCCGCACCGAAAAATTCATTGGCCTGCTGGAGATGGCGGAGCACAGGGACTTTTGTGAAAAGCCTCTTTTGATCGATGTGCAGAACCGCATCGTCGATCCCCGTTTCCGGGATACCGATTACCGGACGAACCAGAATTACGTCGGGCAGACGGTTTCCTACCAGAAGCAGCTCGTTCATTATGTTTGCCCGAAACCCAATGATCTTCCCGAGCTGATGGACGGCCTGCTCACGTCCCATCGGGTGATGAAAGAAAGCGCGGTACCGGCCATTATCCATGCCGCCGCGATCTCCTACGGCTTCGTCTTCATGCATCCATTCGAGGATGCAAACGGTCGCATTCACCGGTTTCTCATCCACAATATCCTGTTCCTGAGGGGCGTGATTCCGAAAGGCCTCATGTTCCCGGTCTCCGCCGCCATGCTGAAAAATCCGGCTCTTTACGATCATTCCCTGCAGGCGTTCTCGAACCCCCTGATGCGGCTGGTCGAATATGATCTGGACGATCTCGGCCAGATGACCGTATCAGGAGAGACGGGTCGCTGGTACCGCTACATCGATATGACGGCCCAGGTCGAGGCGTTGTACGATTTTGTGAAGCTCACCATTGAGCACGAGTTGGTGGAAGAGCTGGACTTTCTGGCGAGTTACGACAACACCAAGCAGGCTATTCAGGAGATCGTGGACATGCCTGACCGCCTGATCGATCTCTTCATCCAACTCTGCTTGCAGAACAACGGCCGCCTTTCAACCAGAAAGCGTGAATCACATTTCAGCTTCCTGACTGATGACGAGCTGGCCGGCATGGAAGATGCCGTCCGGGCAGGTTACGAAAAGAGCTGAGCGTCAAGGCTCATTCGAAGCGACGGATTGTGTAGAGCTTGGTCCCATACCGCTTCTAACCGATGTCCACCTCGAACCCGGCTCCTCGGATGGTCTTCAGATCATTCACCAGCCGATGGGCGAACTATCGGGATGAATCCATCTCGAAGCGCAGGCCGAAGTCTTGGGCGACCCTCTTGAGGGCGACTAACAGGTTCCGGGAAAGAACCTCCCGCAAACCCCCATCCTCTTCAACGCGGACTTGATTCCGCCGGACGAACTCCTGGACAGGGTCCGTCCGGCGGCAAGCCTCTGGGGTAGCTATAGTCTCTAATCTTAACTTCTGTCTAAAACTTAAGATTGACCCAACCAGGACCTTCAGAAATCATACCCACTACTTATCCATCTCGTGGGAGAGATCGCTCACTCAGGCATATACGGCAAATTTTCAAGCGAGGGCTGCAGATCGTTGACTATCGCTTCGAGCGTTCCCTGAAGATCTTGTTCGGGGCAAATCCTTACCTCTCCGGTTTGCCTGATCTTTATTTCGACATCTCCGGTCTTCTGGAGCTTCTGGCTGACAACTATCCGTACCGGGATTCCTATCAGGTCTGCGTCTTTGAGCTTTACGCCCGCCGATTCGTCGCGATCGTCGTAGAGCACCTCGTAAGAGGCGCTGAGGTTGGAGTATATCCGTTCGGCCATCTCGACAATCTCCGGCTTTTTGCCAAGCTGGGATATAATGATGTGGAAGGGAGCGACCGTAAAGGGGAATTGCATTCCGGAATCATCGTGCCATCTTTCGATAACCGAAGCCATCAGCCGTTCGACCCCGATGCCGTAGCAGCCCATCACCACCACGTTCGGCTCCCCGGAGCTGTCCAGGTAGTTTACGTCCATTGAATCGGGGGCCGTGTATTTGGTTCCGAGCTTGAACGTATGCCCCAGTTCGATCCCGCGCCGTATCTCCAGGTGAGCTGTCCCACAGGCTGCGCACTGATCGCCTTCGCGAACTTCAGCTATATCTGCGACCTCTGTCCATTCGAAGTCCCGGCCCGGCATCACGTTTTTGAAGTGCATATCCGGCTCGTTAGCGCCGGCGATATAGAGAGTCCGCTCAGCTATCGAGGTGTCCAGCACGGTTCGGATGCCTTTCACGCCAACCGGCGCCAGAAAACCGGCATAAAGCCCCTTTTCCGACAGTATTTTCTCCGGCGCATATTCCATATGAATGGCCTTGAGGTGGTTGGCAAGCTTTGTGGCCGATATGTTGAAGTCTCCCCGAACGACCGCCAGCACGAGATTTGTGTCGGCAACATAGGCTACGGTCTTCAAAAAATGCTCTTCCTGGCAGTTGAAAAACTGCATCAGGCCGGAGATCGTTTTCACCTCAGGGGTATGGACCTTATCCATGGGGGGCGGCGTATCGGCATGCTGAGTTCGTCCCGGTTTTATCCCGACCGCTTTTTCAGTATTAGCCCTGTATCCGCAGCCGGGACACTCGACAAAACGGTCCTCACCGGTCGGGGATTCGAGCATGAACTCATGTGAGCCGCTCCCGCCCATGATCCCCGAATCTGCCTCTATTGGCACCGAATTCAGCCCGCAACGGGCGAATATCCGCACATAGGCGTTGAACATCTTCGGATAGTAGATGTCCAGGTCCTCAAAGTTGCGGTGAAAGCTGTAGGCATCTTTCATGAAGAATTCGCGCACCCTTAGCAGACCGGCGCGCGGGCGGGCCTCATCGCGAATCTTCGTCTGAATCTGATAGAGCATCACCGGAAGGTCACGATAAGAGCGCACGAACTGCTTTGCGATATCCGTTACGACTTCCTCGTGAGTCATCGCAAGGACAAATTCGCGCTGCCTGCGGTCCTTGAACCGGATCAGTTCCTCGCCTATATCGAAATAGCGGCCCGTTCTCTTCCAAAGCTCCGCCGGATTGACGACCGGCATGGTAAGCTCAAGACCGCCAATCGCGTTGAGTTCTTCGCGAATGATCTGTTTGATTTTTTTTGTTACGCGATGTCCGGGCGGCAGGAGCGCATAGAGCCCTGCGGCTATGGGATATATGAAAGAGCCTCGCAGAAGGAATACATGGGAAGGAGTTTCTGCCTCCTTGGGCGCTTCGAAAAGGGTATGAATGAAGGCTTGAGAATAGCGCATCTTTCTACCTCGTTGTGCTTGGTGTCCACCTGCGGTCCCTGTCTCTACGCTCCGCAAAGTGCGGATACTATCATTTATCCATTTGGAGTCTCAACCACAAATAGTGCCCATCCGGAAACATTGGTTTGAAAGCTTTTTCTGCTCACTGTTCACTGACCACTGTTCACTCATCGCGGAGCGATGCGGCCCCGCCTTGTTGAGCGCCTTGCGAATTTTTACCTCTTTGTTTATCTGCCTGCGGTGATTAACTATATTAAGTTTATGTTTGAATCTGCTCGGCGCGCTGACAGATTTTTCAAACCATTACTTAACGGGAGGGTGCTGTGGCGGGGAGCGGCAACAAGTTTAGCCTTGATGAACTCAAAGCCATGAAAGAACGGATGGAAGATCTGTTCATGAGTAGTTTTGAACTTGGAACCAGCGAGAAAGGCAAACCACAAAAACCTGAAGATTGGGTCCCCATGAGCGACATCGTTGATTCCGGAAAAGAGTTGGTCTACTCGATAGATTTGCCCGGGGTCATGGAACATGACATTCAGGTTGAGTGCAAGGCCGACAGGCTGTGGGTTTCGGGGCTGAGGAAGAATGACTTGCCCGAAGGAGAAGCTTTTCGAGTCGAGAGGCCCAGGGGAGCATTTTCGCGGGTTTTCAAATTTCCCTGCCCGGTGGATGAAGACGGAATTCAAGCCAAGTTCAAAAAGGGTGTGCTCACAATTAGCGTCCCCAAGAGTTCCCCCGAATGCCGCACGCATAGAATAGAGGTGCGCGAGGTTGAATAACAGCGCCGCTTCCGCTTGAATCAAGGGTGTTTAGGATTGTGTGCGCAAAATCCTGCAAATTGCAAAAGTTCAAAATAGCGAGGAAAAGTTTCCCCCCCGGGATTTCGGCCGCGCGCGGCCGAGCGCCACAGTGAGCCGCGCAGCGGCGAAGGGGGTGTGGGGGGCGCAGCTCCATAAGCGCTCAAATAAAGACGAGCAGATGCAAGGAAAAAGCCCGTCTTTCCGGCGCGTCCTCACAAAAGATCGGACGTGAACTGGGGCACTCACTACAGATCGTGCCCGGACTTGAAACATGAACCGACGGTCCGAAACGTTAGCCCCGGACCTGAACGTAGTGAGGGTCCACTCACAAAAGATCGTGCCCGGACTCGAAGCATTGGCCAACCGTTACGATGTTAAGCCCTGACCTGAACGAAGTGAGGGTCAAAGCCGGAATCCAGCGTAATTTTAGATGGTTAGAAGCACTATAGGGGTAGGGACAACGCATTGGATTTCTTCGCCCCTCCCTCAGTACCGGTCTGGAGGATCTCCCGCATCCGGATCTCCAGTTGATGGTTTTACCTCCTCGAGGACTGGAACAATGATTCACGGGCGGTCTTAAGGCTAAATAGCCCGTGCTCACGAAAGAATTTGTTGGGCCAAAGCATATGATCGTATCCGCGACTGAT
>JBKQTS010000229.1:0-18651 GCA_052143075.1 Syntrophobacteraceae bacterium | reverse complement strand
GTACCGATGCAGAGCGATGGGGCGGATCTGTCCGTAGGAGCGATGAGGGCCGGTAATGCGGCCGGAGCAAAGGGACAGGGTCAAGCGGTTGTATTCAGGAGTTCAACTGGAAACAGGAGGAGACTTGCTTGAGTGCGACGAAGCCTTTCACCATTCCAAAGAAGTTGGTGCGAGGGATGGTGGGGGCTTTTGCTTGATGGGAGCGGTGTGAGTCGAGAGGCTCCCGCACCGTTCTGAGAGGGACTGGGGGTGCAATTCCCCCGGTCTACTCACCGCTGTAGCGACTCCTTCAGTAAACAGAATGTGTTATGAAAAACCGAAAATTACGTTGTCGGGATACGCGATGCTTAGGGCTGCAGGTGAAATCGTCATGATGATTAGCACAAGCGCATGCTCGTCGAGGAGGCCTCAATAGTGCCTTCTACGACTGCCTTTTCCCAAATGATAAATTTAAATCGGCAGTGATCCGATTCGGATGCTGGAGGTTCCGAATCTCTGACCAAACAAGATATTGGTCGCACTGCTTACAGTGTAGTTGGGCTGTTCTCAGCGCCGAGCAAAACTTTCTGGCGGCTTTGCATTGAATTTTTATCTCATAAATCTAATCCGGCACCCTCTAGGTGCCAATCATATTAAACAAGATCAATTCCGGCGCTTCCGCCAGCAGAGCCTTGGCCTTTGATCTAAAATGCTGCACATGGAATGAGGCGGAATGCTTTTCCAGGTGCTCCTTGCTTTGCCAGTTCTCATAAAATACGAACAGAGCCGGGTTATCTATTGCCTGGTGCAGATCATAATTTATGCAGCCTTCATCCGACCTGCTTGGGTCGATCAGAGCCAGCAGCAATTTCTTTAAATCCTCTTCCATTCCAGCCTTGGCTCTGAATCGGGCCACTACCGTTATCTTTTCTAGCATCTTTAACTCCGCATGCGGGATTCACTCCAGCCTTTTAACGCCGAACTAAGGGAGGCGCAAATCCATTAACGCCAGCTAAGTGCCCCCCATGTCATCGGTCCCTATACCCGTGGTTTTCAGCTAAACTCCTCACTCCTTTGCTTACAATCCATTCGACCATGCCTAATAGCCAAGATTCTCTCCAACTAGTTTAACATGAATGCGGCCTTTTGTCCTTTGGCCCTCGATTATGCTCCACATGTTGCAGGATCGCTCCGGCGACTTGCAATCGATGCAGGCCCCGTTTACCGCGCAGGGGGTATTAAGCCCGATACGCATCGCATTGACGGGCGCAGAGTAGTGCTTGACACGCGCCATGGCCGAATCCATATCCGGTGCCACCTTGTTCATGCCAACCACCAAGATGACCTTATTAGGACCGAACATCATCGACGCGACGCGGTTTCCGACGCCGTCGAGATTTACGAGTCTGCCGTCGAGAGTAATCGCGTTGCAACTTGAAATCATTATGTCTGCCTTAAAGCCCTGGACACGCAACTCCAAAGCATCTTCAAGAGAGGTCTCGGCCCGGGTGGGGTCGATCACTTTCACTTCCGGAAAAGCGGCAATTTTGTCCCAAAGCCCGATGGTCGTTGTGCTCATCGAACCGCAGCGGTAGACGGTGGACCCCGGCGGGATCATGGCAATGACCTCATCTCGGGCCTGGATGGCGCTCAGAGCAAAGCTTCCTTCCATTCTGCGCTGTTCCAGGTTATGAATGATGCGGTCGGCGGTTTTCTCATTCCAGAGCATCTGGTTTTTATCCATTTCAAATCCCCTTAACTTTTATTGTCTAAAATTGACAAGATGCCTAGATCATCGATTGGGAAACCACCCCTTTTCCGGGAAGCCGGCAGTTGCTGAACAAGGCATTACCTGTTTAAAGAGTATTAGCCTGCGTCCTTTTCCGGCCATTTCAGTCTGGCAATGGGCCGGGTGGCGATAATATTGCAGCAGACGCCCGCGGGATTGCAAATGAGCAGATCGCCATTCGCGACAGGGACCTGGACTTTTTTCTCACGGATCACCTCCATGACCGCAAGTATCTTATCGAGTGGGATGGGGGTATCGGTGCGAACGCTAACGAGCGGCATATCTCCGTCCTCGACGAAAATGCTGCCGGCGACAGTCCTTACCGGGTTGTGAATTTCCTGCTCAGCCCACTTCCGGCCTGCCTCGCACAGACATCCTTCCAAATTTAGGATGCACACCTGGAGGCTTTCCTCGATATCAACCCTGACTGAACACCCATTGGGGCAGAGGACGCAGACCAGATCTTTTGTCTTCATTCTACCGTAACCTCCAGGCTGTCGATCCCCTCGAGCTTGCCATACCACCGTTCAAATCAAGTCCGATGACCTTTCTCGACCTGCAGAGATTGGTGCGGCCGTCCCGACACAGGTCGCATTCAAGGCACCCCTGGATGCCTATGACCACCACACTGTCATCAGGCCGGTAACGAGTCACGGCGGAACCCGCAGCTATGATCGTTCCTGTGAATTCATAGCCCAGAATCACTGGAGAGCGGACCCATTCATAGCCGGCGTCAGCCCGATAGGCATGCAGATCGCTGCCGCAAATCCCGCACCCCGCCACCTTGACCAAAACCTCCCTCTCGCCGGGCTCGGGTTGTCTAACCTGTTGGAGGCTGCCCGCATACGGCTGGTCGCCATACTTTACAAATGCCTTCATAAGGGGACTACTTTCCGAGGTAGGCCTTTTTCACGTGCTCGTTTCCTGCAATTTCCCGACTCGGTCCTGACGTCACTATGTGACCCTTCTCCATGATGTATGTGGTATTGGCAATCCGCATGGTATGGTGCACCTGCTGCTCCACAAGGAGGACCGTAACCCCTGAGGATGCTATGTGTTGAACCATCTCGAACATATGCCTGGTGAGAAGAGGTGATAAACCGAGCGACATCTCGTCGATCATGAGCAGTTTCGGCTTCGCCATCAGGCTCCTCCCGATGGCGCACATCTGCTGCTCTCCACCCGAAAGCAAACCAGCCCGCTGTCCTATCCGCTGCTTTAAAATCGGGAAAAGGCTGAAGACCTGCTCGATGGTGGTCTTAAGTTCGGGCCGTGCCCTGCGACTGTAGGCGCCCATTTCGAGATTTTCTTTGACCGTCAGTGTCTTGAAGAGCTTGCGACCTTCAGGCACCATGGCTACTCCGAGTTCTACGATCTCTTCAGGCTTGAGCTTGTTCAAATCGTTCCCACGAAAGGTGATGAGGCCCGAGCGGCACTTGAGAAGTCCGCTCACCGCGGCGAGGGTAGTGGATTTGCCAGCGGCGTTTGGTCCCAGAAGCGCTGCAATCTCACCCTCCTTCACACTCAGCGATACATTGTGCAGGACTTGAAAATCTCCATAAAAACAATTGGCTCCTTCAATTGTCAGCATCGCTCACCTCTTCTCCGAGATAGGCTTTGATCACGCAGGCATCACTTGTGACCTGATCAGGCGTTCCGCTGCAAATGAGCAATCCCAGATCCATGACCAGCACCCGCTCTGATACGGCCATAACCGCATCCATGAGGTGTTCAATGAAGAGTATGGTCAGGCCATTGTCGCGAAGGCGCCTAATCAGGGGAAGGTTTTCTGCCACTTCGGTCGGGTTCAGCCCCGCCAGCACCTCGTCGAGCAGGAGGAGCTTGGGGTAGGTGGCAAGCGCGCGGGCGACTTCGATCCGCTTGCGCTGGGCCAGAGTCAGGCTTCCGGGTAGGACGTCCGCTAGATGGGTGAGTCCCATCATTTCCATCACCTCGCGTGCCTTTGCCTCCGCCCGGTGCAGGTTCTTGGTGTGAGTGAGGACGGGCACCATGATGTTTTCCACGACCGTCATCTCAAACGGGCGCACCACCTGGAAGGTCCGGCCGATCCCGATCCGGCTACGCTTGTAGGACGGCAGGCCCGTGATATCCCGGCCCTCGAAAGTCACGGCCCCCGATTCCGGCCGATAAATACCCGATATGAGATTGAATAGCGTTGTCTTTCCAGCGCCGTTCGGTCCGATCAAGCCGACGATCTCGCCTTCGTGGACCTTGAAGCTCACCTCACTTACCGCCATAAGGCCGCCGAAGCTCTTAGAAACATGATCCAACTCCAGAAGGGGCATTATCTGGCCTCCCTTCCCAGGACTAGAGCGGCTCGTTTTTCCTTGCCCATCCTGCGAAACAGCGGTGAAACGAGAGATACCACTCCGCCGGGTATAAAGCGCACCGTGGCGATCAGGACGAGACCGTAAACGACGTAATTCAGACCCTGCTGAATGGTCCCAAGGTAGAATCGCAGGAATTCACCCAGAGGCGTCATTACGATTGCTCCGATAACCGGTCCCCAAATCGTTCCCATGCCGCCGATTATCCCGTTAAGAGCGGGCTGCAGCGAGAATAGGGGCAATGAGAAAAGTGTGCCGGGCTCCAGCACGTACATGTAAAAGGAATAGAAGAGCCCCAGCACGCCGGTCAGGGCAGCACTCCACATTAGGGCGATGAAGTTGGCGAGTGAAGTATTGACCCCCAGCGCCTGAGCGGCTTCCATATCGGAAGCCCCAGCCCTCAGGTGAAACCCCAGGGCTGAATGGCGGATTCGATAGGACAGGTAAATAATCAAAATGGCGAGGCAAAGAAAAATATAATAAAAGGGCTTGCCGGATTGAAATGTTAGATTCATCCAACCCAGCTTGAATGGAATATTAATGCCGACCGAGCCGTTGGTGAGGCTACGCCAGTCAATTGCGACCATCCGGAGCACTTCGGCGAAGGCAATGGAGGCCAGGGAAAAAAATGGCCCGCGCAAACGGACGAGCGGAAGACTCAGGATGAGCCCTCCGACCATGGACATCCCGATGGCCGCGGGCACCCCAATCCAAGGAGAGATGCCGTACTTTACATACAAAATAGCGCCCGTATAAGCACCAATTCCGAAAAACGAAGCATGTCCCAGTGAGAGCTGTCCGCCAAAAGCAGGAATGTTCCATGCCGCGGTTAGGCCGATATAAAAGAAGACCAGCGTATACATGTGCAGGACAAAGGTCGAATTGAAGAAAAAGGGTATAAGGATCAGGGGCATAAGCACCAGGCATCCCAGAATTATTCGTATCTTTTTGGGCCTCATTTCAAGCCTACCTCCTCAGTACCCTTGCCCATTCCGAAGAGTCCCTGCGGTCTAACCAGCAGGACCAGGATAAAGATACCGAAATAGATCGCTTCCTTGAGAGCGGGGGATATGAATGTCCCACCGAAGGACTCCACCACCCCAATGAAAAGTCCAGCCAGAAATGTGCCGCCCATGCTGCCTAATCCCCCTAGGACCACGACCACGAAGGCCAGAAGAGTGTAAGTGACGCCGACTGTGGGATAGACTGAACTGAAAGGCATGAGAAGCACTCCGCCCAGCCCGGTGAAGGCCGTTCCCAGCCCGAAAGCCAGGAGGTAATGCTTTTCCACCTTGACGCCCATCAGCCTGGCCACCGAGTTGTCTTCGACTATGGCTCGCAGCGCCTTGCCTATATATGTACATTTAAGGAAGTAATACAAAACGGTGATTGAAAGCAGTGCTGTTGCGAAGGCCACCAGCCTGGGTATGCTGATCATTATGTTGAATACCTCGATGGAACTCATTGAATAGGATGTCTGGATGGTGCGGAAGTCGCCCTTCCAGAACATGAGCGCCATGTTCTGCATCAACAGGGAGACGCCCACCGTGGTAAAAATCTTCATGATTGCCGAGGTGGACTGTATCGGTTGCACGACAACGCGTTGAAAGGCAGCTCCGAGAAAGAACATGACCGGCAGCACGATGACCACTGAGAGATATGGATCCAGACCATACAGATCATGCAGCCAGTAGGTAAGATACATGGCCAGCATCACCATTTCTCCATGGGCGAAATTGATAATTCGCACTACGCCGAAGATGAGGTTGAGTCCAATGGCGATCAGTGCGTATACTCCACCCATAAGCAAGCCGGATACGAGTACCTGTAAGTACAAATCCATACCGAAATCCCTTGTGCGGACTCAAAAATCCCTGGTCCAGGAAAGCGGGTGTCCTTCCCAGCGAAAGGACACCCCGGGGCCATAACTGTTATTCGGTCTTTGGCATTTTTGGTTCCGCTACCGCGGCGCTCTTGGGCCAGACGGTAACCAGCTTTCCTCCCTGCCACTGGGATACGAACGCGGGCGCCCGGACATTCTGACCGTTATCGCCGAACTTGAGGCCCCAGCCGTTAGCGGTTTTTCCCATGGGAATATCAAGGGACATTGCCGCCTTCCTGATCGCGTCAGGATCCGTATTGCCCCCCGTCTTCTCCAGGATGTCGAAGAGAATGAGCGCTCCAACGTAGTTGGCGAGGGAGTGACCGGAGCGGGGGAGTGCACCGTATTTTTCCTTGTAGGCAGCAACGAATTCCTTCAGACCGGGACAGAACTCTGGGTTTACCTCATATTGTGGGAAATCGACGTTGAAGACCACGTCCGCAATCGGTCCGACGGCATCGGCAAAGCTTTGCAGAGTATGCCCGCCGCCCGTTCCGAGGAAGGGCGCCTTGAGTTTCAGCTCGTGCGCCTGGCGACTGAGCAGAATAGCATCCTGGGCGTACGAAACGGCTACCACAATGTCCGGATCGGCCTGGCGCAGACGCAGGATAACGGGAGAGAGGTCGGACGAGTTGGCGGCATAAGGTTCCACGGAAACAACCTGCACTCCGGCATCCTTGGCAACCTTGGAGAAGCTGGTGGCAACAGATGTTCCATAATCGGAGTCTTCGTGGGCTATGGATACTTTCACCTCGGAGGGCTTTTTCTTTAGGTGAGGCGCTAGCCATCCGACGATGAATTCGATTTGAGCCTTGGCGAAGTCGGAGGCGGTCGCGTTCGTCCGCCACATTGTCTTGTAACCCCGGGCGGTGATTTCATTGGCGATAGCACCAAACTCAAAGTAGGGCACGCCTTTGCGGCTGGCTACTTCCGATGCCGCCATGCAGCGGCTGCTGGCAAAAGTCCCTATGATGAGAGGGACTTTTTTCTGCTCTAGAAGCCTTTCGGCCTCGGATCGCGCTGCCGATACAGTACTGGCGTCGCCTTGGACATAAACGATTTCCGCACCGGCTACTCCACCGGCTTTATTTCTTTGAATCCTGGCCAGTTCAGCCCCGCGAAAACTTTCCTCCCCTAGCAGCGCCAAACTGTCGGTCAATGGATAAAGCGCACCGATTTCCAAGGTCTTGGAAGCACAGTTGGCCACACCCATTGGAATCATCCAGGAGAAGGCGCAAAGCACTGATACTAACGCAATCCTCTTCATAAATTACCCCCTTTATCCTTTTTGTTTGAGTTCATTCAACGGCTTGGCGGGCATCGCAATGCGGCCCGACCCGAACCGCTACACATAGCCGACCACCGTTCGGACTGAAGATTCAACACTAAGGACGCCAGGAAAGCGCCATACACTGTGGAAAAGGATCGAGCATGGATATATGAGAGCATCTTGGAGATAAAAGATGAAGAGGCTCTTTTCCTGGTGATGTCGTGCATTCCCTTCCCCCCTCGTGTTAGCTGGACAGTGCGGCGAATCACTTGAATACGCCACGTCAGATCCGCCGTACGCCGACCGGAATCAGGCTGACATCCATCCTCCATCCACGTAAATAACTTCACCGGTAATGTAATCCGAAGCTGGAGAAGCCAAAAAAAGGGCCGCGTTACCGATATCATCCACCGTGCCGAAACGCTTCATGGGAATTCGCGAGAGCATCCAATCATATCTCTCCTGGTCTTGGAAAGCCGCTTCGGTCATAGTGGTACGCACATATCCCGGAGCAACCGCGTTGACGTTTATGCCGTAAGGGGCCAGCTCCAGCGCCATGGACTTGGTGAGAGCAAAGATGCCGCCCTTGGCCGCACCGTAGACTGATATGTTCGGCACCCCGATTTTGCTCGTAAGGGAGGCAAGGTTGATGATCTTGCCCCCACCTCTTTTCACCATCTCTTTTGCCGCGGCCTGCGCCAGAAAATAGGCCGACTTTAGCTGGATGCGGATTACCGCCTCGTAGTCCTCGTCCGTCACTTCTAAAAAGGGTTTCCTGATATTCGAACCGGCGTTATTGGCCAAAATGTCGATTCGGCCGAAACGGGCTAGAGTTTCCTGAACTATGGCGGAAAGGTTTTCGGTCTTGCTCACATCGACTGCAAGGGTTTCGACCCTTCTTCCGTACTCGCGCGATATGAATTGTTCGGTCTCCCGCAACTGGGGTTCGGAGCGGGCAACAAGCATCAGATCCGAACCGGCCCCACCCAGGGCCTTGGCAATACCGGAGCCTATGCCGCGTCCGCCGCCAGTTACTATGCTCACTTTTCCGCTCAGGGAGAAGATATCGAGATAATTGCCCATTGTTCTCACCTCGCTTACTATATGAAACGATTCATCATCATCATTCGGCCCGTATCGCCGATCTTCTTCATAAACGGTATCAGCAAGTCTCAAGAATCCACCGCATCTCAGAAACATTATATGAGCGCTCAGCAGCTCATCGCTTTCATCCACCAGGTAGTTGCTCAGCTTTGGATATAGAGCCTTAAGCATACGAAGAATGTGGCCAAGCTCAGCCGGAGCGGCCAGTTCGATCTCGACCTTCTTCCCGGCTATTTTGTCAAATGGACCATGAAAAATAAGCTGCATAGAACACTTAAACTTTCACTTACGCATCCATTGAGGCACCACGTCCATCGAGATGCCTGATTGCGAAAAACCCCCTAAAGTTCCAGCACCTTGATTCCGGTGAAAGCTCATGGCCTGGCGGTCACAATTTACAATTAGGAACTTGCAAATGGCCGGTTCATGCAAACGAAATCCCTACCCCTTGCGGGGGATGTTGGATGGAGGTGAGAACTCTAGGAAATTTAATGTGCTGTCCAACCCCCTCCCCAAGCTCCTCTGCCAAGGGAGGAGGAATCAGGTGGATTTCAGATGCGAGATCTCACGAGCCTTAATTGTTGCTGGCATGTTTATAAGGCAATTCAATTTTTCATATAAAAGTCGGAATCCAGTAACTTCGGGCCCCGGCTTTAACCTGGGTGACCTTTCCTGAGTCTGCGGAGGTGTTTCTCTCAGATTTAGCCTTTTCCGGCAACTTTATCGCCTCAAACGCTTCCACCATCCTTCGAAAGATAGCCGTTTCGAAGCCGGTATCCGCAGGTTTGGCGTATAACAAGTTTCGGGTCGAGTATAACCCTCATGGCCAGATCAAATACTTTGTTCTCTATTTTTTCGATAAGATTATCTACGGCCAGCCGTCCCATTGTGGCTTTCTTTTGTGAGATGGTGGTAAGATCGACCCCGGGGAGCCCTGCCATTTCAATGTCGTCAAATCCTACTACGGCCATATCCCCCGGAACCCTCAGGCCCGCTTCCCGCAAGGTTTCCAACACGCCAATCGCCATGTGATCGTTTACAGTGAAAATGGCCGTGGGCCGAGGTTTTGCTTTGATGAACTCCCACGCGCACCGTGCCCCGGACGAACGGGAGAAATCGCCATCCACCATCAATTCCGGGCAGGCACTGAGATGATGGGTGGCGAGCGCCGCCAGAAATCCGCTGCTACGCTCGTAGGCGGTCGAAGTGTTTTTCGGTCCCCCGAGGAGCGCAATGCGAACGTGCCCCAGTTTGATCAGGTGTTCCGTGGCCATGTGGGCGCCGCGACGGTTGTCGATTACCACATAATCAACTAGAGGGTCTCCGGCATCCTCTTCTACTTTGCGCATGGCAAGGGAAAACGGGACACCCCTTCTGTGCAGAATTCCGATAATCGGGTCGTTGCGGGTTGCTGAACAGACGATCAGTCCATCCACACCGCGGTCCATCAGGCCTTCTATAATATGGTCATGGGAACTGCCCTGGACTGTACAGGTGAAAACGCCATAGTTTTTCTCCTGTGCCCTCTCAATGATATCCTGGGCTAATTCCGCGTAGAACGGGTTGGTAAGTGTAGTGATTACAAGGCCAAGGGTGTGCGTTTTCCTAGTGACGAGAGAGCGAGCAATATGGTTGGGACGGTAGTTCAGGCGTTTGGCGATGGCCAGAATTGTCTTTCTGGTCTCGACACTGACCCTGGAACTTTCGGGGTCCTTCAGCGCCAGCGAGACGGCGGTCGCGGAGACTCCCGCCTCCCGCGCGATGTCTTTGAGAGTGGCTTTGTCTTTCTTTCGTGATGGATCCATAAACGTTCCTCACTAAGTAAGACCTTGGAATTCGAACCAAGGGACGCCGTACTCTTTGTTCATGTTGTGGGCTGTCGAGCCGAGGGTGAGTTTAACGCTACACTTCCGATCTGGCTACTGTCAAGTTAAATTAAACTGAGTTTTCGAGATTGGATGTCAATCTAAAGGGGCATCCCGGACGGGTAAACTCTCCCAGCGGTTACCATTCTCGAGGCAGAAGCGGGCAAAAAGGACCGCCCCATTTGTGGTGTCGTGCCGTAGGGCCAGTTTGATGAAAACTCTGCAAACGCTTGATAAGCGTCATTCCATAGAGAGCCCAAATCTAGGACTTCCAGAAATCTCCGGTAGCGAACGGCAGCATAGTTTGCCCAAGGAAGGATCGGGGTATCTTTTCCACAGCCCACACTCTGCTGGTTTTTGCAACAGTTCTTTCGGCTTGACATCTGGAAGTTCTCAGTTATACGATAAACCTCCTCTAAACTAGACTGCTCACTTCCAGCGCAAAACGGGTCTGAACGGGTGGAGTGCCCGACTGGAGGCTCTATCGATTTATCGTCAGCGATGCGAAGAAAATTTGGAGGTATGAATTATGTCCGCTATTTTGCAGAACAAAGCTCATGTCTTTTTTTCGCCGCACAAGATCATCTTTGGCCAGGGAACAACGGCTCAAGTCGGTACGGAAGCCAAATTACTGGGTGCAACCAAGGTCTTAATCATCACCGATCCCGGCGTGGTTAAAGCCGACCTGCTCAAGCCGGTCACAGATTCGCTCTCGTCCGCGGGCCTTTCCTACTCGGTCTATGGCAAGGTCGAACCCGAACCCCCTACCCGTGTCGTAGATGAGGCAGCCGATCATTTCCAATCCGAATCGTGCAATTTCGTGCTGGGCATCGGTGGCGGGTCTTCCCTGGATGTGGCGAAGGGCGTTTCCATTCTTGCCGGCAACGGCGGCCACATTCTGGACTATTTCGGGATGGATCAGGTAAGTAAACCGGCCGTCCCCAAGATCCTCATGCCAACTACCTCCGGTACCGGCTCGGAGACAACCCGCGTACTGGTGGTAACTGACGAATCGGCAAACGCGAAGCAGGTTGTCTACAGCCTCTATTGTCTCCCCGAAGTGGCGATTGTGGACCCTCGGCTCACTTTCACCATGCCTACCTCTGTCACGGCCGACACCGGAATGGACGCCCTGGTCCATGCAATAGAAACTTACGTTTCCATGAACGCCAGTCCGTTCTCGGATATCCTTGCCGAGAAGGCAATCGCCTGGATCGGCCATTATCTGCCTATCGCATGGGCCAAGGGATCAAATGAGGAGGCCCGCTACTATATGTCACTGGCGGCGACGTTATCGGGTATGGCCTTCGCCAGTGGCGGTCTCGGCGCCGTTCACGGTCTGTCTTACGTTCTGGGCACCCGCTATCATATGCCTCACGGCCGTTCCAACGCGATCATGCTGCCTCACGTGATGCGCTATAATCTTCCCGGAGCGCCTGCCAAGTATGCCTCTGTTGCCGCTCTTCTCGGCAACGTTACGACGGGATTGAGTGTGAATGAAGCTGCCGCCCTTTCAGTTGAGGCAATAGAGAACCTGCTGACGATAATTCAAATTCCTATTTGCCTGGATGCTTATGGGATACCCAAAGAGGATATTCCGCACCTTGTGGAAGGTGGAATCAAGCAGTCGCGTCTTTTTGCCACAAATCCCAGGGACCTTTCGGAAAAGGATGTGAAAGACATCTATGCCAATTGCTTTTAGACGGTCATAGAAGCATTTCGTTCCTCGTTCGCAATTTGCGGCGCTGTGTGCAGGGAGGTGTCTGTCTCATACCGCGGGATAGACCTCGGTCTTGAATTACGGCTGGAGAAGACAATGTTCGTCAAGGATTGGATGGATAGAAAAGTTGTGACCGTCGATGAGAACGATACAATGCGGCATGCCATGAGTCTTATGAAAGAACATGAAGTTCGTATGCTGCCGGTTTTAAAAAAAGGAAAGCTTACGGGAATCCTTTCTGATAAAGATCTGAAGAGGGCTTCAGCCTCCGACGCGACCTCTCTTGATACCCGCGAGATGCTGTTTCTCATCTCCAAAATCAAGGTCAAGGAAATCATGTCGAAGGACCCGGCCTGGGTACCACACGATTTCACGGTTGAAGAGGCCGCGGAGCTCCTGTTGGAGCGAAATATATCGAGTGCTCCCGCCATGAATGAACACGGTGAGATTCTAGGTATTATCACACGGGATAATATTTTCAGGGTGCTCATTTCACTTACAGCCTTGGGCAAGAAGGGAGTTCTTTTCGGCTTTCGTGCAGAGGATCGGCCCGGATCAATAAAGGAGCTGACAGATATCATTCGCAGCCGAGGCGGCCGTATCGCCAGCATTCTAAGTACATATGAAGGGGTACCGGCTGGCTTCAGAGTTGTATATATCAGGGCCTACGCTATCGACCGGAAGACATTGAAGGATCTTCAGGCTGAGCTCAAAGCCAAAGCTGTCATGCTCTCAATTGTGGATCATCGCGAAAACAGGCGTGAGATCTTTCATGACCCTGAAACTGCCAGCGCCTGATGCCAGGTGCTCAGAAGCTATTTCCGCAAAGTTCAACTTCGCCGCCCGTGTAAACCGTCTCGAGCACTCAGAGATCGTTACTGCTCGGAGCATTGGCGAGAAAGCCTGTCTTTGTTAGAGGATCGAGATTACAGAGCCTCTATCCGGATTAGAAAAAACTTTTCCAAAATCGACGTCCCATGTGGATAAGATTGCACCCATGACTGACGAACATAAACAGATGCGAAGCCAAATCATTTATCTGGACAACGCCGCGACCAGCTACCCCAAACCGCCTTCCACTATGGAGAGAATGGTTGCCGCCTATGTTCAAATGGGGGTATCTCCCGGGCGGGGAGGTTATGATCTTGCAGTGGAAGCCGATGCGCTGGTCAATGAAGTTCGCCGCAAACTGTCCTGTTTTTTCGGTTCACCTGATGCCGACCGAGTGATCTTTACCTGCAACGCCACGGATGCCCTCAACCTGGTTCTGCAGGGCTGCGTCAACCCCGGGGACCACATCGTGTCGACCCGATTGGAGCACAATTCGGTCCTGAGGCCGTTGCACCACATGCGCGAGCAAGGCATCGTCGAGTACGACCTGGTTCCCTTTGACGGTAAAGGCTTTGTGGACCCGGATGATGTTGCGAAAATGATTCGGACCGATACCAAAGCCGTGGTCGTCAGCCATGCCTCAAATGTTCTGGGTACTGTCCAGCCGATCGAAGATATAGGCTGGGTGTGCGCTGAACGCGCCGTCCCGCTGATCGTCGACGCGGCTCAGAGTGCCGGGGTGATTCCTATTGACATGACGGAATGGCAGGTCTCAGCGGTTGCTTTCACCGGCCACAAGAGTCTCATGGGTCCCTCTGGCATTGGCGGATTGGTTTTGAAACCGGGTCTTGACGTCCGTACCACACGATTCGGCGGCACCGGCATCGACTCGGAGAGTCCGATTCACACCCAAACTTTCCCCCATCGGCTGGAAGCCGGCACCTTGAATCTTCTCGGGATTATCGGCCTTTCCGAGGGTCTGGAGTATGTCATGTCGGAGGGACAAGAGGCTATCCATTCACGAGAAATGGAACTGCTGACGAGGCTCCGGGACGGTCTGTCCGAACTGGATGGAATAAAACTCTACTGCGCCGATAATCTTTCCAGGCATGTCGCGCTGCTGACAGCTAATGTGTGCGGCATCAGCTCTCAGGATGTCGGCACCATTCTGGACGCGGATTTCGGCATTGCCGTCCGAGCCGGCTTGCACTGCGCGCCGCTGGTGCATGCCGATATCTGCACCGGCCGCGACGGCGGGGTTCGTTTCAGCTTGGGACCGTTCACAACCCAAAGCGACATCGACGCGGCCATTGAGGCCATGGCCACGATTACAGAGGCGCAAAAAAAGCAATGAGCCCTTTTCACCCAAAATAATAAGAAGCAAGTTTCTATTTCACGCTCCGTGCTCAAATCCCGACAGGAGAGAAAATGAAGAGCATCAAGCTGCATGTGAACGGCATTCAAAGGCATTTAATGGTGGATGAAGATCAGGTGCTCCTGGATTTGCTCAGAGACGATCTGGGTCTCACGGGAGCCAAGCAGTCCTGTGACCGAAAAGGCCAGTGCGGCGCATGTATGGTTATCGTGAACGGCAAGGCCGTGCTTTCCTGCCTGACCAAAGTCGCCTTACTTGACGGGGCCCAGGTCATTTCCATAGAGGGGCTGGGCACGCCTGACAATCCCCATCTTATCCAGGAGGCCTTCGTGCTGTCCGGGGCCGTCCAATGCGGGTTCTGCACGCCCGGCATGGTCATGGCGGCCAAGGCGCTTCTCGACACGAATCCCGATCCATCCACGGAACTGATCAAGCAAGCCCTGCGCCGTAATCTCTGCCGATGCACTGGCTACAAAAAAATCATCGAGGCCGTTCAACTTGCCGGCCGGTTTCTGCGGAGCGAGACCACTCCGGGGGCAGTTAGGCTCGGCTTGGGTAAGGGCATGATCGGTGTCTCCCATCCAAGGCCATCGGCTCTTGCCAAGGCTTGCGGGACCGCCCGCTTCACTGCGGATTTCAAACTGCAGGGGGCGCTGGAGCTGGCTGTGATGCGCAGCACGGTACCGCACGCCCGGATCGACGCAATGGACACCTCGAAGGCGGAAACGATGCCCGGGGTTGCCGGCGTGCTGAAAGCATCGGATATCAAAGGTACCAATATCTTGAAATACCTCAGGTCCGACCGCCCCGTACTCTGCAGAGATAAAGTTCGCTATGTAGGCGACCCGATCGTGGCGGTCGCAGCTGAGACCAAAGCACAAGCTGAGGCGGCCTTAGAGGCAATCAAGGTAGACCTCACCCCTTTGCCGGTGCTCGGCAGCCCCGAGGCTTCCTTGGCGGAGGATGCTGCCCGGCTTCATGAAAATTTCCCCAATCTTTGTTTCGATCAGCCTCAAATAAAAGGCAATGCCCAGTCGGCCCTGCAGGATTCAGCGGCGGTCGTCGAAGCCCAATTCCGGACTCAGATCAACCATCAGGCGCCTTTGGAGCCCGAAGCCACGGTGGCCTACTGGGATGATGGGGCAGCAGGTGAGGATGCCAAGCTGGTGATCATCGGCCGCAGCATCAACATCCATTTTCATCTGAGCATGCTTCAGGAGGCGCTCGGCTGGGAGAACATGAGCTACCGGGAGGCCTATACCGGCGGACAGTTCGGCATCAAAATCGATGTCATCTCCGAGGGCATCGCCGGGGCCGCGGCGATCCATTTTAAGCGCCCGATTCGTTACATACCCAGCCTGGCGGAAAGCATGTTGATGACCTCCAAACGCCATGCTTATAAGATGGATGTCAAACTCGGAGCGGACGCTCAGGGCAAAATCACCGCTTACAGCAATGACATGCTGGTGGACAATGGCGCCTACTACTCCATCGGCCATGTGCTGATCCAGCGCTCCCTCCTTATGCTCTCCGGCTCCTATCATATACCCAATGTGGATGCCAGGAGCAGACTGGTCTACACCAATAATCCGTGGGGCAGCGCTGCACGAGGTGCCGGCCCGCCCCAAGCCAACTTTGCCCTGGAATGTGCCATGGAAATGCTGGCCGACAAGCTCGGCATTGACCCTCTGGAATTCCGGCTGCAGAATTCACTGAAGCCCGGCCAGAGCAAATCCACCGGCCGGGTTGTAACCGAATGGCCGCTGCCGGAGCTTCTGGAGGCGATCCGCCCTCACTACGAGCGTGCACTCAAAGAGGCTAAGAATTTTCGCGAGGGAAGTGTCAGGCGCGGGGTGGGCCTGGCCACCGGGTCTTTCGGCATCGGCGGGCCGGGGGACATTGCTGTGGCCGCTGTAGAGCTAGATCCGGACGGAGGTGTCAGCGTCTTTGCCGCAGCCGCCGATCCCGGAGAAGGCAACGACTCAATGTTGCTTCAGTTGACAGCCGAGTTCATGGGCCTTCCCTTCGAAAAAGTGCGTCTGCATACCCGCGACACCGATCACACGGCGGCAAGCGGTCCATCTGCAGGCAGTCGCATCACATATATGATCGGCGGCGCTTTGCTCGACGCTCTCGAACAGCTGCGGAGCGCCATGAAGGAGACCGGAGCGCAAAATCCGGAAGCTCTTGTGGCAGCCGGTAAGCCTGTCCGCTATCTTGGGCGCAAAAAGAACGAAGATGCCGGCCCCCTTGACCCCAATACAGGCCAAGGGCCTTCCTTCGAATCCCAGGTACATGCCGTGCAAATGGCTGAGTTGGAAGTGGATACTGGAAGCGGCGAGGTCAAGATCCTGAAAATGACAACAGCAGTGGATGCTGGAACGGTGATCAATCCTCAGAATCTGACCGCCCAATTGGAAGGCGGCCTCGACATGGGAGTCGGCTTTGCACTGCGGGAGCAATATATCGCTGGAAAAACCCACGATTGGCTCACTTTTAAATTCCCAACCATGCTCCACAGTTTCGACATGGAGACCATAATCCGGGAAACGCCTCGTCCCAAGGGACCCTTGGGTGCTACAGGAGTTGGTGAGATGTGTATGGTTCCAACAGCGCCAGCGGTGATCAACGCCATAAAGAATGCCACCGGAATCTGGGTCTGTGATCTGCCCGCCACTCCGGATAAGATCAAGGCACTTGCAGGCGGGGTAAAGCGAGAGTAATGAACACGAGTTCCGAACCGAACGAAACCGACAGGGGCCTGCATGTGCGTTGTATTGCTGGCCGTAAGATTGTTTTCGACGGAGAAGCCTTTTTTAACGATTTTTACGACTGGTCTGAAGAGGCGTTTGAATTTTTGGCAAAGGAAAGTGGTCTTGCCTGCATTACGGAGCAGCATCGGCAGGTGGTCCGCTTTTTGCGCGAGTTCTACGCTCACCAAGGCCGCAACCCGCTGAATCACCAACTCAAGAAAGGCACGGGACTGAGCGCATTGGAGCTACAGTATCTTTTTCCCGAAGGTATAAAGATGGGAGCCCGGAGACTGGCCGGGCTCCCCAACCCCAAAACCTGTAGCTAGATCCAGGTTGATTAGTGTGACCGTGGCAACCGGATATTTCCGAAGCCTAAGCAACCCTTTAGATATGCCTCCCCGCTTCTTTCGGCAAGGCCCATTTCATTTTAGCCGCACGATAGCAATTGGACCGACCCGCGGGACCAGGATCTCGGCCTACTAGGAATTTCGCAGGAGCATTGGTGCCAGTCAACTGGGCTACTAAATCCTATCGCCCCGCAGTATCCTTTTACGATGGTAGTGTGCGTTCCGGAGAAACGTGTCAGTGCAAGAAAAGAAGCCGGATGAGGATACCGCAACCTCAACAGTCCTTGTTGCTGTACGTAACAAACCTTTTGAGTGGATGCCAGCTCAGGCTCACCGAAAGTTCACATTCCTTGCCAACCCTTTGAACTTTTCTTCAGTGGTCGAGCATAACGACAATGATTCGGATATGGAAACCTGGTTGCAGCCCTGTAAAATGCGGTTTTTGGCCATGAAATTGCCTTCGTAAGAGGCGTCTTTTCACACAGCCTCCGGGTGGGGCGACGTTAAGCTCGACTGCTTCCCCGCTCCTCAGTTTCTGCTCATTATCAGCCCGGCTGCTTCGCGTTTCGTTTCTGCGGCCTCACAAAAGATCAGCCGCGAACCTGAAGCATTTCACGCGCTTCCAGAACGTTAACCGCGAACCCGCAACGTAGTGAGGGTTCGTGCCCGGACTGGGGCACTCACAGAAGATCGTGCCCGGACTGGAAGCATGAACCGACAGCCAGAAACGTTAGCCCCGGACCTGAACGCAGTGAGGGTCCAGCATTTCACGCGCTTCCAGAACGCTAACCGCGAACCTGCAACGCAGTGAGGGTTCAGTCCTCAGTCCTCAGCACTCAGTCCTGGGTTAGCGCTGTCGGCGGCTTAACTGGGCAAATGGAAACAGTCTCCCAAAAGTTTCCATATTTTTCCATGACGTTTCCAGGGAGTTTCCATGTGTTTCCACGCGGAGAAAGGGATCATGGGCATCGGCAGGGTGCGGCCTCACAAAAGCGGCCTCACAAAAAATCGGCCGCGAACTTGAAGGATTTAAGTCAGGCTCAGAATGTTAACCGCAAACCCGTAACGCAGTGAGGGTTCGGCCGCGAACTGGGCACTCACAAAAGATCGTGCCCGGACTTGAAGCATCAAACTACTGGTTGCAACGTGTGGCCCGGACCTGAACGAAGCGAGGGTCCAGCGTTTAACGCGCTTCCGCGATGTTACCCGCGAACCCGAACGAAGCGAGGGTTCAGCTAGTGTCCATCCGAAAACCCCGGATGAACGTAGGAGAATTTCACCTTATAAGACACTTGCAGTTTCTGAGTCGGAAAGGAGGCATTTTTCGTACTGGCGCGTACAGTTTGGTGCCCCGCCATTTCCGGATTGCCCAGCGCCGCACCGAAAGG
>JBKQTS010000228.1:0-18683 GCA_052143075.1 Syntrophobacteraceae bacterium | reverse complement strand
TGTCGTCCGAAAAGATGATGACTGAGGGCTATAATATGATAACCAAAGGTGACAGCATGATGACCGGGAGCACAATGCCCGAAGGCAAGGCAATGGTGAAAAGTGGCGCAAAAATGATGCTGGATGCGCAGAAAATGACGTCGGCCGTCGTTGAAAAGCATGGAATGGTTCAAGAATGTACAATCGCTCTTGACTCGTGCACGTGGGGAGAAAAAAAGATAACAGAGGGTGCGCTGGACTGGTACTTCGGTGGCCCTTAGCAGTAAAACTGCCCGCTCAGGCATGAGAACCAGATTTGTTGAGGAACTGAGACATAAGCTCGGGCGCCTTTTTCCTGGAACGCAGGTTTTTCCATGCCGGCATGCGATGGGAGGAATCGGCCTCACAGAAGGTGATCTAATGGCCGCGCGATAACGCGCGGGGTAGGAACAGGGGAGCGGGGGAACCCTTCGACGTCGAGATAGTCGGTTCCCCCGTCCCCTTCTTTTTTTCACGATCCTTAAAGGCGAACAGTTCGTAGGGAAAGGCTATTTCTTCTCCACGGGATATTGGCTCAGAGACCATTCATCCCAGCCGCCCTCGAGCACTGCGACGTTTTTGAAGCCTGCGCTTTCGAGTTGTTGCGCCACACGGGCGCTAGTGGCCTCGTGGGCTCAGGCGCAGTATAAAACGATCTTCTGGTCCTTAGAGTATTTTCCCATCCATTCCTGGGCCTCGACAGGTATCTGCCGCTGCGCACCCTTTATTTTCCACTGGCTGGAATCCCAGTCATGGTTGGCTCTCACGTCAACTACGATTACATCCGGTTTCGAGAGCTCTTCTTTCAGTTGGTCCTTACTGATAAGGGTAATTCCTTCCTCTCCGCCAACCAGAGATGCCGAAAAAATCACGATAAGACACGCCAGAAGGGAGGATTTAAAGCTCGAAAGTCTCATTTTATTCTCCGTCTGAAAAAGGTTTGATCATCGCATGAAGTGCTATGTCAATATAATGTGTCGCAATCAGGCACGCAAGCAGGCGTCCATCCGGAAGAACCGGTGAGAATTTATAGACTTCAATCTGAAACTGGAGCAAAGCTGCCTGGAAACTTTCACTGGAATGAGATATAAATAGATTCAGTAAAGCGTTTCCTAACCCCTCTTGCATCCGAAGGGAACTGATTTGAACGAAATCGAAGAGAAAACTTGCTGCGGTGACCAGACCGGGCTGGGGGCGCAGGAAAGTAAGGACAATATTTGTGGGGAGCCGGTATTGCTTCGGGCGCGCAAGCCTGCGTGCTGACCGTCCAAGCCCCCAAAGGCCCGGCAGGGCCTTCCCAGTCTGAATCAGCCGTTTGTTTGCGGTTCTATCGAAACCCCCGCCGGAAAAGTCCCCGGGGTCGAATCAAAGCTTAATTTCCGGGACAGGTTAGGTACTTATAAAGTCCGCTGGGCCATCGGACGCATGCGCTACAGGATTGATCCCGGCCTTTATGCGTTGGGGGCTCCCGATGCGGATTCGCCGGTTCTGATATCGGCCAATTTCAAAATGAGCTTCGATCGCCTGCGGGAGGCGCTCAACCCCGGCAGAAACGCCTGGATCCTGGTCCTCGATACCGACGGGATAAACGTGTGGTGCGCTGCGGGAAAAGGAACTTTCGGCACTGACGAACTGACGCGCAGGGTCGAATCCAGCGGACTTGCCCTGGTGGTCAGGCATAGAAGGGTTATCGTTCCACAGCTTGGCGCTCCGGGCATTTCTGCGCATGAGGTACAAAGGCTTTCCGGGTTTAAAGTCGTCTACGGTCCTGTTCGGGCCGAGGACCTGCCCATTTTTATGGACTCAGGCATGAAAGCCGGACCCGGCATGCGCACGAAGACGTTCACAACCGGTGAGCGGCTGTCGCTGGTTCCTGTCGAGATGGTTCACGCTTTCAAGGCTCTTCTCATGGTGCTGCCGTTAGGGTTTATATTTAGCGGGTTTAGCGGGCACGACGGGTTTTTTTCGAACGTACTCAGGTTCGGCGGCTTCGCGGCCCTGGGGCTTATCATGGCAATTGTCTCAGGGTGCCTGTTAACGCCCGCCCTATTGCCCTGGCTCCCCGGAAGGGCTTTTTCACTCAAAGGCGTCTGGCCGGGTATTGCTTGCGCGCTCCTCTTTCTGACGCTGCGCAACGCCAACAGTGCCATGCCCCCCGCGGCGGGTTGGTTCGAGGTTGCCGCCTGGGCGCTGATAATTCCCGCCACCTCAGCTTACCTGGCCATGAATTTTACCGGGTGCTCCACCTTTACCTCTCTTTCCGGTGTTAAAAAAGAGATGAAGTGGGCGGTCCCGGCTCAAATCGCGGCGGTGGCGCTGGGAGCTGTTTTCTGGATAACTTCATTTTTTGTCTGAAGAAAGAACTATGGGCAAGCTGGTTTATCTAAAAGAGGTGGTGACTTTGCAACTCGATGGTGAGGCGTGCATCGGATGCGCTATGTGCGCGACCGTCTGCCCCCGGGGGGTTTTTGGGATATCGCACAGGAAAGCCCGGATTGCCGATAGGGATTCCTGTATCGAATGTGGAGCGTGCGCCCTCAATTGCCCGGCGGAAGCCGTTTCCGTCAGGGTCGGCGTGGGCTGCGCCACAGCGGTGATAAATGGCATGCTTGGAATAAAATCCGACTGCTGCTGCTCAGTCGACCAGTATGAAGTGAATCCATCTCAAGGTTGACAGGTTAGCTTTTTTTGCCTGTGGGCTTTGATTTTATCGATCAGCACGGGCAGAAATTCCTGGCAGTTTTCCACCACGCCGAGGTCGACCTGCTGGAAAACAGGGGACGCCGGATCGTTGTTGATGGCGACCATAAGCTTCGCCCCCGTGATGCCCGCCATGTGCTGCTGCTCGCCGGAGATGCCGACGGCTAAATAAACCTCCGGGTTCACCATTTTCCCGCTCTGGCCGATCATGTGGTCCAAAGGCGCCCATCCTTCATCTACTGCCGGACGCGTGCATCCCAGGGCGGCATCCATTGTCTTCGCCAACTCTTGAATTGTTCCCCATCCTTCCTGACTGCATGCTCCGGCGCCGCCCGCTATGATTACTCGCGCTTCCTCGATCTGAATACTTGCCGATGTCTCCCGGACTACTTCCAGCGTCCGTACGCGCGCTTCAGCCGTGTCAGGCACAGAGATGCGGACTATCTCACCTTTTCGCCCGATGTCCGGCTCGGGTGTCTTGAAAACACCTCTGGCGGCTGTCGCCATCTGCGGACGTTTTTCAGGGCAGATTATGGACAACAACCCACCATATGCGGGGACCTGCTGTTCAAGGTTTTTGTTTTCATCGAGACTGAGGCCGGTACAATGGGCGGACAGGCCCGTAGCCAACCTGGCCGCGACAAGGGGGGCAAGCTCTCGTCCCATGAATGTCGAACCTGCCAGGATGATCTCCGGAACCTCCTGGCGGGCCAATGCGCAAATTATGTCGCTGTATGTCTCCGGCTGATAGAACTCCAGCCCAGGGTCATCAGCGACAAATACACGGTCGGCTCCAGCCGCTATCAGTTTCCGGGCCGATTCTTCCAGATTGCTTCCCGGCAATACCGCTTCACACGCTACGCCGAGTTCATCGGCAAGCTCCCTTGCCTTTCCAAGGAGCTGAAGGGATACAGTCTCTACGTCACACTCGCCCTGCTCGGCAATCACCCACACCGGACCGAAGCCTCTGCCCATAGACTCAACCTTCTCGATTTCTTATGTTGAACGATGCAATAGCGCTGGAGGGCGGCCATCGTCCAAAGTTAAATTATTCCGGCTTCATCGAGCCGGGAAACTAGCTTGTCCGCTTTTTCTTCAAGGTTTCCCCGCAGAATTTCGACGTCTCTTCTTTTCTCGACGGTTGCCATTTGCGAGACGACCGTCGGAGATCCTTTAGCTCCGACCGCTTCTTCCGGAATCCCCAGGTCATTGAGGTCCCACTGTTCAATCTCTTTCTTGCGGGCCTTGAGGATCCCCGAAAAACTAAGCGCCCGGGGCCGGTTGAGTTCCCTTGTAACCGTAAGCAGGGCAGGCAATCGGATTTGCACTCTGCGGTACCCGTTTTGCCAGTCGGAAACAGCGATCCATTCATTCGATTCGCGTTTTTCGATTTTACGGACCATGGTCACAACTGCAATGTTCAAGAAAGCGGCAATCTGCGGGCCTACCCATTCGGTAGCACCATCGCTGCTCGCCATGCCGCAGAAAACGAGGTCGAATGAACCTGTTTTTTCTATGCCTTTTGAAAGGGTAAGCGCCGTGGCAAATGCGTCCGCCCCTCCGAAGGCCCGGTCACACATAAGAATCCCCCGGTCTGCTCCGAGCGCCATGCATTCCTTTACGATATTCCCGGCAGGAGGGGGCCCCATGCTTATTACGCTGACAGAAGCCCCGCAGGCCTCCTTGAGTTCAAGGGCAGCTTCCAGCGCATGCCTGTCCAGAGGATTGATCACAAGGGGCACGTCACACCGCATGAGAGTTTTTGTGGCCGGGTCAATCCTGATCTTGCATATCTGTTTGGGATCGGGAACGGCCTTGACGCACACGATAATTTTCATCGTTGCCTGCCTGGAAGATTGCGCGCGCAAAATTCTGCAAATAAAGTACTAGACAAAACTTGGGGGATGGGGCGATATGTGCCCCCCACACCCCCTCCGCCTGGCGGAGCCTGGAAATCCGGGGGTGCGGGGGATCTTTAAAATGAAAAAACGTTCCCCCGCTCTTTTGAGCCTTTCGAAATCTGCAGAACCTTCGGCACACTGTCGTCCTGGAATTGCGGCGGCGGCGAAGCCGCGGCCGGGGCACTCATAAGATCAACCGAGGACCCACCGGGAAATTATTACTTTCATTATATCGCTGGTTCCGGCGGAAGGTCCGAGCACGAAAGCATCGCGCAGATACCGGGTCACGGCGTATTCTTCCATGCAGCCGTAGCCGCCGTGAATATCTGCAGCCATCTTGGCGGCCCTCTGGGCCGCTTCGGTGGTAAAATATTTGGCTACTGCAAACTCATTGCTGCACCGCTCTCCCCGGTCTTGCATTGCTGCGGCGCGGTAGGCGAGTAAGCGGCCTGCCTCAAGATCGATTTTCATATCGGCCAGTTTATTCTGAATAGTCTGGAGATTGCTTATCGGTTTTCCATAAAGGACTCTCTCGCTGGAAAATTTCACTGAAGCCTCTATGCACGCGGTTTGCAACCCAAGGGCGCAGCCCACCATCCCGCCTCGCCCGACGTCGCCAATGGCGGCCATGCTGACCCGCAAGCCTTTCCCTTCCTCACCGAGCAGGCATTCGGCGGAAGCCCTGCATTTGTCGAGGCTGAGTTCGCCCGTATTGCATCCTTTCATGCCCATTTTGTGCTCTTCGTGCGTCGCTTTGAACCCATCCATCCCTTTTTCGAGAATGAAAGCGGAAAAAGCCTTGGGATTGTTCTCGTCTTTTGCGACAACGGTGATGGTGTCGGCAATATGGGCATTGGTGATGAAACACTTGCGGCCGGTAATGACGAAGCTGTCTCCGTCTTTTGAGTAAACGGTTCGGCCGCTGCTCGGGTCCGACCCTCCGGTTGGCTCTGTTACGGCCACGGTCGCCAATCGTTCTCCAGTGGCAAATTTTCGAAGATATTTTTTCTTCTGGGCCTCGGTTCCGAAACGGACGATGGGATCGATCCCCAAAGCAAAAACCTGGAGCATCATTGCTGTGGCTACGGAAATCCGGCCGATCTCCTCGAGCGCAATCATTCTTGCCACGAAGCCAAGCCCCAGTCCGCCATATTCCTCCGGGATCGTGATTGCCAGCATCTCCGCATCGGCCAATGCTTTAACAAGGTCAGGCGGCACCTTGCCCGTTCTTTCCATTTCCGGTACGAATTGGGCCACCCGGTTTTCAGCAAACTCCCGAGACGCCTTTCTGAACATTTCCTGCTCTTCATTGAAGGTGAAATCAATCATTGCTTCCTCCGGATCAGTAAGTGTTGAAGCTCTTAAATATCCTCCCAAGAAATTGTTCGCCAACTTTCCTTCTGTTTTTGACTAAAGTCAAGGCATTGCCGCGCATCAGCCATTATTTTGTTGGGGAATAGGTTATCCGTTGGCAAAGTCCGTATTGTATAAAAGTCTAGCATACAAGGAGGTGGGCATGAAACGAGTCGAGTTATTCGAAAACGGGTTCTCGGATCTAAATTTCCGGAATTTTCTGGTACACGATTCGCCTTTTCTTAAGATACTCAACTTCAATTTCAAAGCTGGGCAGGAGCTTCCAATTCATTCGCACGATATCGAGGGCCAGGTCAGCATTGTGATACTTGAGGGCGAGGGTGAGTTTTTGGGAGACGAGGGGGCGCTTTTGTCTGCGAAGCCAGGAAACGTTCTGATTTCGGAGATTTCCGAACCCCATGGCTTGAGGGCGAAGACGGACATGCGGGTGCTTGTGACCATCGCTCCGCCGATTTGAAATCCATCTCTCACTTCACTGTCCGCTGCTCACTATTCATTGTCGTCTGTCCTAAAGTCCCCTCATCCATTCGGATCTTAGCGCTCTTTCTCCCCTCAGTGCACTGTCCAGCGACTGGATCGCCTTCTCCTTGTCAGCAGGCATTTTAACCCTGAGCGGAAGGTAATTGGACGCGTGGTTGGCAAAGAAAAGGCCGCGTGTCATATCGGTGTAAGTGAGCATTTCTCGCAGTTCTTTGAGCATTTCGTGAGGGGTGAGCAGCTCGAATTGACCGTCGCTCACCTGAGCGGCCAGGGAAGTACCAGGGGTAATCATCAGCGTGAGTACCCCAATATAGTTGGGATCGATTGCTGAAAGCGCCTTGCCTGTTGCGCGCGCATGTTCAAGAGATCTTTCGCGGCCGGCAAGCCCTAGAATGACCATTACCGAGAGTTTCATTCCAGCAGCCCGGATTTTTCGTCCGGCCTCGATCATCCGCTCCGGCGTGTGCCCCTTCCTCACATCCTGCAATACCTGCGCATCCCCGCTCTCCAGGCCGAAATAAACGACCCCCAACCCAAGGTCGCGCAATGTTGCAAGCTCCTCCTCGGTCTTGCGAAGAATCCCCTTGGCGTTGGCGTAGATTCCGACCCGATGGATCCACGGCATCTTTTCTCTTATACGCGACAATATCCTTACAAGCCTTTGCTGCGGGATAATCAGAGCGTCGCCGTCGATCAAAAAAACCCTTCGGAAAAAACGGAGGTTGGTGGAAGCGTAATCGATATCCGCATCGATTATGGCGTCTTCTTTTATCGTGAACCGCTTGTCTTTATAGGCGCCGCAAAAGGTGCAGTTGTTGTGGGAGCACCCCAGGGTAACCTGGAGCAATAAGCTGTCCGCTTCGCTGGGAGGCCGGATGATAAAGCCCTCATAGTGCATTTCTTCCATGTTTTGAGTCTCCACGTGATGGGTGTATCTGATGAAAACAGTATAGCCTCATTATGAAAAATGGAATACGATCATTCGTGAAAATCGATCGTCGAAAAAACAAAAGTGTCAGGTCGGTGGAGTATATACCTCGGGGAAATCCAGGATGAATAAAGTTCCTCTTTCAGTGGCAATCATTACAAAAAACGAAGAAGTCGATTTGCGGGACTGCCTGCAGAGTGTTTCGTTCGCTGCCGAAGCCGTTATTGTCGATTGCGGGAGCGTGGACCGGACGGAAGATATCGCCAGACTGTTCGGCGCCAGGTGGTTCGTCGAACCTTGGAAAGGTTACGGCCCGCAGAAGAACAGTGCTCTTGAAAAGTGCTCCCACGACTGGGTGCTTATGTTGGATGCCGACGAACGTATTCCCCCGGAAACCGCGCTAAGAATAGCCGAACTGCTTTCCGGTAAACAAACGGCCGATGGCTACTCATTCAGGCGGAAAAATTTCTTCCACGCGAAATGGATCAAGTCCACAGACTGGTGGCCCGACGAAGTCGTGAGGCTCTTTAGAAAGAATAAGTGCAGTTTCGTCGGGCTCACGCATGAACAACTCGTCGTAAACGGTACAACAGCCAAACTGCCATTCTGCATCGAGCATTTCAGCTACAGGTCCTACTCGGAAATTTTTAGAAAACTCGATGAGTATTCCACTGAACTTGCCGGGCAGATGCATGCTGCCGGAAAGAGGGCAGGACCGGCGGATGCCCTTTTGCGCGGGTTCTGGATGTTTTGCAGGAATTATTTGCTCAGGTTGGGATTCATGGCAGGGTTTGATGGATTTGTAATTTCTCTTTCAAAGGGAGTAGGAACTTTTTTGAAATACGCGAAACTCTATGAATTGAGAAAATTTCCCGCGGTCGGGCAGACCGAGTGAAATTGTGTTGCCGGTTGGTTGCTGCGGAAGGCATTTTACGGTAAATAAACTGTGGATTCAATCGGGTTTCCGGATGAACGGTAGTGCGCAAAACGAAAGACTTGAGGGGAAACATATGTCCAAAGCGGTGAAGGGCAATCTGCCGGGAGCACCCGAATGGGTTGGCTGCGAGGGTGCACAGATGATACTCGCGGTTTTGATCTGGCTCGTGCCGATGCTGGTTATTAGCGTCATGGTGGCATATGACCCTCTGTACCGCACTGTCACCCCTGTCTACCACCAGACCTGCGCCGATTGGTGGGCCGGAAGAGACCTATACACCGGCACTGGCGGCATACACTACCTGCCCCAGTTTGCTTTGATATTTTCCCCTTTTCACTGGTTGCCCGTGCCTGCTGGCGATATACTCTGGCGCCTATGCGGGGCGGTTCTCCTGGCAGCAGGCGTTTGGCGCTTTCAGCGGGAGCTTTTCGGGGCCGACATTGCCCGGGCTTTTCTCTATGCTTCGATCTTGACGATGCCGCTCTGCCTCGCAGCACTGCGAAACGGGCAGGCAAATTTTATGTTAGCCGCGCTCACCCTGCACGGTGCGGCATGTTTGCCGCGCCGGCAGTGGTGGCTGGCTGCAGCTTTGATGGTGCTCGCATTCGGGGTAAAACCTCTAGGGGTGGTGCTGCTGCTGCTCTCGGTAGTGGTTTATGCACCCTTGCGCTGGCGTCTTGTCCCGGCGCTGGCCGCTTTGGCTTTTTTGCCTTTCCTCTTCTCGCCCGCCGATTATGTAATAGCCCAGTACCGCGCTTTCCTTGCCAATATGCAGGTGTGCGCAGCCATTGCCCAACACCGTTTCGCTGACATCAGCGGTGTTATCAGGACCTTTGGCTGGGAACTGCCGAACGGCATATCGAAATTGGTGCGGGTTGCGGCGGGAGGGCTAACCCTTGGATTATGGTTGATGGGAGCCCGGCGGCTCTGCGGAACATTTCGCGCTATGTGGCTGCTCGCTCTGACTGCCGGCTACCTGATGTTGTTCAACCCTCTTAACGAAGTCAACAGCTACGTGATTCTCGCTCCGGCCCTCGGGATCTGGGCTGTGGCAGCCCTTGACTCACCGCCCACCCGTCGCCTTGGATGGCTAATGGCGTCAATCAGCTTATCGATGAGCCTTCTACCTAACCTGCTGCACCCGGTGTTCGGAAATTACTTCGCACTTTTTTGGCATCCGATGGTAACAGCCGTTTTTATCGGGATGTTGATTTACTGGCTCCTGCGTGTGGACAACCGGTTTGTCTGCGCGCCCGCTGCTCAATGAGGCCCGTATCCCCCCGCCAGATTGCACTTTTTTTCCCGTGAGTTTTGCTGTATAAAAGATGTGTCATGCTTGAATCCAGTCTTGATCTCGATTTATTCGGTTTCCCCGGTACCCGTGGGTAAGACGCTGAGCTACAAAACGCATTCAGCGAGAGAGGACTAGGAAGATGGGTTCCCAGGCTGCTGAAACTGCTAAGACAGACCAGCGCCCCCTAACCGGAGTTAGCACCGGCCTACCTGATTTGGCATTCTTCCAAGCCTGCTTCAGCCGTTTCCCCGATCCCGTGATAGTTACGGATTTGCACTCGCATGTCGTGTTTCTCAATCACTCAGCGCAAACTCTTACAGGATGTACATTAAGCGGCGGAAGGCGCGTGTTCTGTTCCGACGTTCTGCGCAGCGCTCAAAACGGAGGGCGATCTCTGATCGGGGAGTGTCTCAGTCGAGGGGCCCTTGATGAGTTTAAGGTTCATTTCAGGAATTATGCGGGCTACTGGCTGGCTTTTCTACTATCCGCGCAACTGGTCAATGACAGCGGTGGCAACCCGGCGGGATGTGTGTTCATACTGCGGCCTGCCTCATCAGTTGCCCAGGGGTTGGGAGACAGGGCGCGGAATCATATATTTGCCAGCGTAATCGATCATTTCCCGATGCCCTTTTTCATGGTGGATAATGACTTGACGATCATTTATATGAACGAACACCTTGAGAAACTCACCGGCTACAGCAGCAGTGAGGTGGTCAACCGCATGAGTTGCGCCGAAGTGCTGCAAAGTTCTTTCTGCCATACGGATGGATGCCTGTTGAAGCAGGCGATGGAAAAGAGGACGCCTGTCGCCGGGTTGCGGCGTACCGTTTATGATCGCGATGGAAGAGAAGTCCCTGTGGCGGTGCACTGTTCCATGATTACGGATTTTCAAAACAAGGTGATTGGAGGATTTAAGGCCCTTAGAGACATAACCCCGCTCGTCGAAGCCGAACAGAAAATCAGGATGCTTGTGGAAATTACCCAGGAGGGCATCCTGATGATTGATGAAGAAGACCGGGTAATTTACGCCAATTCCAAGATCGCTGAAATACTGGAGAAGAATAAAGACGATCTGATTGGAAAAGACGTCGGCGGACTCCTGCCGCTACAGTTGCTGAGCATCGCGCGCGATCTGGCCCTTAAGGTCGATAAGGAACATTTCCACGAGTTGCGCTTCTGCAGTATGATCCAGCCTGCCGCAAACTCGAGTCTGGAGGATCGCGTATTTGAAACCTGCATAGTTGTCGCCAGGTTTGGCAAGGGCTTTATTACATGCTTGTATTTCCAGGACCTGACCAAGCATATTCAAATGGAACGAGAGCTGTTGAGCGCAAACAGCTTTCTCAACAACATCATCAAGAGTTCGGCGGATGGCATCGTGGTAGCCGATCTTGAAGGCAACATCCTTATCTACAATGATTCAGCCGAACGGATCCTGGGATACAGCGCCGATGAGGCGATCGGCAGGCCGGGTGCTCTGCATCAAATTATCGGCCCTGAACTCGTAGAAAAGAATATGCGGCGAATGCGCAGCGGCGAGTATGGCCCGCCAGGTAAGCTCAACTCTACTCGAATAACTCTGGTCAGAAAAGATGGTGAAGAGGTCCCGGTAAGTTTCTCTGCTGCAATCATCGTACAGAACGGCTCCGAGATAGCGACAGTAATCATATTTTCCGACCTTAGAGAACTCACGAGGATGCTCAAAGAGTTGGAAAACACCCGAATGCAGTTGATGCAGGCTGAAAAGATCGCTTCCATCGGAAGGCTGGCGGCGGGTATAGCTCACGAAATCAATAACCCTCTTTCCGGCATCCTTATATTTGCCGATATACTCATGAGAGATTTGACTCCTGCCAATCTGCAATGGAGTGAGGACATTCAGGAAATCATCACCCAAACCATGCGCTGCAAAGAAATTGTAGCGCGTCTGCTCGAATTCAGCAGACAGTCGGTGAATCAGAGATTTAACTACGATATTAACTCCGTCATTCGACGCTCGGTAGAACTGTTGACCCATCAAGCGCTTTTCCACAATGTCGAATTCGTATTCGACCTTGGGGAGGATATCCCCGCCATGATCGGCGATCCGGGCCAGCTTCAGCAGGTCATCATCAATTTGATAATCAATGCCGGAACGGCCATGAGCGGCAGAGGCAAATTCACTTTTACCAGCAGGTTCGATCCGGTTTCCGACCAGGTGATCCTGGAATTCGCCGATACCGGCCCGGGAATTCCTGAAGAAATCATCAGCAAGGTATTTGAGCCGTTTTTTACCACTAAGGCGCCCGGGGAGGGTACCGGACTCGGGCTTTCCGTCGCATACGGAATAATTCAGCAGCATGGCGGCACTATGTCGGTCAGCAACGCTCCTTCGGGCGGCGCCGTATTCACCGTCGTGTTGCCGTTGGAATGTCCTGAGAGGGCAATTGACTTGGTCTGTTGAAATTGAGTTCAACCGGTTGGACTAAGAGATCATCAAGGTTGACGGCATGCATACCGTTTTGGTTGTCGATGACGAAAGAGTGATAAGAGAAGGCTGTCGCCGTCTTCTGGCGCCGGAAGGATTTGAAGTTCTGACCGCCGAAAACGGCAGGGAAGCGCTGGATTTACTTTTGACCCACTCTTCGGACGTGATTCTTTGCGATCTCCTGATGCCGGTAATGGGCGCCTTTGAGGTCATCGAGGAGGTTAGGGTCAAATATCCCGATCTGCCGCTTATAGTTATCACCGGCCATGGCACGGTGGCTACCGCTGTAGAGGCAATGAGGAAAGGAGCATACGATTTTATCACCAAGCCTTTCGCGGCCGACCACCTGATCCTGATAATAAAAAGAGCACTGGAGAAACGGGCGCTGGAGCTCTGTGCCCGTGAACTGCAGGAGACCCAGGTCCAAAACCTTTATGACCTGTCTGTCGAGAAAAGCCGAATCAGGACGATTACCAACTGTATGGCCGATGGAGTCCTTGTTACAAATCGCTCCTTGGAGATAGTGCTTCATAATCCTGCTTTAATGAGGCTGTTCGAGTTCCCGGAATTGCAGGAACCCTCTGCTCTGCCGGAGGACATGGCATCTGACGGCCTCGAGAAAGATCTCAGGGCCATTGTGGATTCATGTTGGGAAGAAGCCGGGCAGATTTCACGGGAATTCTGCAGAGGGGGTAAATATATCCATGCGGTTTCCGCTCCCATCCCCGGAGTGGACAACCAGGTCGTGGGTACTGTAACCCTTCTTAAGGACGTTACCATTTACAAACAGCTCAACGAAATGAAGTCCAATTTTGTGCAGTTGGTTTCTCACGAGCTGCGGTCCCCCCTGGCCTCGATCAAACAACTCTTGGCTGTCGTGCTTGGTGGTTTGGCCGGAGAACTGCGGGACAAGCAAAAAGAGCTCCTGGAGCGTTCTCAATTGAAGATTCAGGATTTGCTCGATCTCATCACCGACCTGCTGGATGTGACCAAAATCGAGAGCGGTCAATGGTTTCAGCAACAGGTGCCTGTCAATCTGGCTGAAGTCCTCGATCATATTATCGAACTGATAAAGCCCAGGGCGGAGGGTCAGAATATTTCATTGAGGCTGGAAATCCCGGAAGATATCCCTCTCATCGAGGCCGATCCGAGAAGTATGGAGGAAGTTTTTTCAAACCTGATCAGCAATGCTGTCAACTATTCCCCCGACGGTGGGGAAATAGTCGTATCGGTCGCCTCGAGCGGGAATTTTGTGGAGGTCTGCGTTAGCGATACCGGGATAGGTATCGACCCGGAAGAGATTTCAAAAATTTTCGACAAGTTCTACCGGATCAAGGACCAGAGAACCAGGTACGTGAGAGGCAGTGGTCTTGGACTGTCCATTGTGAAAGGAATTGTCGAATCACATCGTGGATCTGTGGAGGTTGAGAGCAAGCCCGGTTCGGGGACCACTTTTCGTGTGCTCCTGCCCACAGGTGCGTAGTTTAGATTTTTATTTAATACAGCTTAGGAGGGTGCAAATGGGTAAGTATGTTTTGATAGTCGATGATGACCCGGATATGGTTGAGACCGTCGGCATGATGCTTGAGAGCAAAGGCTATGAAGTGGGGAAGGCCTACGATGGCGTCGAGGGTGAGGAGTCCATCCGGAAGAGGCGGCCGGACCTCGTGGTCCTGGACGTGATGATGCCCCGCAAGAACGGGTATGTTCTTTGCTCGGAACTGAAAAAGAACAAGGAAACAAAAGAGATCCCCATAATTCTGCTTACCGCCGTAGGGGAAGCTGTGCCTTCCACTACGTACTCGCACGCCGACGGCAAGGCCACGGAGGCCGAAGATTACATTGCAAAGCCGGTCGACGCTAAGGATCTCGTCGAGAGCATAGAGAGGTTGGTTTCCTAGAAATCAGAAGGCCCTGATGTCCAGGATCAGAGTTGGTGGCATTAAAGTCGTCGAAAAGCGGGCGTACCTCTATTCTTCGTGTCGAAGCGGGGCAGACCTGCTGGGCAACATTTGTTCGATTCTTGCCGGTGGCCGGATAAATATGGGTCTTCTGACCCATGTGGCCGACGATGGGCTTGGGGAATCGATAACGGCTGCGAGTGCAAAGAGCGCACTTTCTTTTTCCGGCTATATGCTTGAGGTGGTCGGTTCGGGTAGCTGTAAAACAACGGAAATAGAGGACGATATTTCCAGAATATCCATATTTCCGCATGATCAAAGGCCTGAGATAACGGCTTCACTGATAGCGGTGCTGGGCGCGGCGGCAATCAAACCACACGGGTTTGCCAGCTCACCTTCGGCTGTTACGGTCGCCGTCTCGTCATCGGATTTCGATATCGCGATGGAAAGGCTTTTTGATTACTTCGCCTTTCCTTCCTGCGGGTCCTATAGCCAATGGCAGGCTGACCGCCGAATGGACGAACGGCAGCTCAGTGAGGTGAAGTGCTCGTACAACGAGCAGATAGTCACGATTTATGGCTTTACACGCCAAACAGGTTTGTATCTTTGGGACGTTTTCCTGCCGTTCGAACGGATGAGCGGTTTTGGGGCGTTCCTGTCGGAATTGGGTGAACTGGGCTTCAAGCTGCCTTTCCTGATTTCCAATTCGGCTCCCGGGACAAATGGCATTCACTTTTCGTTCACCTTGGGAGAAGATCGGCGTGAAAGGGCAGGGCAGGCTTTCGATAAACATCTGCCGGGCCGGGACAGTTTTTGCCGCGGCCCGGTGTCGGTGCTTTTTCTGCACGGCCCGCATTTTGGCGACCGCTACGGAATTGCCGATACTTTCGTGACGGCCCTGCGAAATGGGGGTATCCCCATCCTGGCTCTGAGCTGCGCGGTTTCTTCCATTTCCGCAGTCATTGCGGGCAATGACCCCGATAAAGCCATAGAGATTTTGAACACTCGCTTTCAAACCCCGGGCGCCAACAGCAGATGATCCTCGAGTGCGTTGACTTTTCGATTACCGCGTGAATCATCCTGAGAAATACCCAGCGGCCAGCGGCTGTCATTTCCTGGTTGCGAACAGCAGGTTGGCCGTGTCCACCTGGAAGTGATAGCCTATTCCGAAGGGCAGGGGTTTGATGTCTCTGCCGGTTTCGTATATCTTGGCAAGATCCGCCTGGTAGTAATCTTTGAAAATCGATTTGGGCTCGCTGTAAGTGCCGTAAAATTGCAAAGCCCAGACTGAAGGGTCAAAGTACCTGACCGGAATTCCCGAATCTTCCTGCAGGACATAGCGGCTTTGATCGAGAACGAACTGCCTCGCGATCGAGGCCTTTGGATCGAACATCACATAAGACGCCGATTTCATAAAGGTGATAAGCGGACCAAAGCTCTGCAAAAAAGTAATAAAATGGCGGTTCCGCCGGAAGGAGAAATTATAAAGATTCAACCGGAAGTAGTACAGTGTCTGGGGCTTATTCCCCGGTGAGCCTGCGCTTTCAAAGACGATCCGTACCCCTGGAATGGCGCCTGCCGGACCGGGCTGGCCACTCTCAAAGCCGGGGACTTTCTGAATCGTTCCGTCCGGCTCCATGAACCAATACTCGACGTCGAGGATACGGGTCTTTTCCCTCGCCATGACGAATAGAAGAAAAGGGAGAACGCCGTTGAGTTCTTTGCTTTCCATGCCTGTGTGCATGTGCGCGCTGATGAAATAGTCGACGTTCAGAAGATCGTGGAGCGACTTCCGGATGTCCGCAAAAAAAGAATCGAACTCATTCCGGCTCATGGCCTGGAAACCAGGGATCCCGCCGATGGGTTCCAACGCTATCAGGATATAAGTCCCTGCGCCGGGAAAAAGGGTGTAAGGGTTGATAAAATCCGGCCCGCTGAATGGATAAAATACGGTTAACCCGGAAGACATTGATTCGGCCAGCTCACTGGCGGCCCACTTCCTCATTGGCGCCAACTGCATCTTCTCGTATTTTTCCCAGTTGTGGTCGAAGGACTTGGCGAATTCGGTCCAAGCCGGTCTGCTCTCGAAAGGCTCCAGGATGCTCTGCGGAGTCCGAATGCCCGCAATAAGCGCGGCGTATTGTGCGTACGAGGCCTGGCGCCCGGGAAGCTCCTTGCCCGATGGAGTATTTCCACCGGTCTCGGACCCCGGCCAGGCAAGAGTATATGAAGAAAAAAGAAAGCCCGAAAAAATAAGAAGAAGCAGGCTTTGCGAAAAGAAATTTCTTTTTGGGATTCTCATTTGAAAACCTTCTTCTGATATCGAGTTGCGTTCAAGATTGAACTAACTATCAGAGCGGGGGACTTACCCCGGCGCCCCCGGGATTTCTGCCACACGCGCAAGCGCGTGAGGCAGCGCCGCTCCTAAATGGCCCTGCAATGGCTAAGTTGGAGGCAACTCGCACTTTCTCTGTCTTTCGTAGGCACCACCTTGAACGCAAATTGGTATAAGAGGTGACATTTGCGGCAGAGTTCAATGTTTCCTATTTAAGGCATTTACTTCTGCGCCTTTCTGAATGAGCAATGCCTCAACCTCGGTGTTGCCCCGGGAAGCGGCCCAATCCAACGGCGTCTTTTGGTTCACGTCCCTGGCATTTACGTCTGCGCCTTTCTGAATGAGTAATGCCGCGACGTCGGTGTTGCCCGCAAAAGCGGCCCAATGCAACGGCGTTTTTTGGTTCTCGCCCCTGGCATTTACGTTTGCGCCTTTCTCAATAAGCAATGCCGCGACGTCGGTGTTGCCCGCAAAAGCGGCATGATGCAACGGCGTCCATTCGTCCTCGTTCCTTGCATTTACGTTTGCGCCTTTCTCAATGAGCAATGCCGCAATCCCGGTCATGCCGCGGGAAGCGGCACGATGCAGCGGCGTCTCCTGGTAATCGTCGCCGGCATTTACTTTTGCGCCTTTCCCAATGAGCAATGCGGCCACGCCGGGCTGGTCCTCAGCGGCCCAATGCAACGGCGTCTCTTTGTTCACGTCCCTGGCATTTACTTTTGCGCCTTTCTCGATGAGCAATGCCGCAACCTCGGTATGGCCCCAGTAAGCGGCATGATGCAACGGCGTCTCCTGGTCCAAGTCCCCGGCATTTACTTTTGCGCCTTTCTGAATGAGCAATGCCGCAACCTCGGTCTTGCCCCGGGAAGCTGCATGATGTAACGGCGTCTCTTTGTTCACGTCCCTGGCGTTTACTTTTGCGCCTTTCTCAATGAGCAATGCCGCAACTTCGGTCTTGCCCCTGGCAGCGGCATGATGCAACGGCGTCTCTTTGTTCGCGTCCCTGGCATTTACGTCTGCGCCCCGTTCCAGGATCCGGCGGACTGCAGCTAAGTCTCCCGCCTTGGCAGCGACAAGCAGATCTTCCGCAGCGGCATGCACGTGGGACGTCATCGTCACTATTGCCGCAAGGGCTAATAACACGGCAAGAAAGGCCTTGCTCATCGTGGATTTTCCTCCTGTTTCCCTGTTTTCCGGCCCGCATTCGGCCCCCGGGATTCGTATTTGCTCATCTCCTGAAAAAGCAATGATTGCATTGTAAATACAATGCAATAAAGGCAGTGGCCAGTGAACAGTGAGCAGTGAATCGTGAATGGTAAAAAAAGAAATCCCTAAATTCCGACTCGACTTCAGCAATTAGTCGGCATTATTGTACCACACAGTGATTTGGCCGTGCAAAACGGCAATAGAAGCGGCAACCAGAAACGGCAATAGAAGCGGCAAAAAGGAGAGGGAGCAGGAAGCGAGGAGCAGGGAGCGAGAGTGGGGAGCGGGAACGCACAGGACCGCGCGGGGTATAAACCGGACCGTCAATTCCCTGGTGACTACAATCTTCAGCGCTTTCAAGCGCTTGCAGACCGCCGCCCGAACTACTCCAAGCCGGCGCGCTGCCTCTGCCGGGCTGTTTCCATCCCGGATCAATTGTAAGAGTGTGTCATCATTAATCTTTTTCTTTGCCATGGATACATCCTGGAAACATTATGGGAATTTTTGGTTTATTGCCGCAGTTTCCGTCCGGAAAGGGCCCTTTTCCGCCCTGGCGGCGTCAATCTTCGGGCTTCCTTGTGCGGCGTACATAGGTGTACGCCTCGGCGCAACCCCTCGATTTCCTTGCACCTTTCGGTGCGGCGCTGGGCAATCCGGAAAAGGCGGGGCACCAAACTGTACGCGCACCTTTCGGTGCGGCGCTGGGCAATCCGGAAATGGCGGGGCACTAAACTGTACGCGCCAGGACGAAAAATGCCTCCTTTCCGACTCGGAAACTGCAAGTGTCGCATCCGAGGTTTCCTGATGGACACTAGCTGAACCCTCGCTTCGTTCGGGTTCGCGGGTAACATCGCGGAAGCGCGTTAAACGCTGGACCCTCACTACGTTCAGGTCCGGGCCACACGTTGCAACCGGTAGCTCGATGCTTCAAGTCCGGGCACGAACCCTCACTACGTTGCGGGTTCGCGGTTAGCGCTACGTGACCAGGCCAAATGCTTATAGTTCGCGGCCGATTTTTTGTGAGGCCGCTTTTGTGAGTGCCCAGTTCGCGGCCGAACCCTCACTGCGTTACGGGTTCGCGGCTAACGTTCTGAGCCTGACTTAAATGCTTCAAGTTCGCGGCCGATTTTCTGTGAGGCCGC
>JBKQTS010000227.1:0-6545 GCA_052143075.1 Syntrophobacteraceae bacterium | reverse complement strand
GAACGTAGGAGAATTTCACCTTATAAGACACTTGCAGTTTCTGAGTCGGAAAGGAGGCATTTTTCGTACTGGCGCGTACAGTTTGGTGCCCCGCCATTTCCGGATTGCCCAGCGCCGCACCGAAAGGGGCAAGGAAATCGAGGGGTTGCGCGGAGGCGTACCTATGTACCGCCTCGCGGAGCGTCGAGATCTTGGGTCTGCCACCGCCGCAGGCAGTGGCGATCCTGGCTGGCGGTCCCACCGCCCCGGGGCGGAAAAGGGCCCTTTCCGAACGGAAACGAGTTAACATATTCAAATCATTTTCGTTATGCACTCCGGTCACATCGGGATTTTCCACGTTGGCAAGAAGGGTTGACTTTCGCTGAGCCTGAGCTGGCAGCTGTTTCAAAGACCTATTACACATACAGCGGCAGAGTAATATAAACTTTCGTTTTGCTCTTCTGCCTGACTCCTCTCTCATCCCAACATCTTGCTGCATAAGATGGACTATCGGTTAGATCCTCAGACGAGTGAATGGTGGGCTAGCCGATGCAAATTGGTCTTTGGGCGTGTTCTCACGCTTGCGGAGAGGCGGTATGTCATCAAACTGCTTAAATTAGTCAAATCGACATTTTTTCTGGTGGGTTTTGATTGGAATATCGCATGATCTATGGATATTCGGCATTCCAAGAGCTTTTTCGGATGGAATCCGACCTGCAAATGCGGGTCGGCTCCAGTTGGGGGTCAAGTTGACGCATTATTTAGGTTTAAAGGCCCTGTGGGAGATTGCTCGCTCAACAGGTGAGGGGGATTTGCAATGAGATAATCTCTGCACAGGGAAATTACCAACATGAAAAACATCTTAAGATGCACCACATTCCTGCACCTAAACCGTAAAGACCTGGGTTGGCAGACAGCCCAAAGACAGTTATAGTTTACAAAACAGAGTCAGTATTTGATGGAGAGAAGAAATGAAAAAGCCGGGATGGATTAGAGTTTTTCTAATTGTTGCCTGTACGTCCATTTTTTTGCAGTCCAGCGGTGCTTTTTGTGCCGACCTTGGCGAAAAAGAGTCGCCTGTGAAGATCGCCCTCTCCCCCCCTGATTCTGCGCAGACGCAGACATATCTTGGTCTGGACGCGATGAAGACGTTTAAAGTCAGTGACATAAAGGCGAAGATCGTCGTTATCGAGTTCATGAGTGCGCGCTGCCCGCACTGCCAGGCCAACGCCCCCATAATGAATGACATCTACAAAACGATCCAGGCAGACCCGGGCTTGGCCGACGTAAAGGTTATCGCAATAGCAATCGCTGATGACAAAACCAGTGTGGAGACATTCAAGAAACAGTTCAAGACGCCCTTTCCGATTCTGCTCGACGAAAACCATGAGATTGCCCGCTCCAAGAGTATTGAAGCCACTCCAACCACTATGGTCGTTTCGACTGAGGACGCCAAAGTGCTCTCCACCCACGCCGGAGAAATCCCGGACGCCGACTCGTTTGTAAAGCAGGTGAAATTTGTGAGGCAGTTGGAAGCTATGGACAAAGAAAACCAACAGTAAGACAACAGTGGCAATGATCTGTATGGAATTCGAAAGTTTAAGGATTTTGCTGAAGGACTCCGTTCTTCGGGATTTGCCCCCTGAAGAGCTCGACGAGCTTGCCCGAACAGTTAAGACCAGGGTTGCGGGGCCTGACGAGGTCATTTTCAAAGAAGGGGACGCGCCAGATGGTTTCTATATTATTAGTTCCGGTCGAGTTAGGATTTTCGTCACGCACGAGGACAGGATCGAGAGGGAGTTCCGTGTGTCCGGACCGGGCGAGCACTTCGGCCACTTGGCTCTTTTGACGGGCGAGACTCGTACCGCTAGTGTAATAAGTGTTGACGAAACCCGCCTCATTGTACTTACCAGGGATCAATTTGACTGCCTCCTGCGCGATCACCCTGATCTTTCCAGGAATTTCGTGCGGGAGGTGCGCCGCTGGCTCTTAAGAGACCAGAAAATCATCAAGCAAGGGGCCGATGCGATAATCAGGTCCTCCCGGGTCGCATGGTACGACTTTGTCCTCGTCATGGGGATAAGTGTTCTTCTGGCGATAACTTTTAACTTCTCAAATCCTTACGGGATCCCTTTAATCCCCGCGCGTCTCGACCCGGCGCCTTCGATCACCGCACTTGCAGCAATGGAGGAGTACCGGCAAGGACAAACTTTGATTGTCGATGCTATGCCCGGCAATTTCTACCAGCAACGGCACATAAAGGGCGCAGTCAATATGACGATGGCCCTTTTCGATTTCGTCTATCTGATGTGTTTCTCCGAGGAAGACAAAGACAAAAAGATAGTGGTTTACGGGAATACCATAAGCAGGCCTTATGACCTTGAAGTTGCGGACAAATTGCTGCTACGGGGGTATAGGAATGTTAAGGTCCTGGATGGCGGTTTGCAGGCCTGGGAAGCTAATGGCTATCCGGTCGAAAAAGAGGCTTCGGAATGATCCAGTCTTTTGTGAAACGTGTGTTAACAAGTGAGTATCTCTCTTTTGCGCTCAGGATTTACCTGGGCTATTTCTTTATATACGCGAGTTTGAGCAAAATTCCATATCCCGCTCAATTTGCGGAAGCAATAGCTAATTACCGGCTGATTCCCTATATGTTCCTAAACCTGGGAGCCATCATACTGCCATGGATTGAACTCGTCACCGGCCTTTTTTTGATCATCGGTTTTAAGTCCCGCACATCCATAATAGTGATCGGACTGCTTCTGATAATGTTCGACGTAATGGTCCTGATCAACATGCACTGGGGCGCCCCGATCACCTGTGGGTGCTACGATACTGTGGGCGAGCCAATCGGCTGGAAAAAGGTCCTGGAAAATGCGCTAATACTGGTTTTCTCCGTTCAGATTTACTATTTTGACAGACCTCAGCTTTTTAACAGATTGAAATCGTTTATTGGCCCAGGTAGCGGAATTACAACTGTGAAATCGTGACGGATTCATTATGCGAAAAAGATACGATCTCCGATTTTTTTTGCTGCCGGTTTTATTCTGTCTCCTTCTTTTCATCGCCGCGGCCGGTTGCGGTCCAGGAACCCAGCACGTCGGGACTTATATTGCCGAAATCAAGGAGTCCCCTCACCTCAGTGCAACCACTTTGGAATTGAAAGAAACTGGGGTAGGCGTATGGCGGGTTGGCGACGATGAGGTCACTTTTTCCTGGTATGTGAAGGGTAACCAGCTCAGGCTCAACACCAGGAATGGGGGAGTAATCGTTGGAAGTCTTGATAGTGGGGTAATTCACGTCACTCTTCAAGGGTCGGAGGAACTATTCTTCAGGAAAGTCAAATAAAGGGTTCCTGCACTGCTACTCGAAGCTCTCCACCTAAGTCAGAATAGGTAATCCTGATCGAAAGCGAGGATGGTATGCTCTGGCGCTGGATGAAAGCGATTGTCGCTTTGCCCTTCATGGTACTCGTCGTTATTCCGTTCGTTCTCATTGCCATCTTTCAAACGCTGCCTTGGTCATCGCTGCTGGCATCCCCCGGTTCGCTTGCATTCTGGATAGCGCTTGGGCTGGCAGCCTATGGACTGTCTCTTGCGATTTGGACCGTTGGCTTGTTTTGGCGCTATGGCGAAGGTACCGCAGCGCCGTGGGACCCACCGCAGCGTTTTGTCGTTCGGGGCCCTTATCGCTACGTCCGCAACCCCATGATCTCCGGCGTTTTGGCGTTGCTCGCGGCTGAAACGCTCATGCTGTGGTCACTGCCGATTTTGTGTTGGCTGATGGCGGCTTTGCTGGTGAACGTTATTTATATTCCCTTTGTCGAAGAAAGAGGTCTGGCCGAACGCTTCGGGAAGCCCTATCTCACGTATAAGCAAAATGTCCCCCCCTGGTTGCCGCGTTTTAGGCCGTGGATGGGGGAGTAATGCTGCGCGGGAATGGGGATGGGCAAGGACCACTACCGAAGGCTTAGTTCAATCGAGGATTTCGTCTGATGTGATCATTTGAGTTTTCTTCAATCGGCTGTGGGATATCGCCAGGACCAGCAAGGCCAATGAGGAGATGAGCAGCGAGAGGGCAATTAGTCCTATGGCAATTTTGATGGACATGAGATCCTGAAAGATCGAATTCGGAACCATGATTTTGCTGACCTTATCCCCAATGGATTGAAGGAAATTGCCGATGTCCAACAGATCACCTCCTTTCAAAAGACTTGAACTTTACCTCTTATCTGGCTTGATTTTGTGTGGGGAAACACAATGAGAATAGCGAATCAGAAATTTATATATTTAGAAGCGGGTCTCTAAAACGAGGTTCTGCCTTACGGAAATCCCTGATGGCTCCGGTGGGATTCTGATGTTCGGATCATGTATTGAGCGTTTTGATCCCAGGTCGATTTTTAACAAGTTGGCAAGCTGGATTGAGTTCTTTGCTAATTGTGGATATATCATACCACCCGGCGAGAGATCGTGGATCGTGGGGCATTCTAGAGGGGTATTGGGGACATGGATAATATGATAGAGAGACTTTTGAACCCGCGACCTGGGGGTGACGACCTCCTGCGTGAACAGGGAGGCGGGCAGAGCGGAGTGGGGCCACCTGGCCATGAGGGTATTCGGGCCCGAGAAGTCGTGACCGGGCGTGCAAAGCGGCCCCAATGCGCTTTCAGCACCAACGTCCCCGGGACCAGGCACGACCGGATTAGGCCCAGGTGATCCAGCGGCGCGGAGAGTTTCTTGCGGGCGATCGAAAACGACAAGGGCGCACGGACGGTAACTTCGGGGGGCGTGTCCCCCCCGAAGTAGAGCACCTCGCACTCCTTTGTCGAGATCGCGAAGACCCGGAGCGCCGTCTTGCGCTGGTCGTCCGGAGAGGCGAGGCTCGCTGGCGGCCTGGCTTCGGACTGAGCCGCTGCTCGCCCCCGGTCGCGCGCTCGTCCCCCGGACTTACTCCCGCGAGACTGTGAGGTCGGTGTTCCAGATGATGTCAACCCGGTCGCCCACCTTGACCTGATCGAACACGGTCGGATCGACGATCCGTCGGCTGTATTTCCACTCGTTCGGCCCGGCAAAAGTGATCGACGACGCGCTCTTGTCGATGGCGACGATGGTCGCCGTCATCCTCCGCACCGTCCCCGCCGTGCCGCTGGTCTCCCCCCTGGCGTAGGTCGGGTCAGCGGTATCGACCGCCGGCTCGCCCGGCGGCTTCAGGCGCACGATAACGTTGTTGTTGTACGTCGCCTTCACCTTGTCCCCCACCTTGAGCTCGTCGAAGCGCTTGACGCTCTCGGGTGCGTTGACGGCGACGAACTTGCCGTCGGCCGTCTTGATGTTCATGGCGCGCTTGTTGTTATCGATCGTCTCGATGGTGCCCTCAATGGTTTTGGTGTCTGTCGGGAGCTCTTTGACCTGCGCCCAACTGGGCAGGGCAAGAGCCCAGACCACTGCGAACGCGCTCAGCATCGTCATTGCTCGCTTCATGTCTTTTCCCTTCACCTTCGCCTCCTGTGTGGTGCGGTTTAAAGGTAAGTACCTCTTTCGATCGCTCCAAAAATTTTGGAAAGATTGAAATAGAAATGCCTTCCCAACATCTTTTCGCCGGAAGTAACTTAGTTGCGGTCTTGTTTAGGGGGGACATATGGTGCCGGTGCCGGAGGCGGAGGCGGCGGTGTGTACACCTCATGCTGGGGAGGAGGGGGCTCCTCTTTTGCACATTGCAACCCCGGGAAACACGAGCAACCAACCATAGAGATACCGAAGCAGAAAATAAATAATACGAGCAAAAATGATCTTTTCATAGCGCATCTCCTCCTTAGATGGAATTTGTTAGTAGCCCACTTTCCTACTGTGTCGAACCTCCAGAATAACCGGTTCAACAATCTCTTCATGGACTAAATATCTCCAACCCTAAAACTGATTTCGAAGACCGGGTTCGAGACAGGCGACTCTATCCGTCAGGATTCCAGATTAAGAGCGTTAAGTAACAACTAAAAGTAACATGCCATATGTTACGGTAACTTGAGGACAGTGGCCTTTTCGATGGGAGACAAGGGAACGCGGCAGCGAAGGCCGGCAAACTAAAAGAAACGATTCAGTCTATCCTTGCGGACCTAAAGCCTGAGGCGGCGTACTTCACTGATGAGAAGGGACAAAGGACGGCATTCATATTCCTGGATATGAAAGATGCCTCCCAAATCCCGACGATTGCAGAACCCTGGTTCCTGGCATTCAACGCCCACATTGAAATCCATCCGGTTATGGTGCCCGACGACCTAATGAAGGCGCGCCCAGCTATCGAAAAAGCCGTCAGAAAGTACACCTGATTTGGACGCCATTTAAGGGGCGCTTTGAGCGGAGCGGCAAGAACCGGTCGCTCAGGCGCTTCTATTGTATATCTTACCATCTCCTGTCGTACAGAGGGGTTCTACCAAAAGCTAATGTATCTCTCCTCTGTACGTAACAAAATAGATTTTTGACTCCGGAATAATCTGGGGCATTATCTGCCTGTTATTTCTGGTGAAAAACAGAAAGGAGGCAGAAAATGGCCCCGGAACTTTTTTCAGAAGA
>JBKQTS010000226.1:0-12443 GCA_052143075.1 Syntrophobacteraceae bacterium | reverse complement strand
ACACAATACCCCGTCTGATCCCCCTTCCATGCCGACCGAGATTGACTACCAGGATCATGTCAAAGGTGCGCAACAGATGAAAGGGTTCTTTCCCGGAATCAGCGATGCTGACCTTCCCAACGGCATTGGCTGGTCTGTAGAGTATATAAAGCTCACGACCCACAGCGGAACTCATTTAGACGCCCCCTGGCATTTCCATCCGACGATGAACAACGGGGAACAGGCCCGCAGTATCGATCAGGTGCCCTTGGAGTGGTGCCTGTCCGATGGAGTCAGCATCCGTTTCGACGATAAGCCGCATGGTTATAAAGTAACCGCCAGGGACATGGAACAGGCTTTTAACCAAATAGGATATAGGCTGAAGCCTTTGGATATCGTGCTGGTTTGCTCAGGCGCCGCCGGCTATTGGGGAAGTGCCGAGTATCTTATTCGCGGTTGCGGCATGGGCCGGGAGGCTACTCTGTGGTTGCTGGACAGGGGCGTAAAAATCGTTGGGACCGATGCCTGGAGCTGGGACCGTCCCCTTCCTCTGATTGCTGAAGAATATTCTAAAACCAAAGATGCATCCCTTATCTGGGAGGGTCATTTCGCAGGTATTGAAAAGGAATATTATCACATGGAAAAAATGACAAACATTGACAAACTCCCGCCTTATGGATTTAAAGTGGCATGTTTTCCAATCAAGATTAAAGCGGCGAGTGCGGGCTGGGTCAGGCCGGTTGCCATAATTCCCTGAATAGCATAAGTGTTCAGATTCTAAATCCGAAAAAATGGAGGCCCGTTTATATGGTTGAAGAGCTCTTGCCCAATCTATACCTGATAAAAATCCCATTGCCGGGAAGTCCCCTTGGATGGGTCAACTCCTATGTGATAAAAGGCCCCGATAGGAACCTGGTCATTGATACCGGGTTGAATCGAAAAGAGTGCCTGGAAGCCATGCAGGCCGGCCTGGGTGAAATCGAGGTGGATCTTAAGAGGACCGACTTCTATATCACTCACATGCACGCGGATCACATCGCCCTTGCACCGAGACTGGTTGAAGACACCTCAATCATATATATCAACCGGCCGGATAAGGAGTACATGGAGAACTGGACCGGCTGGGAGGCGATTACCGGCTTTGCGAGGCTGAACGGTTTTCCGGCAGAGGAGCTTCAGGCGGCTGTCAGTAACCACCCGGGTTATAAGTATGGCTTTGATGTCGTACCGAAAGCGAGCGCCGTAGACGAGGGGGACACGTTCCGGTACGACGGCTACTGCTTCAGGGCCGTTGCGACGCCCGGGCACACGAGAGGCCATACCTGTTTGTACGAACCCGAAAAGAAGGTCCTTGTGGCGGGAGACCATATTCTATTTGATATAACGCCGAACATCACATGCTGGACCCGGGAGGAAAATCCTCTGAAAAGCTATATTGCCAGCCTGGACAAGATTTACGGCCTGGAGGTTGACCTGGTGCTGCCCGGACACAGGCGCCTTATAGGAAATTGCAGGAGCAGGATAACGGAATTGAAAGGGCATCATCAGAGCAGGCTCGACGAAACCCTCTCCATTTTGAAGCAAGGTCCGAAGCCTGCTTACGAGGTTGCATCCATGATGACCTGGGATATCAACTGCGATTCATGGCAAGCCTTCCCTGCGTCCCAGAAGTGGTTCGCCACCGCAGAGGCAATTTCTCACTTGAGATATCTCGAAGACAGCGGACAGGTTTTCAGCGAAAAGAAGGCCGGCTGCATTGTTTTTTCAGCCAATAACGGCTGATTAGAGGGTGGATCGGCGGTATTATTTCGTATCCTTGCTGAGTCGAAGGACGACATTCTCCTCTAATTGAGCGAAAATCGCCCTCATTGCTTCGCTGGTTTTAATCGGGCCCGAATTGTTCCAGCCTCTATACATAGCCTCCTTTTCCTTCGCCCTGAACTGATCAAGGCTGGAAGCAAACAATTGCCATATGACGAGTTTTTGCAGGATGTGACGCTCCGGAGCGGTCAGGTCTCTATCGGTATCGAAAGATTTTCCATCCCTTATCGTTATTATCATATCGCCGATTATACCCTATATCCACAGGGATTTGAATGACCTTATCGGGCAAAAGGCAGCACACCCATCTTTTGCCCATATCAAATCTGATTACATTACTACTTATAAGCTTATCGGACCGGAACGGTCGACTTTGGGACCGGGGGAGGAACTCATGACTGGCGGCTTACCGGTAATAATCGTAGATGACGACCCGGCGGTATGCGAACTTACCGCCGAGCTTGTGAGGTCGTTTTACACGTGGGGCAGGGTGTTCGTATTCACCGATCCGGACGAAGCGCTGCGCTTCTGCCAAAGCCGCCAGACAGGCGTCGCCATATTCATACTGGACGTTTTCCTGGGGGAAAAGACCTGCTTCAGCTTTTTAAAATCCGTCCAGCCCGCATTTCCATTGGCTCCCCAGGACACTATCATCATGACCGGGAACGCAAATGACGAGGTCGTAGATATGTGCATCGCCTCGGACATCACCTATCTTCTGGAAAAGCCGATCAGATCCTACGCACTGAAGCTCGCTGTCCGGGCGATCGTAGCCAAGTATGCCAAATTCGCCAAAAAGCTCCTGCTCGATCCGGTTCTGGCCGACCATGTGACCCGGCTATGATCATATCGTGGCTATTCACCAGACGCCGATAACGCAAAGGAAATCACCATCTATTACTATTGTGTAAATATAGACCCGGCCATAACTGAATACCATTAGTTTCTTGATTGTGAGTCTACTTGCAAGGTCTCATCATCAAGGAAATTGATTAAGAGATTGCAACGCCTTTTCGATTTTGAGATTATGTGCGGGACAGAGCAGCAGGTGCAAATCCTCCCGCTCCGTTTGAGTTTGCAATAACTGCCGTGTACGATCCGGAAACCTGCCCGGCTTGCACCTCAGCGATAAAGAGATTGGTAGAGCACTATGGCATGCATTCCCTCCCCGCATAAACCCGGCCCTTCATCCTGCCAGACATTTCGGGACGGACGGACGGCCAAGGCTCGCCGCGCCGACTTCGATTTGCTCAATGTAATTAGCTGTTTCGCAGTTTTCTTAGCCCACGTTCTTCTTATTTTTGGGCCTTATCCGCTCTATCACCTCAAAAATTCCACCTTCTCAGTGCCTGTTGGGATTGTCTACGAGTTCATACGGGACACCCTGATGGCGCTTTTTTTCCTGCTGGCAGGATGGTCGTCGATGGCATCGGTTCGATCCGCGGGTGCTGGGAATTTCATCCGGAAGCGTTGTCGGCGCCTGCTTGTTCCGTTTTTTGCCGGAATATATCTGTTGTGCCCCGCCATAAAATATATCGAGCTGCTGGGCGGCACGAGTTTCAAGATAAACGGGCCGGAGCTGCTTGGGCCAATACCGATGAGCTTTGTTCAGTTTCTGCCCAAATATTATGCCAGGTTCAACTGGGTGACCTGGTCCCATCTCTGGTTCCTCGTCTATCTCATGTTCTATTGCCTCGTCTTTCTTCCTGTGCTTGTGAGGCTGGCGCGAGAGGACTCGGAAACGGGAATTTTGCATCTTCCCGGATGGTTGGCCTATGTGCCGTTTGTGCCGCTCGGATTGCTGCTTGCCTGTTTTAAAGGCTGGTGGCCTTTTTACCCAAGCCTTTCGAAAGATTGGGTCAATTTAGGCTATTTTGGGCTCTTTTTCCTGATCGGGGCCGTAATGGAGACCTGCCCCGCCTTCGAGCGTTGCGTCCGGAGAAATTGGGCGCCACTGGGGCTGATAGGTCTCGCCGGATTCGCGGGCGTTGTATGGAACGTGGAAACGGATCTCGGCCGCTTTTTGGTGGCCGTTGCAGCGTGGGGCTGCGCTTGCGGGTTTATGGGACTGGCTGCACGGTTTCATCCGGTCGAAAATAAGCTCCTCAAGTACCTTCGTGAAGCCTCCCTTCCTATCTACCTGCTCCACCATACCGTCGTGCTGGTCCTCGGCTGGTATGTCGTCCACCTCGATGCCGGCATTGCAGTAAAGATTGCGATTCTTCTGCCTCTCTCAGTCCTGATAACCTTTTCGGTCTACGAAGGCCTGATTCGCCGCCTGCCCGTCCTGCGATTTCTTTTCGGGATGCATCCACTTCGAACAGACAGGCGCCCGGCTTCAAAACAAGGAACCCATCAACGGGAGATCGATAAACGCGTAAGCACCCAACCAACCCCGTCGTCAATAAGCTTTTAAAATATGGCAGCCCATTAATAATGGATGAGGCCCTGGAATCACAGCTTGATTTACATTGCGTTATCCACAGTTATTATACTTTGCTCCATCTGCACACGTTGTTCTCCTGTCAATCCTGTAAGTCCTGTCAAAAAAGGTCTTTCTCTCTCAATCCTCTTAATCCTGTTGATCATGTCTAATTATCGCTTGGAAAACGCGTCTGCCAGACCGTTGTCGATGACGTAGATACACACCTCTTTTGCTCCCTGCTCGGTGTAGCCGTATTTGGTGTTGAGATTGCCCATGAGTTGGGTGACGTCTTGGCGGATTCGCTTATCGTACGATTTGAAGCCCTCATTGTGGTAGTCCTTGATGGCGTTTCGGAAATTGTCGTTCTTGAGGAAGGGATCGAGCACGTTTTCCTTCAGGTTGTGGACGTACCTGTTGTAGAGCGACTGGTAGAGTTGGGTCTCGCATATTTTTTTCCCGTCGACCATCATTTCCTGGGTCAGGGTGCTGGATGCATACTGGTTTTGCACTTCCTGGCGGAAGTTCACGCGCTGGACGGCCGTGGAGTCCGCCCCGAGGACGCGGCGCTCGACGGCCTCGAAGAAGTCTTCGGTGATCTCGATCTCTTCCCCGGTGAAGATACATTTTTCGGTACGCCCGCTCTCGAAGTTTACGGCGAACAGGTAGTTTTGGATCTCCCTGGAGATATTTTCTTCGTTGTAATAATAGAGCGCTTCCTTTACTTCCTGGAGCACCGTGTAATTGTACTGCCCCACGAGGGAATCGAGAAAGCCCTCCGGGATGAGTCCTGCCGAGCCGTTACGGAACTTGTTGAAAAAGCCGCATACCATGGCCATGGTGATGATCTTGTCCTTCTTGGCATAGGCGGAGTAGAATTCGCTGAAGATTTTGATCGAGTCCCTCCCCGTAAAGCCTTTGTCGCCCTCATTCTCGGACTCCGCGATGATGCTCCTTCGCCTCTTCGCGGTAAAATTTTTCCTGTCCTCATCGGAGAGCCACGAGGGGATGAGGCCCGTGTAGATGTCCATCTTGAGCAGGAGCAGATTCCGATCGCAATAGAGCCGGTACTTGTTCGGATCGGGTATCCACTCCTCCATGCCGGCGGACCTGGGGCTGAGCCGGGAGGAGATGATGACTTTTGCCAGATTGTCGAGGACCCTCGGGAGGAAATAGCGCTGGATATGGTCTCCGAAGATGTTCGTGTAAATCTTGACCTCGGTGTTGTAGTCCAGAACATAGGGGATTTTTATATTCGTGATGCGGTCCGAAAAAGACTGAGTGTCCGAGATATTCTGCTTGTCTTCCGGGTTCATGAGGGCAAGAAAAAGCGAGTTGACGTCTTCCTCTATGTCCTCGACCTTGTGGACCCCCTCGCTGATGATCCCGTGGAGGTTTGCGAACCTTTCGGTATTGTTGGACTTGATGTCCATCAGCGCATATATGCCGTTATTGGTTTTTGCGTAGCGCGAATACATATACGGGACCCTGTTGCTGTCGCGCAACAGGGCGTTCAACTGGCTCTGGAGCAGTTGGTTGGACAGGACGTGGGTTTTCGATATCCTGTCGCCCGGGTTGAATACGCTGATTCCTTCTCCCAGCCTCCTGTCGAAGAGGTATCTGCGGGCAAAGACCATGTCGTATACCTTCGAAGGGGAATCGAGCGTATCGAGGAGCGTCTGGTAAAGCGAGAGGCAGATAGTGCACGGATTGTCCTTGAAGACCCATTCGTACTGTTTTTCCTTGAAAAGTTTGCGCTTGAAAACCTTATCGGTTATCAACTCGTCAAAGAAGTCCCTGCGGTAAGCCTTGGGGATGAGCAAGAAGGGATTATCGTGGCTTGGGCATGGCACCTCGAGATACTCTTTGCCCGCCTGTGCAAACAAGCTTTCATTCACGTCGGGGAGTTCGCCCATGCAGGATTTCTCCGCCAGGCACCGGAGCTGGGAGATGAGGTGGTTTGAGTCCAAAGGGCCGCTCCCTCCCAGATCCTTGCGATTCAGGCGCCAGACGATCTCGTAGGTCGCTCCTTCTTCCGTCCTGGAGTATTGCTCGAACTTCATGAGCAGATTGTTGAGGAAAGTGCTCTTTCCGCACCCGTGCGGTCCCTCCAGAATGTATATCCTGTTTTGCCGGATTCCCCTGCGGAATGTGTTGACGTGGCTTATCAGCCTGTTTGCGAAGAGCCTGTCGGCGAAAAAGGGATGGTCCGTCCCCTCCACAAACAGGCGGCTCGTGTCGTAGTAGACGAAGTCGATGGATTCGGGATCGTCGGGATATTCGTTTACACCCTCGCCCACATAGCTGTACATCATGTCATAGAACATCTGGAAGATATTGCGAAAGATCAGTCTGGGCGACTTGCTCAAAAGGTTCGTGAATTCGGGGAAGGTTAGCGGCGCTCGCTGCTCGCGCTCCCTTATCTTGCGGAACAGGTGCGTCATCGAGGAGTCTCTGTTTGTCACTGCCGACGCTTCCATTACAGGACCTCCTTTGAAATCTTTCTGTCCTTCATGGTGTAGAGGACCCTTCGCTCAGCCGGTTCTTTGCCGGAGTCGGCAGAAGCCATGCCATACCCGTTGGTCATGTACTCGGTGCTGGCTTCGACCAGTTCGGTAGTCTCGAGCTTGACCGCCCCGCCCCACAGGTATTCGATGCCCAGCATGGTATTGGGAACGAATTCCGGCACGAGCTGCTTGCCCTCGAAATGGTGGCTGAGATAGATACAGCTCTCGTCGGTCTTTCCTTCTTCGACTTCGATAAAAGGAGGGTGATAGAGGGAATCGAGCAGCATCTGCCTGTATTTTTCGGCGCTCCTGCTCTGAACGAAGTATTCCCACACCCTCTTGGCGCTGTTCAGGCGTTTGCCGACCACGAAAAGCTTGTGCCGGTCCACGAAATCCTGATCGATGAAGGTATTTATGAACAGGAAGTCATTGAACTCCTGCCGGACTTTAAACACACGGTCCGGACCCGAACCGGTTTTTGCATCGAAGTCCTCCCGCTGACGCGCGTTTTGGATTCTCTGGAAATCGTAGGAGAGCTGCCCCTTTTCGGCCATCTGCTCGATATGGTCAAAGAGCCTCATGCCCAGTGCATACGGGTTGATCCCCACCCGGGGCAGTGCGGTTACCAGGGCATTTACGCGCGCAAACCCCACTTCATTGCCCTTGATCCTGTCGTCTTTTAGAAAGAGCTTCTCATGCCAGTAGCTCGCCCAGCCTTCGTTGAGAATCTTGGTTCTGATCTGGGGCTGGAAAAACAGGGAGGTCTTCCGCACGATCTGCATGACAGACTCCATCCAGCGGTTTTCGTCCCTGCGCAGGAATGCGGAGTTTTCCTGCACGTACTGAAGCAGGTCCCGCGCGCCTCGGTTTCCCTGTTTTTTACGCCCGGCGAAGAGCGCGTCGAACTCGGGGTAGCGTTTGGCCACGTGCGAAAAGAAGACGCTTTCCGCCATGTCGCCGCACTGCCTTATCACCTCGTTGTAGCGCTCCACCTCTTTGAGGTAGCCGGTGAGGCTCACGTTTCTGATCGTTTGCAGAAAGACGTCGAAGTAGAAGTCAAGCCGCATCGATGTCTTGATCTCCTCCGGCCGGCTCGAATCGAACATCTCGCCGTAGAAGCCCACCAGGTTATCGATGCTTCGGCTGAACTCGATCACGTAGTCCAGCCAGCGCCCCTTCTCCGAGCGGAGCATGGCAATGGTGGACTTGTCTGAGAGGGCCTGGCCGGCGAAATCCCGGTCCCAGGTGTGCTCGAAGAACATGTTATTCTGAAAGAAATCGATATGAGCGAGCACGTGATAGAAGATCATGACGTTGAGCCAGTCCGGGTTGTTGTCGTTATAGAATGAGATAGCCGGGCTGGTGTTTATCACCGTTTCGTAGGGATTATTGGGATAGAGATCGTACCTTCCCTTTTCCCTTAGGACTTCGACATCATGGACCCAATAGTCGTAGAGCGAGGGAATCATGTTTTTCGGGCTCAGCTCAAGCAGGTCCCTGTTGGTCACGATGTATTCGAGCGTCTCGTCGTGGAACCGCAGGCCGGCTTGCCGGGCTCGCTCCTTGCACCCTTCCATGATCCGTTTGGTATGTTGATCGATCAGTTCCATCGCCGTCCCCAAAACCCGTTCACCGCGGGCTACGCAAAGGCATCCCACTGTGATCAAAAGACTAAAAGCGATTCACCGCAGAGTACGCAGAGGAACCCTCACTATGTTCGGGTTCGCGGTGAATGCTCTTCGTTTTTATGAAAGCAACTTTCTCATGCCCTCTATGAGCCGCACCTCGGTTGCGTTTTCGCCTACCGAATCCATGCGGATGCGACTGGGGTGTTCTTCGAGCAGGCGGGAGTTCGCCATGTACCTCTCCACCACCGTTCCGCCTGTCTGCTCGGAGGCCGAGGCGATGGTGATTCCCACCCTGTTGGTGAACGCAAGGATCTTTTCTATTTCCGGTATCGTCTGGCTTCCGTCCGAGTCCCAGTCGTCTCCGTCCGTGCCCTGGAAGACGTAGATGTTGTAGTCGCTGGCTAGACTTTCAGTCTCGACTATTTCATTGACCAGCCGGTAGGCGGACGCGAGGCGCGTGCCGCCCGCGACATTCGAACTGTAGTAGCTGTAGAAGTCAGAGACTTCCTTTGCCTCGGTATCGTGCAGGATGAACCGGGTTTCGACCCGCTTCTCGTACTGGTAGAGGAGCCAGCTATAGATCAGGATATGCTGGGTGACGACCACTTCGGTGGGCTTGCCCGTCATGGAGCCCGAGTAATCCCGGAGGAAAAAAACCATGGCCTGCGAGTCGTAGTCCTTCTCCCTGGAAAGGATTCGGTAGACTTTGTCTCGCGGCGAAACCAGCAGCCCGGTTGGGTCGATATCTTCCCACGAACTTATTCTGTTCAGACCGATATTGGTTTCGATGATCTTTCGAAGCGTGGCTTTCTTGTCCAGGAACTGCCCGGAACCCTTGTGCATGTCGGTCAGGTCGTAGGTGTAGCGGGTCAGCGACCGCTTCTTACCTTTGTCCTTGAGTTCGGGCAGTTCGAACTTTTCGCTGAGTATGCGCCCGAGGTCGTAAGCGCTGGATTCTATTTCATGCTCGGCGCCTTCCCCCTGCCCTGCGCCGGTCCCGGCGCCTTCCGCGCCATGAACGGGTTCCTCTCCGATAACTTCGCCTTCATGGCCCTCTCCAGTCCCGCCCGATGACCCCTCTTCGCCTCCCGGTTGGCTGCGCCGCACGTCGTGAATGAATTTTTCCTCGACCGTGGTGGGCACTAAAATGATCTTGCCCTTGCCGCCGCGGCCGGGCTTGACCAGCCTTCCTATGCGGATCTTGCGCGGGAAGCCGTCCTTGTCCCGCATCTTGTCCCGCTCCAGCAGGTCGTCGATTGCGCTCAGGCTGTAGACGTAATTGCTCCCGGGCATAGCCGCGCCCTGGAGAAAGAGCATGTCGCCCCGGCCGTAGATGCTCTCCCCGGCCATGTATGAAAGCGACTCGGCCCCGCTCTTTTCCAGTAGCGGATTTCCGTGGGCCTGTCCTTCGGTCTCCAGGATGTCCTTTTTCATGGCCTTTTGCTGCTCGAAGAGTTGTTAGTTAGTTTCCGTCCGGGGTTTCCGGATGGACACTAGTTATTATTGTCAGTTCTTAGAAACTCAAAACTCTTCCCGCTCATCGGTCAGTTCTCGTCGTTTTTCGTGCAGAAATATTCCACGGTTTTTTGCGCGCAGGTCACGCAGTAACCGAGCTTGTTCAGCATGGTGTTCAGGATCCGGTCGTAGAGCTTCTGGTTTTCCTCGTTGGTGCGGTTTGCCAGCGCCCCGATGAGGCTGCCCGCTCCCGCTATGTCGGATTTCAGTCTCACGTCCGTCACGGCTTTGACAAGTTCGAGATTGTCCATGAAGTCGTAGTCCCGGTCGGTCGACATCTTCTGTCCGTAAATTTTCCTTATGGAGGTTCGGAACGACTCGCGCTGTTCCCTGCTCTTGAGGCCGAGTCTGTCTTCGATGCTTTGAATGTAGCGCTCGTCGATCTTGAGAGCCTTGAGCTCGCCGGTCTGCGGGTTTTTGTATTTCCACATCTTGTCCGGCCCGAGGTTTTCCGCGTCGATGCCTATGATCATGTTCACGTAGTTCATCACGTCCTTGCGGATGGCGTGCGGCTCATCCATGTAGGCGTTGAACATCTCGGTCATGATTCTTTCGCGGTAGAGCCCACGGGCAATCTTGAGGTCTTCGAGGTACTTGGCCCTGTCGTTCGCCTCGGGAACATAGTCCAGCACGATGCGGCCCAGCGACTTGAAGATGTCGTAGGCAAACATGCACTGTCCTTCGTTGGTCTCGGAGGTCTCCATCTGGAGCTGGATCGCCCGGCCCAGGTTTCTCTGGCCGAGCCCCTTCTGGCCGAACCTCTTGGTGATGTCGGGTTCGTGGTTGAGCGTATCGATGACCTCTGCCAGGGTCTTGATGCTCTTTTCCCCTGCGACCTCCCCGGCAGACAGTTTCATCATTTCGATGGCGGTGAGCTTTTCGGACCTGGGGAGCCTGGTCAGCACCGCCGCTACGGACGCCGCGTAGTTGAGGTTGGGGTCCTGGTGCAGCCGCTCTTTAGTCAGCGTAGTCTTGGCCTCGCTTCCGACGGCGTAGGCGGTCAGTTGTTCCTGCAGCCTGTAGTCCGTATTGTGGGCCACGTAGCAGATCCGGCAGCGGTCCACGATGGGCGCCTCTTCCTTTTCGGCCAAAAACCGGTTGAACTCGGAGTTGTTGCTGGTGGCGATGATGAGCGTGTCAATGGGCCACCGGAACCCGTCGATTTCGATGTTGCGGTTCTGTATGACCCCCAGGTAGACCTGTACGAGGTCTTTTTTGTTCTTGAATATTTCGTCGCTGAAATGAATTCCCCCGCCCGCAACACGCGCCAGCGCCCCTCGTCTGAGGTCGAACCGGAAGGGATTGTTCGCATCCGAAATGTGCAGAAGCCGCTGAATGGATTCCTCTCCCAGCAGGTCCACCGCCGATGAGGTTATCTTGTCTTTGGCCGAGTACTTCCCGGTCACGGTCCCCATGCTTTCGCTAAGGGTCACGGGAACGACCTCGAAGAACCCCAAAAACTTTTCCCGGTCGCCCTGGCAGTAGTTCCTGATGTCGTTGATAATATAGTCGCTGCAGGCGCCAAGAGGCCTGTAGCTCTGGTAGAGCCGGTCTATCTGCTCGTCCGGGAAATCTCCCATAGCGGCGAGAAATTCTTTGCTCTCATCCCGGGATTCGAACAGGTTCATGGCCAGGATCACGGGGTCCTCGAAGGTCTGCGACTGGATGGTCTCTATCTTGCCGTAACCCCCCAGTTTGTCCAGGTGCACGAAATTGAACGTATATTTCCGGTTTTCCGGACTGGCCAGAAACTGCCTGTAGAGCGCGCACAGGTTGTCGACAAAGAAGGTCTTGCCGTTTCCCGGCTCCCCCACCAGCACGAAGGCCATCTCCCGCGACGATCCCCCTTCGGCCGCATCCTTGATGAAGGATACAAAGCTGTTCACTTCGTCGTACATGCCGACGACGTGTTTTGCGCTTATCCTGAAGATCCTGAAATCAAACGTGGTCCTGCCGTTGACCAGCACCTTCTCGATGGCCGCCGATTCGTTGAGGATCATCCTGGCCACCCCCTGGTATGCGTTCTCAAAACGCCTTTTCCCATCCCTGACCTGCCGGAGATGGTGCCCCACGGATTTTGAATCGTTTGCTTTCATTTTTTTCACTCCAAACCGGGTGGTGAAGACCGTTGTCGGATATAGGTAGAACCAGCCTTTGGGGGTACATGATGCAAGCTGTATACCACAGCGGCGAAACAGCTTTAAAAAACCGTTCCTGACAAGGAAATATTCTCCGAATCGGCTTCCCATCAACATGGAGGCGGCTCGGACCAACGGCCCTGGACACGTCTCGATAAACACGGTTGCGAATCTTCACAGCGCCACATTAATCTCAAGGCTGCGCCAGTTGGCAGGACTGGCACAGTTGTACCCACCCTGCATGAGAGCTATATGTCACTGGATTTATGGTCTTGACCGCTTAGTGACAAGATACTGACAGTCGTCCTCTAACAGGTTGCTGAAAAAAGGGGGCCTTCATAATTGACGGTTTCCCTGGAAGTTTTATGAGAAACGTTCTTTGACAATATTGGGTATTATAAATGGTCTCCATTTTCAGGTTTAACATGTCCTC
>JBKQTS010000225.1:0-17815 GCA_052143075.1 Syntrophobacteraceae bacterium | reverse complement strand
GATTTGGTCAAGACCAAAAAGGTGGCCATCATTTACGAAGACATGGAGTGGACCAAGCCTCTTCGAAAAGGCTTGCCGGATGTTTCGCCCCGTTTGGCCGATGTCTATAAAAGCAAGGGACTGGAGGTGGTTTATGAAACGACCGTGTCCCTGGACCAAAAGATGTTCAACCCCATTTTTGAAGAGATCGCCAAGTCCGGCGCCGGGGTGATCGACTGCGTGGGCGGGTATATCGACGAGGGCGCTTTTATCAAACAATGGGCACAGTCGAGCGCCAACAACGTCCCTTCATACCTCTGGGGGGGGTTGGCCGGAATGCCCCAGGCCTGGAAGATGACCGAAGGCAAAGTGGCTGGCGTTATGGTCGGTAGCTCCATGGTCAAAGTGCCCATCACCCCCAAAACCATCCCTTTTATGGACAACATGATCAATCATTATAAGGTCGGCCCCATCTTCGGCTCTCATACCACCTATGACACCTTGTACGGATTCAAGAAGGCCATTGAAAAGACCGGCGGGACCGGGAATATGGATGCCCTGATCAAACAATTGGAACAGGTGCATGAAGTGGCCGTTTTAGGGACCATCGGCTGGGACCCCAAATTCCACTACAACCTGCCTTATCCAGAATATATTTCTCCCATTGTGCAATGGCAAGAAGGAGAAATGAAGGTCATCTTCCCTAAGGAATATAAGACTGGAAACTATATTCCTCCGGCTGAATTGAGGAAATAGGAGAATAGAGGCTATAGGCACGAGGCTATAGGCATTTGAGGAGCAGAAAAATTTTAACCTCTTGCCCCTTGCCTATAGCCCCCTTCAATCCATTTTCATTCTTCACGGCATCGCCTAAGAGGGCTGGGCCGTGAGGAACGGAAAGAGAGCCAATGAATGAGACTGTGCAATCGATTCTCATCTTCACCTTCATCTGGGGTTCGATCTACCTTTTAATATCCCTCGGTTTTTCCTTGATCTGCGGGGTGCTCCGGATTTTTCACCTGGGATACGGGGTGACCTTTGTTCTGGCCGCTTACGGCGTTTGGGCCTTCATGGAAAATGCCGGATTGGGGTTGATCCCCAGCATCTTCTTGATGCTTTTGGTTCAAATCGGGTTTTCCCTTTTTGTTTTTTACAAAGGGGTCTTTGAGCGCTACCTGGATCGGGAAGAGATCCTTTTAACCGTTTCGCTCCTGATCTTTATCTTCGTGGCCCAGTTGGCCAATTACCTCTATCCGGTCACCGACGGGGTCAGCATCCCCACCACCCTAAGTGAAGGAATGGTAACTATCGGCAAGGTCAAGGTCGCCAACCAGATGGTTTTGGCGGCCTTCATCGGGATCTTGGTTACGGCAGTCTATGTCATCTGGTTTTTGAAAACCCGGACGGGCCTGATCATCCGGGCCATCAGCCAAAACCTGCCGGCGGCCACGTTGATGGGGGCCGGCGTCAACCGGATGTATTATCTAGCCATGATCCTCTCGGTCATCCCGCCGACCGTTTGCATGCTGGTCATCGCCCCCTTCTGGGGGATCGATCCCTTTATGGGCTCCCCATTGCTCATGACCGCTATGCTGATCGCCATTTTAGGCGGTCTGGGTAATTTAAAGGGGAGCATCGTCGCTTCCTATTTGATCGGTTTTATCCACTCTTCGGTCAGCTTTCTTTACGTTTCCCGGTTCATGGGACTGGCAGCCTTGATCGTCACATTGATCGTGATGATTTACCGGCGGGGAGGATTGTTTGTAGGAGAAACCATATGGTAGATTTTGAACTACGACGGGACCGGATGGTCGTCCGCTGGGGGGATCAAAAATACGAATGGGTTATTGAGCCCCGTTACTGGCGGAACCCGGCCATCGGGGTGGCCCTCTTAGCCTTGCTGCCCCTTTTTATTTATTCCTACCCGAACATCCTGACCATGATGACAACGGCCAACCTTTATGCCGCCGTGGCCATACCGCTCGGTTTGCAAATGCTGGGCACAGCCCGGGTCAATTTCGGACCCCAGCTCTATCTGGGCATCGGCGGATACACGGCCGCCCTGCTGAATCTGCACTTCGGTTTCGGCCCGGCCCTGACCCTGGCAGCCACGATCCTCGTCTGTACCGGGATCGCCCTGCTGCTCAGCCCGACCACCTGGATCGCTAAAGGCCTGTATTTTTCCCTCATCACCCTGATCCTTCCCTTGACCTTTCTGGATGTCACCTTCATTTGGGGGGATATTTTTCGGGGGGAAGTGGGGTTGGCGGGGATGAGTCCCTTATTGACTTTAGGAAAAGTCACCTGGAATTATTTGGCCTACTTCTATCTGTCTCTCTTGCTGATGCTGAGTTACCTGTTTATATCCGACAAGATCGTCCGCTCCCGGTTCGGGGTCAGTCTGGCGGCCATCAACGAGAATGAAGACGTGGCCCGGATGATGGGGGTGGACGTGGACCGGTATAAAATTTTTTATTATGTTTTCCCCTCGGTCCTGACGGGGATCGTCGGCTGGTTTATCGTCCACACCTTCCGGACCTTCGCCGGGGTGACCTATCTTCCCCTGGATTTCATGACCAAGATTTTGATCATCGTCATTATCGGAGGGAGGGCCTATGTCTATGGAGCGGTGCCCGGGGCCTATTTGATTTCCATCGTGGAAGATTCGCTCCGCGGGCTGGGCCCGATCAATTACGTGCTTTTCCCGCTGGTTTTGATCCTCGCCATCATCTTCCTTCCCCGGGGGGAAGGTCTTTGGGGGCTTTACCATAAACGTCATCACCGGGATTATTTTCCGACCCTTCATGTCAGGAGAGATTAAAAGGTGCTGGAAATCACCAATGTGACTAAAACCTTTGGCGGCCTGGCGGCGGTCAATCAGGTCAGCTTTTCCGTCAATGAAGGGGAAGTGGTCGGGCTGATCGGACCCAACGGGGCCGGGAAGACCACCTTGTTGAATCTGATCTGCGGCATTTACAAACCGGATTCCGGGACCATTCAGTTCGACAGCACGGACATTACCGGCCAGCCTCCCAACCGGGTCTGTAAACTGGGGCTATCCCGGACCTACCAGATTCCCCAGCCTTTTGGAGCCATGACCGCCCTGACCGGCGTGCTCGTCGGTGTCTTGAATGGAAAGAAACGGCAGAACATGAGCCTCTCCGATGCCGTCCTGGAGGCCTCTTATTATCTGGAATTTGTGGGGCTGTTCTCCAAGCGGGATACGCTGGCCCGCGATCTGACTCTCTACGAGCTGCGGATGCTGGAATTGGCCCGGGCCCTGGCCACCACCCCCAAGCTCTTACTCCTGGATGAAGCCATGGCCGGTCTGAATTTCACGGAAGCCTCCCGGGCCTTGGAGATGATCTCGAACGCCCAGGAGCAATTCGCCATCACCATTCTTTGGATCGAGCATGTGATGAAGATCATCATGAGCGCGGCCAAACGGATCGTGGTCCTTCAGTACGGCAAGAAGATCGCCGAAGGCTCTCCTCAGGAGATCACCACTGATCCGAAGATCATCGAGGCCTATCTGGGAGCGCGGTATGCTCAAAATAAGTAATCTGAATGCCTCCTACGGCGTGATCCCTGTGCTCCATGACGTTGGGCTGGAAGTGCGGGAAGGGGAAGTCGTTGCCCTGCTGGGCGGGAACGGGTCTGGAAAAACCACCCTGCTCAATGCCGTCTCCGGGGTCATAAAGAGTCAATCCGGAAGAGTTACCTTCCTGGATAAGGACATCCAAAACCATCCGGCCGATAAAATCGTTAAGTTGGGGGTTTCCCAGATACCGGAAGGCAGAAAAATTTTCCCTTATCTGACAGTCAAGGAAAACCTGCTGATGGGGTGCTGCACGCTCAAGGCCTGGCGAAGCCGGCAGGAGATGCTGGAGAAAATGTATGCCCTCTTTCCCATCCTGAAGGAAAGGGCCGGACAACGGGCCAGCCTGATGAGCGGTGGAGAGCAGCAAATGCTGGTCATCGCCCGGGGATTGATGGCCCGGCCTAAGCTGCTCATGATCGATGAACCTTCATTGGGCTTAAGCCCCTTGATCATGACCCAGATTTATGAGATCATCAAAACCTTTCCCGCTGAAGGGATCACGGTTTTACTGTCGGAGCAAAATGCCTTGTACGCCCTGGAAATCTCCGCTCGAGGTTATGTCTTGCAGGACGGGCAGGTGGTGCTGGAAGGGACGAGTGAATTTCTTTTAAACAATGAGTTGGTTAAGAAGGCTTATATCGGGATGTAAAAAAGGTAAGGCGCAAGGTTAAGAGCGGAGACAAACATGGCCGAAGATTATTTCGCATACACCAAAAAACTTTTCGACCCCGAGGAGATCTCCAAGAAGCCCGAGGCCTTGCAAGGAATCCGGGTCCTCGACCTGTCCCATATGATCTTCGGCCCCACGACCGCCAAAGTTTTAGGGCAATACGGGGCGGAAGTGATCAAGGTGGAAGTCCCTTATCAAGGCGATTATTGGCGGGGATCGACTTACTGGGGGAAGTACTGGAAACACTCCAATCCCCTGTGGCATTTCATTAACCAGAGTAAATATTTTGTGGCTATTGACGTCAAGAAGCCCAAAGGCAAGGACCTGATCCTCAAGCTGGCCGAGACCTCTGACGTGGTGATTGAAAATTTCACCTCCGGCACGGTGGAGGCCTGGGGCATCGGCTACTCCCAGGTGAGCAAGGTCAACCCGAAAGTCATTTACGCCTCTTTGAGCACCTACGGCCAATACGGCCCTTTCCGCTATTTCCCGGGCTGGGATCTACTGGCCCAGGGGGCCAGCGGCCTTCTTTCCGTTACCGGCCACCCGGATACGGAAAAATATTTCAAGATCCCGGATTTCTTCGGCGATTTTTTCCCGGGCTATTTCGTGGCCATGCTGATCCTCATGGCCCTCAATTACCGGGAGCGCAGCGGTGAAGGCCAGTATATCGACAGCTGCCAGGCCGAGATCCTTATGCGGTCTTTATCCCATTTCACCTATCACGGCGCCACCGGGGAGGATCTGGGCCGCACCGGCAATCTGGATCCGACCATGTCCCCTTCCGGGATCTTTAAGACCTTGGACGGAGAATTTATCGCCTTGGCCGTGGCCACGGACAAACAATTCCAGTCCCTCTGCCGGGCCCTGGGCCGGGAAGACCTGGCCAGCGATGAAAAATTCAAAAAGGCTTTTGACCGGCTCAAGCCTGAAAATGCAGCTTACCTGAATAAAGTCATCGAAGAATGGGTCCGCTCCCAGGAGGCGTCTGTCTTGATCCGCTTGGGAAAGAAACATGGCCTGGCCGTGGCCGAAGTCATGGATGATTTGCAGATCTGTAATGATCCCTGGCGGCGTGAGCGGGGGAGCGTCATCCCTTTTCAGGACGATATGTACAAGGAACTGGTGCTGGAAGGACCGATTGCCATGCTCAGCAAAACCCCGGGCCGGACCAAGTGGCTCACCCGACCCCTGGGCTATCACAACCGCTATGTCTTAAAGAAAATCCTGGGCCTGACCGAGGCCCGGATCAAGGAACTGGAAAAAGAAAGGGTCGTGGGCAACTGGGATTTTAGGGTCGGCCAGAGGCCGCCCATTTATTATAAGATCGACCAGGATCCCATTTTTAATTACCAGGGGGGTGAGGACCATTAAAGAGCGGGTTTATTCCAGGTACCTACAGAAAAAAGGGGCTGCCCGGAAGCTTTCCGAATGGAGCGGGTTTTTAGCCAAGATGATGACCCCCGAGGGCAAGCCGGAAGCCCTGGATGATATGGTGGTCCTGGACCTGAGTTATGCCAACTTCTCCGGCAACATCGCGGCCAGTTTTTTTGCCGAAGCCGGGGCCGAGGTCATCAAGGTGGAACCTCCCGAAGGAGACCCGGCCAGGGCCATGAGTCCCTACGGGGCCAATGTCAAGGGCGTGGGCATCCCCTTTCTGATGGAATGCCGTAACAAGAGGCACATCACCCTGGATGTCAGCAATCCTGAGGACCGCGAAAATATCAAACGCCTAACAGCCAAAGCCGACGTGCTCATCGAAACCTTTGCTCCTGGTGAAATGGATTCCTGGGGGATCGGTTACCGGCGATTGCAGGAGCTGAACCCGGGCTTGATCTATATCGCTATTACCCCTTACGGGCATTATACGACCAGGGCCAGAGAATCGGCCAATGTTCCCTGGAGTGACCTGACCAGCCAGGCCGAGTCCGGGCTGGCCGCCCTGATCGGCGACCTCCCAGATGCGCCGGAGCCTTTTAGCTGGCCGACCCGGGCCGGGTTTTACGCCGCCGGCTACACCTCGGCAGTAGCAGCGGCTTGCGGCGGGCTGGTAGCCTCCTTTTTCAAGCGTAGGACCGGCCAGGGACAGATGATCGACATCGCCGCGGCTGACGCCTATGCTTCCTGCGTAGGTTTTCCACCGACCATCGGCTATGTCTGGAAGAAACCCCGGTTTCGCTACGGCACCCTGGATTACGGCCTTTGTCCTTATGGATTTTTTAAGTGTAAGGATGGTTACGTGGCCATCGCCTGTTTCCGGGACCAGGACTTCCGGGCGGCCATGAAAATCTTGGGCACCTGGAGATTGGAGGAAGACTGGAGATCCCTGCTGGACCGGATCACGGACGACATTGACAAGGCCAAGGAATTGAATGACAAAGTGGAAAAGGCCGCTGCCAATTTTACCTACCAGGAAATCTCTGAAAAATTTTCCCGCTACAGCGTCAAGTCTGCCCGTTCCAAGTGGCGAGGAGGCGGGCTGCCGGTGACCACCAAGATGTTGACCCCCAAGGAAGTACTGGAGCAGGAGCACTGGCAGGTCCGAGGGTCCTTTGCCAAGGTGAATCATCCGGCCTTCGGGATCGTCACCTTGCCCATCACCGGGAAGATGTCCAAAACGCCCCTAAGGGTGAAATGGATCTCGGCCGAGATCGGCGAAGACAACGAGACTATTTTTAAAAAATACGGATTGAAGACCAAGGGGCCCGGGAAAGAATTTTAAAACAGGGCATTTTTCCAATCTTCAGAAGGATATACTCATACCTGATCCTTTGCCGGATAGGGGAAGGCACAGTTAATGACGACATCGAATGCCAAAGAAGAGTGCAAGACAGTAAGCGATCCCCGGAGGGTTGACGAAGGGATCGACTTTGACGCGATACGCCCCGAACTTGTCGAGGTGATTGAGCGGCACGCCTTCGGCCGTGACGAGCTACGCCCCGAAGTGGTGGCGCGAAGACAACAAAAAGGCCAGCGGACTGCACGCGCGAACGTGGAAGATCTCTGCGACGCCGGTGGTTTCATTGAATACGGAGCACTCCTCATCTCCGCACAGCGCCAGCGGCGCTCCGTTGACGACCTCATCAAAAATACCCCGGCTGACGGACTCATCACGGGCATCGGATCGGTGAACGGTTCTCTATTCGGAGACGGCAAGGCCCGTTGCATGGTAATGGCCTATGATTATTCCGTGTTGGCCGGCACACAGGGCTATTTCAATCACAAGAAGATGGATCGTATGCTGAAATTGGCGTACGAGATGGGCCTGCCCTTGGTTCTATTTGCGGAAGGGGGCGGCGGAAGGCCGGGCGACGTCGATGCCGACGGGGTTATGCCAACGGGTCTGGATCTCTCTACCTTCGGCTTGTTTGCTCGCTTAAGCGGCAAGGTCCCTGTAGTAGGCGTCGTATCGGGGTTCTGTTTTGCGGGCAATGCCGCCTTGCTCGGCTGTTGCGACGTTATCATCGCAACCAGAAATTCCGGCATCGGCATGGGAGGTCCGGTGATGATAGAAGGTGGCGGACTCGGCGTTTTCAGACCTGAGGAAGTCGGTCCAATTGATGTGCAAACGCAAAACGGCGTGGTCGACATTGCCGTGGCTGATGACGTTGAAATGGTGGCGGCAGCGAAGCGATATCTTTCTTATTTCCAGGGCGCTACATCTCGATGGGAAGCCGGCGACCAGCGAATTCTCCGCCACTTGTTGCCGGATAACCGGCGGCGCGTCTATGACGTGCGAGTCGTCATTGAATCGTTAGCCGATACCGGTTCCTTTCTTGAGATACGCGCGGAATTCGCTCCCGGTATGATTGCCGGCTTTATCCGCATCGAAGGAAGGCCTTTCGGCGTTATCGCCAACAACTGCAAGCACATGGCCGGAGCTATCCAAGCTGAAGAGGCGGACAAAGCGGCGCGCTTGATGCAATTGTGCAATGTTCATGGTATCCCGATTCTGTCTCTGTGCGATACTCCAGGATTCATGGTGGGACCCGAAGTCGAGCGGCGTGCCCATGTTCGCCATGCCTGCCGGATGTTCGTAGTCGGCTCCCATGTGACGGTGCCGTACTTCACGGTCGTATTACGCCGGGGATACGGCCTCGGCGCCATGGCTATGGCGAAGGGCGGTTTTCATGAATCGGTCTTTACCGTTTCCTGGCCGACCGGAGAATTTGGCGGAATGGGACTTGAAGGGGCGGTTAAGATGGGATTTAAAAAAGAGCTTGAGGCAATTGAAGACCCCAGGGAACGTCAAGCGCTCTACGATAAACTGCTCGTCCAGTCTTACGAGAGGGGCAAAGCCATCAATGTGGCCGCTTACTTCGAAATCGACGGGGTGATCGACCCGGCGGATACACGCAAATGGATCATGCAGGGCTTGCGCTCCATTCCTGATGAACCAGCCAAAAGGGCAATTCAACCATTTGTTGATCCGTGGTAAAAATGAAAGGTAAAAACACAAACGCCGATATAAATCTTCAGTTGAAAACATCCCGCCCCGGGGAACGTCAGCTGGCAAAATAATCTTGTAATAATTTACGCCCCGATGGTCAGTGGTCTTCAACCGAACTAATCTGCCTTCAGAGGATAATGGATGCATATTGCTTACGTCAGCCTGTTAACATTGGTGCAATAGTCTTTCGTTGAAGTTAACCTTCCTCTCCTCGTTGTTGAGAAATGAGGCGCGAAAATCCTCGCCATTTTCGAATCATTTGTTCAGCGAATCGGCTTAAACTGCTCGCCGGAATTGAAAGCACAAATACTTAAACAGATCCAAACCTGTTTGATGTTGGCCGAGTCGGTTTCCTGCAGCCATCGGCCCAAGGTATCCGGGTTATCCTCGATCAAGGGGTCGATCCGGCCCTTGGCGAATTCAGTCACATCGGTCCATTCACCGCGGAGACGAAAAAGCTATTCACCGCAGCATTTCATGTCCCTGAGGGACACCCCAAACCATGAAAAGGTTGAGCCTCCCACTGGGGTGGCCCGGATAACTCGTTATCCGGGGCGCGTAGCGCCAAGAGGACCACGCAACTTTTCGAGGCAGAGGGCGCAGAGGAACCCTCACTTCGTTCAGGTTCGCGTTAGTCGCATCAAACGTGCATGCGATGCTTCAAGTTCGGCGTCCGATCTTTTGTGAGGACGCGCAGAGGGAAGAAAAATGTCTGCGGCATTGTCAACGATGAGTTCTTGCTATTCGAACGCCGGATTTTCATCTCTGCGCACTCTGCGTCTCTGCGGTGGATCTACTGTTTTTGCAGTTTGGCACACTCTGAGAAGCCGTGCAAAACGGCAACGGCTTCGCAGTGAACAGTGAACCCTCACTGCGTTCGGATTCGCGGTTAAACTACGGACCAATGTCCGGCTCGTATAGTTCGCGGCCGATTTTTTGTGAGGCCGCACAGTGAACAGTGGACAGTGAAAAGCCAAATCCAACAAACCTCCGGTTATCTTTAATCAGGCTATATTCTACTTCGGAGAGGTTTGGACGTGCAAAGCGGCAAAAAGATGTAAAAATGGGGGAATTCAGGAATTAAAACAAATTGAGGAATTCCGAATTTAGGAATTGAGGAATTGAGGAATTGAGGAATTTAGGAATTTAGGAATTCGAGAAGAGATCAGCATCCCCGGGACCACTCTACCATAGAAAAAGAATCCACGGAATCGCTGCATCTCCTGATTGACGACATTTCGATAGGGTTTTAGCTTACTGATATCAGTCAATAATTGCGAATCCCGGTATTGCCCGGATCCGTTTCGAAGTCAGTAACTGGAGCAAACAGCCTGCCGTTCAGATTCACCGGCAAGCTGAACGAGATGTGTGTAAAGGAGGAAGTCATGAAAGGGCGAAAGGTAGTATCCAGATGTTTTTATCTATTTGCACTGTTGTCAATCGTATCGGCGCTGCTTTTGCCAGCTCTTGTTCGAGCTCAAGACTACCCGATCATGGACCGGGTTGCTGACAAAGTGATCCAGAAGTACCAGAATTCGACCTGCGGGCAATTGATGCAGAACAGGGGCAAGCCAAAGTCGGCGATGGAGCAGAAGGCCGTCCGATTCCTGAAGAGCGATCCACAGATGCGCGCTGCGTTCATCGACAAAGTAGCAGGTCCCATCGCCAACAAACTGTTCGAATGCGGCATGATTCCATGAATGCCTCCTGGAGACTGTTTATCCGCAGATGGTTTTTGGGAGAAGATGAGGCGCTTCCATTATCATGGACCGCCATTGCAGCGCCAATAACGGCCTAACTCTGTTCGTCTCCCGTCGAAATATCTGCGTCATCTGCGACATCTGCGGATAAATCTTTCAAGCCCTTCCTCATCAACGCATCTGCGGATAAATCCTTCAAGCCCTTCCTCATCACAGCATCTGTGGATTAATCTTTCTGTCCTTTCCACATCACCGCAAAAGGCCGCTTCCGGCCCCTGTAGGGCCAGTGGTGGCCTCATTGTCCTTCATCTGCCCATATCACTCGTCGCACAATTTTTTCTTAAGTAATTAATTGCCGCTGTCGATGAGGATAGTTAAAGCGTGGGGATTTTCGGGGGGAAGATAGCGTTCCATGGTTACCAGCGAACCTGACATCATTGAGCGAAGCAGCGAGGTCTCACTCGAGTGGGGGCAAGAACCGGGGCGGGGCGGGGCTGGAGACGATCCGGCCAGGCATGCACTCCTGGCAAACCTGAGGCATGAACTGCGCAACACGCTGAGCGCGATTATCGGATTCTCCGAGATTCTCCTGGAAGATATGGAACAGGCCGACGGGCCCGGTCCATCCATCGATCTTCAGGGTGTCAACCGAGCGGGGAAGCAAATCCTGGCAGTGATAATCGATGTTCTCGACCCCGGAAAAATTGAAGCCAACCTGAGCAATCCCGATTTTCAGAGAATATTGGCCGTTCTGCAAGAGCGCCTGAGAATACCGTTGAGCACTCTCATATCGCATGGGGAAACCCTGTGCGAAAGTGCCCAAAAGGCTGAACGGCAAGGGCTCGCGGACGATCTGCACGTAATTTACGGCTTAGCGAAACAGCTTAAGGAGATTGTCGAACAACTCGTTTTCCCCGCAAGTGTTGCGAGCATGATACCCGGAAATGCCAATAAAAAGCCGGACAAGGCTAAAGCAATCCATGACGCCGCAGACATTATCCAGGCGATGGGAAGTCTGAGTTCGCCACGTGAAGCTCCACATGGTTGCATACTTGTCGTGGATGACGATGAAGCCAATCGGAGTTTGCTCTGCAGTTGCCTCAAGCGGGCAGGGCACAGCATCATCACGGCGGAGAACGGCCGCCAGGCCCTCGATCTGCTCACTGCGCACGATTTCGACCTGGTTCTGCTGGACATCATAATGCCGGAGATGAACGGGTACCAGGTACTCAAGCAGATGAGAAACACCGATAGACTGCACAATATACCAGTCATTATGATTTCAGCGTTCAATGAGGTGGACAGCGCAGTGCGCTGTATTGAAATCGGGGCCGAGGAGTACCTGTCGAAACCTTTCGATCCAAACATGCTGAGAGCCAGGGTAAAGGCGTGCCTGGAGAAGAAGATGGAGCGTGACGAGACGGTCCGGGAATTGAGCACCGATCTCGACAGCAAGGCGAGCCAACTCCAGGCGACCTCGGAAAAACTCGGGGCCAGCCGCCGGGAAATCGAGCTGCTTGAAGAGAAAACCAGCAGCATTGAGTCCGCCGTGCAGCAGGAAATCGAGAAAACAAGGCGCGTCTCGATTTTTGACATCCTGGTAATGGTTGTGTGCGGCTTCATCCTGGGCCTCGTGTTCAATGCCGCAAACCCTGGCTCAGTCAGGCTTCTGCCGCAGTCATGGTCGGCATCGAGCCCTCCTTTCATCGATCTTGATTCCGCAAAAGCGAAATTCGATGCAAAATCGGTTCTTTTCGTGGATGCCAGGCCCCCTGAATATTATCGGCAAGGCCACATTCCCGGGGCCGTAAACCTGCCCGCCAGCCTGTTCGATTTCGTCTACATGATGAAACTTGCCGGGACGGACCCGGAGCGGGAGATCATCGTCTATGGCAGGGACATCAGCAGGCTGCATGATGAAGAGACGGCGTCCAGGCTTCAGGCCCGAGGTCATCGTAATATCAGCATAATGCCGGGCAGCCTGGCTGCATGGCAGAAGAGAGGCTACCCGGTGGAGGAGTGAGACGAATGTTGAAAGAGATTCTTACGCATCGTTATCTGGCCCTGATCTTCAGGCTTTATCTGGGAGGACTGTTTATTTACGCGAGCATGTACAAAATCAACTACACCTCTGAATTCGCGGAAACTATTGCAAGCTATCAAATATTGCCCTACTGGGCCGTAAACCTGGTGGCGGTAAGTCTCCCCTGGACCGAACTCATATGCGGGACCCTGCTGTTGCTTGGCATACGCTCCAGGTCAGCGGCCGCTCTTGCCTGCTTTTTCCTGGTGCTGTTCACCACCGGCCTCGCGGTAAACCTGATGAGGGATGCTCCCATAAGCTGCGGCTGCTTCCATACCCTGGGAGAGAAGATAAGCTGGCGGACCCTGATAAGAGACCTGGTGTGGGTGATCATGATCCTTCACGTTTTGTTTTTGGACAGGGCCTTCCAGTTGGAGCGAAAATTTTCACTGCCGTTTAGAACTGCTCGCATATGAAGCGCCTGGTTTGCTCGCTTTTTGCGGTCTTCTTCATTTGCCTTGCCGCTCTTCCGGGTTGCGACGATACGACGGCGGTCCCGGGCAGGTATGTTGCCGAGTCCAATGGGGAACAGGGGCAAAGAATAGACCTTGAACTGGAACCCGATGGCCAGGGCTCCTGGGCATCCGAGGATGACAGAATCGATTTCAAATGGGAATCGCAGGCAGCGGGAATCCTGCTGCACACGAAAGCCGGCGGCATCATTGAGGGAAATCTCTCGGAAGGTGTAATTGAATTCACCATCCCGGGCACAGGCAGGGTTACTTTTACGAAAGCAGGGATTCGGTAGAGTCGCTTCATCTTCACTTATCATGTAATATATGCCCGAATTGAAAATCAGCAAATTGACGAATTGGGGGCTTCGTGGAGGGTGAGGTCACCCTTGAAAATGGAAAAATAGTTGAGGGGAACCGTAATGAAACACTTGATGGTAATGACGGCGACCGTTTCGCTGAGCAATGGGGTCCCGGGAGGTCCTTTGAGTGTTGTGTGCATGTTGGGCGTGTACCGTGATTCAAAAATTCGCTTTTCAAGCCTTGCCCCACGTTCTCCCCTGGAAAGTGGGTGTTAAGATGGAACGTGAACCGGAGAGGCAAGAAAACGGCACGTATCTTTTTGGTGAGAAGTCCAAGGTAGCCAACTGGATTCTAAATCACCCATTGCTCATTGCCGTGGTCTGCACGTTGATATCTTGCTTTGCCCTGATTGGCGACAAGGCAAAGCTTATGGTAGGTCTCAGGATTCTTCCGGCAACTTTTTTCGGAATAGCCTTCATGCTGCGGTTCCTTTGCCGCAATCTGTGCTACTGGGTCGTGATTGACCCGGCATCGGAAACAATCACGTTTTTCAGGTGCTTTAACAAAGGCGTTGTAGAGGCGCCGATTCACTCGGTCCAGTTCGTATTTGACAAGCACTTTGCCTGTCTATACGGCGGAGAGCGATTCACTATATTCAACGAGTACATGCACCTGATTTCCGAGGTGCTCCCTCCTGGAATGGAGATCAAGTTTTCAGAGGGGTTTTATGGACGATTTATGAAGAAACAAGTTGAGAGGAACCGGAGGCGTGATCAAAGGACATAGCTCGTTTCCGTCCGGAAAGGGTCCTTTTCCGCCCTGGGGCGGTGGGACCGCCAGCCAACTTGGCCACTGCCTTCGGCGGCGGGCGGCAGGGCCGCAGCCGGGATCGCCACTGCCTGCGGCGGTGGCAGAACCAGGATCTCGACGCTCCGCGAGGCGGTACCTATGTACGCCTCCGCGCAAACCATTGATTTCCTTTCACCTTTCGGTGCGGCGCTGGGCAATCCAGAAATGGCGGGGCACCAAACTGTACGCGCACCTTTCGGTGCGGCGCTGGGCAATCCAGAAATGGCGGGGCACCAAACTGTACGCGCCATGGCGAAAAATGCCTTCTTTCCGAATTGGAAACTGTTAGTATCTCATCCGGGGTTTCCGGATGGATACCAGCTAATATATGCCCGAATTGAAAATCCGCAAATTGACGAATTGGGGGCTTCGTGAAGGGTGAGGTTACCCTTGAAAATGGAAAAATAGTTGAGGCGAACCTAAAAAAACTCTGGATTCCGGCCTCCGCCGGAATGACGTATGCAGGTTTGCACTCACCGAACTTAGTTGACGCTGTACTCGTTCCGGGGCTAACTGCAGCAACGACTTGGATTTTGTAAAACCAAATTGAGGGCCTGGACTATAGTCATTCATGCTCTACTTGATAAGCACGAACGGGGGCTTCGATGCCTTTTACCCGGATCTCTCCGAAAAGCCGGGTGGAAATAAAAGGCGCAACGAGGTCACGGGTGCTCTGCGAGATGAGGATGCCGTCAACCGGGGCGCTCGACTCCAGCCTTTTTGCCAGGTTCACCGCCGAACCAAGCACAGTGTATGAAAGCCTTCTAGAAGACCCCATGTTCCCAACAACGACTTCGCCCGTATTTATCCCGATCCGCACGCGGAGCGGAAAACCTCCTTCCGCGGCCCATTTTGCATTCAGTTCGCGCGCCTTGTTCTGCATCCCGATTGCGGCCTGGACCGATCTCAGGGCATGGTCCGGGGAGGGTTCGGGGTCTCCGAAAAAGACCATCAAACCGTCCCCGATGTACTTATCGACGGTCCCCTTGTAAGTAAATACAACTTCGACCATTGTTTCGAAATAGTCATTCAAGAAGCCTCGAATCCTGTCGGGCGAATACGAGGAAGAGTGTGCAGTAAAATCCTTGATGTCGCTGAAAAGGATCGTCAGCTCTTTTCTCTGCCCCCTGCTCATCATCGCCGGGTCGGCAATGATCCTTTCCACAACCGAGGGCGGGAAATAGGACTCGAAAGACCTCCTCAAAACCTCCTTTTCCCTTGAGTCCCGGAAATACCGGAAAGCCATGATGAGCGAAGCGACGGCGGCGCCAGCGATTACGGGACGGACTATGTTGAGCATCAGCCCGTGGGTGAGAAAAAGGGCGAGCGCTGCGGCCGCATAGCAGATTATCAGCAGCGCGGCCCCTCCGGCGAATAAAATCGTGGACAAGTGGGTCGATAAAAGGAAAATGAGGGCGCCCATCGCCAGCTCAATCGCCAGTATCCCTGCAGGGCTTATCTCGTATAAAAAGGCACGGGAAAGGATCGTCTGGATTACGTTGGCATGCAGGCCGCTCAGCGGGAAATTTATATCCACCGGCACCGCCCCGAGATCGGTCGCGCCCGTGGAAACGTCGGAGACTACGACTATTTTTCCCGAAAGCTCTTCGGTCCACATCTCGAATGCGTCCCGGTCGCCCGAGGCGGAAAGGATCTGCGCGAAATTGTAATGACGCATCTCCCCCCATGGCCCGAGGAAATTAATTATCATCGCGCCACTGCTGTCGATCGGGATGAAAAGATCGCGGGGTGGGCTTCCGGGGATTCTTGCGTCCCTGATGCGGATGTAGCTGCCCGGCTTTACGGTAATTTTTTCCGGCCCGGCCCCGAGGTAGTCGCAAACAACGCGGAACGGCATACTTGGATAAAAGCCTCCTTCGTACCGGACGAGCAGCGGCACACGGCGGATTACCCCATCACGGTCCGTTTTCAGGCTGAGAAACCCGATTCCCCTGCAGCCTTCGGCAAGGAGCGGAAAAGTGATGAGGGGCTTCGTCCCGGTGTAGAGATCCTCCGATCGGCCCTCCACCTTCAGGTCCCACTTCGTATGGTCGAGATATTCGCGGACGTCGGGGGCTATTCGGCCGGGAAGCGCCCCACTCCGAGACCCAAGGTCAACGGCCATGCCGAAGTAGACGTTGCCCGCCTCACGCGTCGCTCCGATTATCGCCTGGTCATCGGCCTGGTCGGTTTCGGCAGCAAAAATCAGATCGTATGCCTGGGCCGCTACGTGCATTGCGGCAAGGTTTCGAATTACCCGGGCGTACTGGGAGCGGGCCAGATAATAGGTCTTTAACTGCTGGATGGCGGTATCGTTGATGTCTACGTGAACTACCGTCCCATCGTAGGGAGGCTTGAGTGCAGCAATCGAGGAACGAAACAGGAAAAACCTGTCGAAAATCTGTGAATTCCAGGTTTCGAACAATCCCCCGAAAAGCAGGAAAATCAGTTGCACAATTCCGAACGCAGCAATTGCCGCAAAGAGATACGTCCGGGTCTGCTTCCGGTTAGTTGTGCTCAATCGTATAAGTCCTGGCCACGAAGCCGGACGACAGAATCTCGTCGGCAAAAGCTGCGATGTCCAACCGGTCGGGGTCCTGGACTTTTTCGACGCTTCTCAAAGTGCCCCCGATGGGAACCGGCCGCTCGGCGGGCGAACTCAGTTCGCGGTGTTCCCTTCTAAGCTCCTTTATCAGATCGACAAGCGCCCGGGCCGTGTCAACTTTTAAGGCCGCTTCGGCGGACTCGTGCCGCAGATATGCTTTTTCGAGCTCATCGAGGCGTTTTGCGGAGGCTACCAGATAGAATACTTCATGGCCCGGGTTTTCATCCAGCCTGAACCATGCATCTCCCCGCGGGATGTAATACCTGCGCTCCGGCTGATAATCGGCTTCAAACTGCTGGAGGGCATATGGAAAGAGCAGTTTGACGCTACCCTGCCGGTTATCGTGGAAAAGGTACACAAAACATTTCCGTTGCAGTTCGACCATCATCTTGACTTCGTCGCCGGATTTGAGGGCCATGTCTTGAGTGACCGGCTGCGTGCTGCTCTTTCCATCCTGGAGCGTTTTGGCGGCAAAAGCCCATCGAAAATCCACTTCTGGATAGGGAGCGGGCCCGGAAGGCGCGGGATCACCGCAAAGAAACAGAGGCGGAGGCGAAAAGCTTTGTAAGACAGGATTTAGAGGATTAACGGAATTGGGTGTTTCCAAGCCCTGAGGTCCCTTTTCTTCGGCAGCGAAGGATAAACTCGATGTCCCGCCAGGTATCATAGCGGGTTGAAAGAAAAGGAGCACAAATACGACTGAGACGATCGGTAAGCGTTCGCCGCAGAGGCGGGACATAGTCCGGGCAGGAAGAAGCCGCTGAGAAAAGTAATTAAGTCGGTTGCTTAGGAACATAAATCCCCCTCTAAAAACGTCCTGATACCCCTGTCGATATTGTTGAATCTTGGTTTTCTCTGCACTGCTAACGTGCAGTTTCATGAAATTTTAGCAGGTATATTAGTCTAAGCTACTGTCTTTTCTCAGCGACCTCAGCGCCCCTGCTACGAAAAGGCTTGGTGGGCTGCGCTCCGCCCTCACAAAGCGCCCTCACAAAAGATCGGGCGCGAACTGGGCACTCACAAAAGATCGTGCCCGGACTTGAAGCATCAAACTGTTGGCCGCAACGTGTGGCCCGGACCTGAACGAAGCGAGGGTCCAGCGTCAAAGGCGCTTCCACTATGT
>JBKQTS010000224.1:0-7063 GCA_052143075.1 Syntrophobacteraceae bacterium | reverse complement strand
AATCAGGCTCTCCAGGCAGAAGGAATAAAAGAGTCTTGGTTGCTGATGATCGGGTCTTCTCATTGCTTTCCTTGTCGGGTTTGTGTGTAAATTCAGCAGCTTGATACTACATTAAACCCGGCAAAATTGCACTTATATAAGTGTCTTTTTCAGCAACCTGTTAGTGTCCATGCTTAGGTACGTACTAAGCCTGCTAATCGAACATTGAGCTGCCTACCGAGGACCTCGAAAATGCTGTCGCTATACGGGTTGGGATTGCATTTTATCCTTGCTCACTGGGCTCGAACCAAGCCATCTTCAATGAGTACAGAAGAGATCAAAAACCGACTATTTGGTGATGAAAAACGAACTTTAAGCGTGACGCACATGTGCGAGGTGGCAATGGCGAACCGACATTACCTCGACTCATCCCAGACTACAAATACTTGCGATAACCTCGCCAGGCTCTCCCAGATGAACGATTCCATCGGAACGAGTTCCTTTAGCTACGATGCCGATGGGACGATCACGGGATTTACCGATGCCGAGGGCTTCACTCTCGTCTAGGTTTACGATGCGGCCGGGAACTTTCCGGCAGCCTTTAGCCACAGCTTAGTGTAACATCGATAAACAGGAACAGTCTCAAAACCCGCCGTGGCCCCAGGATTGAAAATACTTGTTTTTTCAGTGTCCATTGCTATAGTAGCGTCTTTATAATTCAGGCAGGGCGGAGACTGCGCTACGCTCGCGGCGTCTTGCGCCCTAACCCGGGACACCATCGAGGCTGGCATGTCAGGCGCGATAAAAATTGTCGTAATGTCCGACACCCACCTCAGCAAGGCAAAAGACGAATTCAAAGCCTTGTGCTCGCAATTCTGCGATGACGCCGACATGGTGATTCACCTGGGAGACTTCGAAAGAGTCGAGATATTGAACTACCTGGAGCAGTATCCGCTTGAAGCGGTTGCCGGAAACATGGATGATCATTCGATTCAGCAGCGGCTGCCTGCCAAAAAGATCGTGAGGGCCGGTCCCTTCCGGCTGGGGATCACTCATGGGTGGGGATCTCCCGTTGGAATCCGACAGAGGATCAAGCAGGAGTTCACCGGTGTTGACGCCATTATTTTCGGACACACTCATCAACCGCTGATTTTACGGGAAAACGGGTTGCTCTGGTTCAATCCCGGATCATTATTCCTCGGGCGGGGAGCATCCGGGAAAAGCATCGGGATATTGAGAATTCAGGATAGCATCGAAGCCGAAATATTGCAGATCTAACGCAAACAGAGCAAGGAGCGGTAGGGGTGCGCAATCTCTGGGCGCCATGGCGCATTGAGTATATTCTTGGCAAAAAGCCGCCGGGCTGTATTTTCTGTCCTGATAACCAGGGTCAATCCGACGAGCAACGTCTTATCCTTTACCGTAGCAACCTCGTAATGGCGATGATGAACAGGTTCCCATACAACAACGGGCATCTGCTCGTTTTTCCCAGGCGCCACATATCGAGTCTGGACGAACTAACCGCCGATGAGGAGCGTGACCTCATGGATTGGGTAAAAAGGTCAACACGCGCACTGCAAAAGGTAATGCACCCGGATGGATTCAATATTGGCTTGAATCTCGGCCGGGAAGCCGGGGCCGGCTACGAGGAACATCTGCACTTTCATATCGTACCCAGGTGGCGAGGCGATACCAATTTCATGGCTGTTCTCGCCGAAGTCCGCAGTATCCCTGAACATATACAGCAATCATATTCCAAACTTCTACCCTATTTCACGAAGGAGAGCGCAGATGAGGCTCTTTAAGCTGCTCGTAACTCTGCTCATACTTGGTTTGATCGGCATTTTCATTTATCAGAACATGCTGAGCTGGACACAACCTGTCAGCTTCAAGCTTAATCTTTACTTCTATCAGACTGTCAGCCCGCCAAGCCTCGAGTTGTATGCGGTCATTCTGCTTTCGGCCCTGGGCGGATTTATTATCGGCATAGCGCTATTATTAAAGCCTCATTTCAAAACTCGCCGCCTGCTCAAGCGCGAACGGCAGGAGAAAAAACAGGCCCAAGAGGAGTACACGCTGAGGCTGGCTCGAGCTGAATCTCGTGGCGAGGTGCCTAACGCGGCCGACCATACGACTGAGGGGGCAGCGAGCGAAGAAAAAGAAGAGTGAAGTGGAGCATCGCTCCGCGATGAGTGAACAGCGAGCAGATCTACAGGGTTTTTCGCCCTGATGCGGGAATTCCAATCCTTTGTATCACCAGTTACGAGTCGGCCGTTTCGAGCAGAAGCCGCCGGCTATTTTTTTGAAAGTGTCTGAAAAAAAGCATGGCTTCCTGTTTTTATTGAACTTCATCCTCCCACATGCCGAATGATTAGGTGAGAGTCAGATCCGGAAGAAATACTCACCGAAAATGACGGAGTCAGGATGAAGCCTGAAAATACAACAGGTTCGTATGCTACCCCGGAGGTAAGAACCACATCCGCACGCCCTGAATCCACCAAGGCTGCCAGGATCGTTGAGGTGACTGGAGATCTGCCCTCAATGCCCCATATTGCAGCCCGGGTATTGGAGAAGCTTGCAGATGAGGATTCTACACCGAGGGAGATTCACCAACTTATTATAAAAGACCAAGCGCTTGCCGCCCGCGTGCTCAAAGTGGCAAATTCGCCATACTACGGGGCGTCGCGGTCTATCTCCACTCTGCGTGACGCCGTTATGTTCATGGGATTCGACGCCATCAGATCTCTCATCATGACGGCGGTCCTTAAAGGCATGTTTTTGAATGTGGGTCTTTCTGAAAAGCTTCTTTGGGAGCATGCGGTAGGCTGCGGCATTGCGGCCCGAAAAATATCAGACGAGATCGGCTTCGAGCGCAAAGAGGAGGCTTACCTGGCCGGGCTTATGCACGACGTTGGCAAGACTGCGCTCTTTCTGCGCTCCCCCGCTGTAATGCGAGAAATTATGCAGGAAGTCTATAACGACGGCGCCGAATTCTTCGACGTCGAGCAGCGGAAGCTCGGTTTCACACACGCCGACGTGGGCGGGATAATTGCTGATAAATGGCGTTTTACTATCGATATTGAAGAGGCCATCGCAAACCACCACCAGCCCGGCCAGACCCGGGAGCTTACTCAAATCGTCAGCCTGGCCAACTCGATTTGCCGCAAACTCTCAGTGGGTCCCACACGAAATCCCGACCTGGAGCTTAATGAAACGGAAAGCGCCAAAGGACTTGGCCTGAGCCCAGCCTCGATTGAAAAAATCCTCTCTTCGGTAAGCGAAGCTGTTCAGGGGGAAGGGAATCCAGCCGGGATTTAGGTATTTTATCCCTTGGCAGCAGGAACGTACCCGACGCCAGGTCACTTGGAAAAGAGTCAATCCTTCCCGCATTCCACAGCCCTGTAGTGTGGGCACGATGACGCTACCGCGCTTCGCTCCCCCACCCTGTGTCAATCCTGCCTGCATTCGGCGGATGGCCCGGCAATGGAATATTTATCCAGGTAGCCCCTTGGGGTAACCATCCAGCCATTCCACACATAGGTCCGGCTATTTCCAACGATTACCACCGACTGCATGTCCACCTTGTCAACCGGGAGGGTCCCGACCGTGGTCACGCACTTCCACTGCCCTTCTCGCATTGCCCGGCGCACAATTGCCGCCGGAGTTTCGGGGGACCGATGGCGAAGAATGATCAGCCTGGCTTTTTCAAGCGAATCTGGCCTGCTTTTGCTCCGAGGATTGTATATCGCGAGGACGAAATCAGCCTCGGCTGCGGCGGAGAGTCTTTTTTCGATGACCTCCCAGGGAGTCAGATGATCGCTGAGGCTTACCGCAGCGAAATCGTGCATGAGGGGTGCGCCTAAAAGGGAAGCCGCAGCGTTGAAAGCCGGGATACCGGGAATTACCCGCAGAAAAAAACCAGGCAGCCCATTCAAGTCTTTTTCATCCCACCCCAAAACATTGAGCCGTTTCTCTCTACAGATTTCCAAAACCAGCCCGGCCATGCCATAAATCCCGGCATCGCCGCTCGAGATCAGAGCGACATTGCGGCCGCACAAAGCATGCTCTATCGCCGCCTGGCAGCGTTCCACCTCTTTTCGCATTCCGCTGGAAATGACGGTCTTGTTCTGCAAAAGGCCGGGAATGAGATCAAGGTAGGTCTTGTACCCGAGCGCGATTTCTGCTGACTGCAGTGCGTCGAGCGCTTCGCGGGCCATGTAAGAACTGTATCCCGGTCCAAGGCTGATTATGGAGAGCTTACCCTGGCGACCGCCAGGGTGCAATTTCGCGCTTTCCGTTTGGGCACGAGCAATTCCCTCGTCCCTGCGCTCAAAAGGGCGCTTGCTTCGCATACGCTTTTCGCTCCTACGTGCCGAGCAACCGTTTCCGACGGGTTCGGAACGACAATGCCCTCTATCTTTTTGCGGGCGTAAAAGCGGATCGGCCTGTCGAATGCCCTTGCCGCTTCCAAAAGCCCGCTCTCATTGGACTTAATATCCAGGGTTGCGAAATGATTTATCGAAAGAGTTGCAAGCCCGTTTTCCTTAAGCTTTTTTCCGATAAATTCGACGATTTCCTCCGAGGCGGTTCCCCTGTTGCAGCCGACTCCGATCACGAGGTTGGCAGGCCGTAGCTTGAGGCATCTTACACCACGGGGGGAGAGCAATTCAGAAACCCATATCCCGAGACTTTCTCGAAGAGCGCCGAGGTCCCCGCCTGCGCTTATCACCCGCAAACCGTGATCGGCAGGTAGATGCTTCAACAGAAGCCCGTCGGGATCGAATATCCAGAGAGGCTCCTGGTCGAGGATGGCAGCCTGGATTCTGCTCAGTATTCCACTGTTTTCGATTCGCAGGCCCGCGCTCTTTGCGGCCAGGTCTATGGCGGGCTTGTCCTGGAGGTCGGAAGCCGTAGTTATGACGGCCTGGCCGCCGGTGATCGAAGCAACCTTTCTCGCCAGCTCGTTGGCCCCGCCGATATGACCCGAAACGAGGCTTATGGCAAAGCGGCCATCCTGGTCCAGAACGACAACCGCCGGGTCTACAGTCTTGTCTTCAAGCAGAGGGGCAACCATTCGGACCGCTATTCCGCAACTCATTATGCAGATGATCGAGTCACACTCGCCCCAGGCAGATGGGAAAACTTCGGATATATGCCCGAAAAGAGTCATCCCCGGCAAAGCGCAACGATAGTTGCAAAGACAAGCGCTGCCAGGGATAAGCGCGCTTATCCGGGCCGCAAGTTCAGCACCCTTGCGGGTCAGGGCGAAAATCGCCGTCCTCCGATCACTCGGGTTTTGCGGCTTCCCTGAATTGATGACCGAACGTTTCGTCATAGAGCTTGGACCTTTTGTTCTTTCTGCCGGCCAGACCTTGTCTCTTGAATACCTCGCCAATGAGGATGATAGCCTGGCGTTCGATTTTCCCGGTCCGCACCTTCCCGGCAATGTTGTCCAGAGTTCCCCGGATCAGTTTCTGGTCCGGCCAGCCCACCCTGTAGGCGACAATAGCGGGCGTATCAACAGGATAATGCACCTTCAGCTCCGCAACAACCTTTTCGATATGCTGAACGCTAAGGTAAATAACCATAGAGGCGCGGTGCGAAGCAAGGGCTTCCAATTTTTCCATTTCCGGCACAGGGGTCCTTCCGCCGAGCCGGGTCAGAATCACAGTTTGAGAGATCTCCGGAATGGTAAGTTCCTGCTTCATTGCCGCAGCGGCGGCAAAAGCCGCCGAGACCCCGGGCACAACCTCGTGGGCAATCTTGTCGCGGTCCAGAAGAGTCATTTGCTCATGGATCGCGCCATATAGGCTCGGGTCTCCGGTATGAAGCCGAACGACGCGTTCTCCGGCCTCATAGCCCTCCTTTAGAAGCGCGTGTGTCTGTGCGAGCGTCATAGAGGCGCTGTCATAGGTCTTAACGTCTTTTCTGCAATAATCGAGGAGGGTCTCGGGAACGAGAGAGCCGGTATACACCACACGGTCGGCCTCCTGGAGAAATCGCATCCCCTTTACCGTAATAAGCTCGGGGTCGCCGGGACCTGCACCGATGAATCTAACTGGCTCTTTCATTTTACAATCCCCACCCGGGCAAATTTGTTCAATAGTTTGCACATAAAAATGCAAAACAGAAAATGATTTTTCCTTTTCCCACCGTGGGGCAGACGTGTCAAGATGTGACGCATATTTGAGCAAAGATTCTTATTGCCCACTATTTCCGTATGACATACGTTTTTTTCTTTCCCAAGCAATACTTTTAAACTATATTACACTGCCGCACCCAAAAGGGAATACCACGGGATCTTCGCGTTGCTTTTTAATCACCGCTCAGGTTCTCATGACCCCAACTCCCAAGCAGGTTGTCGACTGAGAAGTATTCGTTTGCCTTTGGAGCGTTATTGGCGTTATTTCGGAAAATCATCAAAAATTTCAGAGGTGTAGATTCATGGAGACCAAGAAAGATGGACCTGTTGGTTCCGTTATGGTCGTTGGCGGCGGGATCGCCGGCATGCAGGCGGCGCTCGATCTTGCCAACACCGGTTTTTATGTTTATCTGGTCGAAAAATCGTCCGCCGTCGGCGGGGTGATGTCGGAACTCGACAAGACTTTCCCCACAAACGACTGCGCGATGTGAGTTATTTCGCCCAAGCTGGTCGAGGTCGGCCGGCACCTTAACATAAAACTGCTGCCCCTATCCGAAGTTCAGCAAATTAGCGGCGAGCCGGGAAATTTCACGGTAGAGCTTTTGCAAAAGGCTCGTTATGTTGACCCTTCCAAATGTACCGGTTGCGGCGAATGCACCAAAGTCTGTCCCGTTGAATGCAGCAATGAATACAATCAGGGTCTGGACATTCGCCGGGCGGCATTCCGCAAGTACCCCCAGGCAGTACCGGGAGCGTTTGCCATTGAAAAGCGCGGCACCTCCCCGTGCAAGGCGACCTGCCCTGCGCACATTTCAGTCCAGGGGTATGTGGCTTTGACCGCTCAGGGCAAGTACCAGGAGGCCCTAAAGCTTATCAAGGAAGAAAACCCTCTGCCGGCAATCTGCGGCCGAGTCTGCCACCATCCCTGCGAGACCGCCTGCA
>JBKQTS010000223.1:0-4260 GCA_052143075.1 Syntrophobacteraceae bacterium | reverse complement strand
CCATCAATAACCGTATCCTTTTTATTTTACCCTGCTTTGGAAAAGAGAGAACTTCTCACGGTGTATAGTGGCATCACGATACTTGGCAAATTTTTAGTTTTATTTGACGAATCGCCGTATCAGTGCTCCGAAAACGCCCCATAGACAAAGGCAAAAATGTTGCCCAGCGTCTACTCAGAGCAGTGTAGCCTTGAGTTGCTCACACTGGCACGGTGCTTGCCTTTATGAAGCAACGTGGCCGTAAGTCATCGGCTATGCCGAACCAGATGGAACTGTTGTTGGACATAGGAGGCTAACAGATGGCGAAGTTCATTTCCGCTGATGAAGCAGTCCAGATGATCAAATCCGGAGATTGGGCGTTGATATCATTTCTCAGCCCAACTTATCGATTGTGAGATGTCAATTGTTCCAAGCAGGTCTATCTAATTGTCGGCCTTGCTGGGAAAGGAGCCTGGATTATGAGAGCCTACTGTCAGCACCGGTTAAACGCCTTGCACGTTTACTGCCGATTGTGTGCTTTCCTGCCTTGCTCCTTTGCACGGAAGATTGCTGTAATATGGGAGAGTACTGGAATTTACCGTTTAATTTATCATTCTGTTTCCAGTTGATCCTGGACAGTAATTCCACCTTCACTTGCGATTGTTGCAACCAATTCAGCTTTCGTCATTCTCTTTTCTCCTCAAAGATTAGATGATGAAAGCCGATTAGTTTAAGCGGGTCCCGCTGTTTATCGAAAAGAGCCATGTAATTACGGCACCGTGGGTTTCACCTTCCTGAAGGAGAGTTCCTTCGATCCTGGAAGGGTGACGTGAATAATCTGGTTATCCAGACTTCCAACAATTACTCCACCGTTCTGTGTGTGCAGCCTGAGTTCGTTGCCTTTAACATGCCACGAAAAGGCAACCTCGTCATCCCCAACCTTCCATACTCCAGTCCCTGTTTCTTTCAATTCCATAGTGGTTTCACTGCGGTGAGAAGAATCCTTGATTTCGGCAATATAGGTCCCAACGTGCTGGGTCCCTGAACCGCAACCGGCCGCGGCGGTGAAAAGAAAGAGACTGAATAACACCGGCATCAAAAAAACCGGAGGTCGTATCGTTTTTCGCATAAAGAACCCTTCACGATTCTACAGTTGTAATTCCGCTATCTGGGCCAATAAACGATTTGAATTTGTTCAAAAGCCCCGGTCTGTCGAAGCAATAAATCTGGACTGAGAAAACCAGCATTAGTGCATTTTCCAGGACCTTTTTCCAGCCAATAGGTTCACCAACCGTGTCGTAGCACCCACAGGTGATCGGAGCCCCCCAGTACATGTTGATCAGGACCATTACGTCGAACATTATGAGAAGCAGTCCGATCAATATTGTGGATGAACGCGACTTGAAACCGATGATCAAAAAAAGGCCGGTGACGAGTTCAATCCACGGCAGTATTAGGGCTCCCAGGTTTAGGAACATATAAGGAATCAGCCGGTAATTAGCTATTGCTTCGGCAAATTGAGCGGGATATGAAATTTTGCTCAAACTTGCGTAGATGAAGAAATAACCCAGGTAAATCCTGAGCGCAAAAGAGAGATACTCACTTGTTAACACTCGTTTAACAAAAGACCGGATCATTCCGAGGCCTCTTTTTCAACCGGATAGCCATTAGCCTCCCAGACCCGCAAACCGCCATCCAGGATCTTAACATTCCTATATCCCCGTAGCAGCAATTTGTCCGCGATTTCAATGTCATAAGGCCTGCTTATGGTATTGCCGTAAACCACTATCTTTTTGTTTTTATCTCCCTCGGAGAAACTCATCAGGTAGACGAAATCGAAAAGGGCCTTCGTCATATTGATTGCGCCCTTTATGTGCCGCTGCTGGTAGAAATTGTCGGGCATAGCATCGACAATCAAAGTTTGTCCTTGCCGGTAATCTTGCATTGCCGCAGAGGCGCTGATCGAAGGGACCGGGTCGGGACGAGCGGGGAAAAAGGGGATCCCGTTTGGATTGGAGATGTTGAACGTTATCGCCAGAAGAACACTTATCCCGATGACAAGCACAAAATCGAACCAGTGCACCCGGGAGGACCCGATTACCGCATCGGCCTCTTGCTCGATGATTTCCTGGGCTTTCAAGAGTAAGCCTCGCGCCTGCCGCACGAAATTCCTGGAAAGATCAGGGTGATCGTGCAGGAGGCGCTCAAATTGCTCCTTGGTGATTACAATGAGGTGGGTTTCGTCAAGACTCATTGCACTAGCGGTATGAGCTTCGCCCGTCAAAAGAGCCACTTCGCCGAAGTGTTCGCCCGGTCCGTACACCGAGAAATCCCTCTCGATCCTGTCCTCGATCCTGACGAAAATCCTAACTAGACCGGAACTAACAATATAGAAAGCATCCGGCGCGTCCCCTTCTTTGAAAATGACGTCGCCTGGCCCCACAACCCTGCTCTTAACTGTCCGGGCAAGCTCGTCGATCTCCTCAGGGGGCAAATCCCCAAGAACGGAATTTTTCAGCGCCATCCTTAAATTTTCGGAATCCATACGGCTCATTGCCACTGTTGTTTGACTGTTGTTATTCTTTGTCCAGAGCTTCCATCTGCTTTACAAATTTCACCTGTTTTACAAACCCGTCGGCATCCGGAATTTCTCCGGCGTGGGTGAAGAGGACTTTGGCGTCCTCAGTCGAAACGACCATAGTGGTTGGAGTGGTTTTAACACCCGTGGTGCGCGTAATCTCACGGTTTTCGTCGAGCAGAATCGGAAAGGACGTCTTGAATTGTTTCTTGAATGTCTCCACACCGGTTTGGTTATCGGCGATTGCTATTGCGATAACCTTTACGTCGGCCAAGCTTGAGTCCGCCTGGATCATTTTGTAGATGTCATTCATTATCGGGGCGTTGGCCTGGCAGTGCGGGCAGCGCGCGCTCATGAGCTCGATAACGACGATCTTCGCCTTTATTTCACTGACTTTAAACGGCGTCATCGCGTCCAGACCAAGATATGTCTGCGTCTGCTCAGAATCAGGGGGCGGGATGGCGAAGTTCACGAGCGATTCTTTTTCACCAAGGTCGGCGCAAAAAGCGCCGCTGGACTGCAAAAAAATGGACGTACAGGCAACGATTAAAAAAACTCTAATCCATCCAGGCTGTTTCATTTCTTCTCTCCTTCAGATACCGACTCTGTAGTGTATGCCCCCTTAGCTGCGATTGTGAAGAGTTACCGAAGGGGGCTTTGAATTCCTGAAGAAATCCGGCTCCCATGCTTGAACGGACAGTCTTTCACCTTTGGTTATCATGTTATAGCCACCCGTCATCATCTTTTCGGCGGACGTCAATTCTGCGTCTTTGATTCCTTTCTTGGACATTATATCCATTATCATTTTGTTTGCATCCATCATCTTCTTCGCGCCTTCCATTATAGCCGTCTTACCTTCCTGCGTTCCCTCGAGAAACCGATTTCTCGTGGGTTCTGCCTGCGGCCATATTAACTGGGATCAAACTCCTGGGCTTCTTGCGTGAGGCGATATTTACAAATCGCCAGAGGTTAGAGGTTCAGTGCGTCGTTAATCCTTCTATGAAAGGCAGGCTATTGACCAGGTGCCTGCCTTCTAACAAGGATCAAGCTGCATATTCCACCGCCCTTGCAATACCCCAAAACAGTCCAGCTCTCAGATCCGAATTGCGTATGTCCGCCCAGCAATCAGGGCAGGAGCTAAGGAACAACATGTTTTCAGGCGTAGGTCGCCCGCAGCAACCGCACTCTTTCATGGCGTTCTCCTTTACTAGTTAAAAAAATCGTCTCTTACCACTGTCCACTCCCGGCAGCACACCCTGGAGGGAGGAGGACGGCTTTCCGTCCCCCTACTCTGTCTTATGAAGCGATGCTTGAGCTGTTAGAATCCGGGACTACCCATCGGCTCCGGGGCACGTCCGGATGAATCTCGGTCTCGTGCGGCGCAAGGAGCCGGGCGGGCATCGATATAGTCGGTGTACGCGGGCCCCTCAACACCACAAGGATACGGACTCCATGTAAAAAAATGGCCGGGGTTGTCTGCATCTTTGGCGCTCACGTTCCCGCCGGCTGCGCTGATTGAAACCAGGGCGAACGCCATGGCCAACACTACCAAACCGCTCACAATCCATTTCGTCACTTTCATCACTTTCTCCTTTTCTCATAATTGGTTTTCTGCTTTTAAGTTCCGCAGTTGCTGGTTAGATTTGGCAACATTGATGCCAAGGGGCGAAAATTCACATCTATTTTGCAGATGATTGAAATTT
>JBKQTS010000222.1:0-74856 GCA_052143075.1 Syntrophobacteraceae bacterium | reverse complement strand
TCATCGCATTCAGATATTTCCTTTGTTTCTTTAATAGCCTTTTGTCATTAGCAATTACCTCATCACGTTCTGTAACAAGGTCATCCCAGATATTTAAAAGGTCCCTGGCTTTTTCGAATGTTTCAGTAATTGTCCGGATCTCATCAGGGATTTTCCCATCCGTCGCCGCCTGGTACAATAGAGAATAAAATCTCGCTACAATCGGTGAACATACTACCTGCTGCTCACTGGAGTGGTGCCGAAGCCGGGGAAGAACAACCCGGTCGAGTGCTTCTGCTATTTGTGCTTCACCAATGGACCGCGAAAGGTTTAAAGAGTCTATTACCGTGTGGGCCTGCTCCAATCCGGAATCAAACCAGCGATCATAATCTACAATAGCCCGGAGGTGGTTACCAGTATGTGAGAGCGCGTCCAGGTTAGTCCTCAGCCAAAGTGCCTGCGAACTGGAAGAAGATAAACCGTCTCGCCTGCTCAAAGATGCGGCCACTGATCCGGGGTGGCGCACTGCCAGTATATAATGAGGCTCCAGTTGCAGTTCATCGAATATTTCCTGCCACAAGGGCAACAGGATTGCCGTCCGTGGGTCCTTGAACCCCCATATTTTGTCTGTTCTCTCACATTCGGAGCGGACGAATTCAAGAAGGCCGTTTTTTAATTGCTGAATATTGGAATTGCGCCACCAGTCGGCAGGAAGGTGCATCGGGGGATTTTGCCAGGTGCAGTTCATTGCCTCCAGGATTTTGTGGTGAATGTCAAAAATGGTTGCGGACTCCCAGTATCCCGCAGCATTCGATTCATCAGCCGGCATCAGGTCTTGTCCAACGTCTACCCCAATGGCGTCCATGAAATTGGCAATCAGGGAAGTCCCGCTTCGGTGCATACCAAGGATTACAACTATCGGCCGTTTCATTTCCAAGAGAGTTTGCCTCGAAGTTAGTGGATCCTAATATTGAGTGGACCTCTCTATTGAGAGATCAATACGTCAACGTTAAGCCCCCTTGATACCGCACAACCGAGGATAGTGCAAGCGGCCTTCACCTGAAAAACCTACCGTTCGACTCAGCATACGCCTTCGGTTGGGATAGATTTGCGTCCACCCGCACATAACCTGCCAGGCAGGAATTTTCAATCGGGCACTATTGGGTCATGTCGAGGACGTTCTGAACGATATAGTCCCAACTGTTGGGCACGATGTTGAACCTGGCTCTTAGCGTTTCCAGTATGCCGAAGTCCAGGAAATCGTAGCCCAATTGTTTGTCTCGGTACTCGGTGACTATCGGGTCATATCTTTCCGACAACACAGTTGAGTTGGGATCGAGGTTGGTGATCACGCCCAGACCGCTTGGCGGTGTCGGTATGACATAGGTCCTCAGGTCGGGCCTGTATTCCAACAGCGTTGTTACTACCTTCCATACGTCGCCGCACCAAAAAAAGGTGGAGCGGGTGCGGGAAGCCGCAAGCCGAGTAATCGGCAGACAATCATGAATGAGGACAATAGTCTCCCTGTCTCCGTACCGCTCAAGGTTTATAAAATCCATTAACGTCTGTTCAAAACTATGCAAGCCATCGATAAAAGCTAGAGGGAGCCTGGATGTACCGAGTTCTTCAAATAAATTGTATGATTCAAAAAACTCGTTGCTCGTCATTTCATAGAGTCGTGCGTGTGACTCGACTCCTTCCTGCGGACTCGGATCGATGCCGATCGCTTTTGTTTGCGAGTTCACCAGCCGGAGCGATTTTCCTCCTGCTACTCCGATTTCCACATAGCTTTGCGGTTTTAAAAAGTTGTGAAAGCGGGAAATTAAGGCCAGATAATCGTCACCGGGCATCAAGGAACGGGCCATCAGAAAATACGCACTTACAAGATTGTTGTCCAGTGCCAGTGATCTTTTGGAACATTCCAGAGCTTCTTCCACCTCTCCGTCGGCGAGGTAGCTTTCACCTCGGGTGACCCATCCTTCCGCCTTCTTTTTCTTGATATCACGGCTGAACTGGGAGATATGTTTTCCTAATCTCCAGCACGTATCCGTCATAAACTTCATTTCTCCTTTTCTCCGAATCGCCTGTGAAATTACATCCTTGCTTTCTAGAAAGACGATCGATTGGTGGTAGAGCATAAGTCCAGTCAAGATTATAGCATGGCCAATGACGAATCGGCTTTCGTCGTATACCTTCGTGCAGAATATCGCACGGCAGTGGGCTTTTTACAAAGTAGTTTTTGCGCAAAATTAACGCGCAAATAAGCGTTTTGACTTCCACCTCCGTTTTAGGACGGACATGTCCTTCTCTGCCTCAGGCTCACTCCTCCCTATCCGTGGCGCAAGTTTCTTAGTATGTACACCGCGTTCTGGGGCGAAAATGTAAAACCATCCATAGACTCGATCATCAGGCGGCTTGTCAAAGTTGGAGCCAGAGTCGTATACCATGCGAGGAGGTGGTACGTCCATGCTGCGTCGGCTTATCCTCTTGACCGTTACTACCGCATCTTATTCGCCTGACGCCTGCCATCCAATGGCACAGGGGAACGAATCCACGAACTGCAAGGAGGAGGGAGGTGCGTCCTAAAATCGAAAAAAATCAGCATCATTCAAGTCTTGCTTGTGTATTCTGTCACGAAAATGATATGCTACTGGAGGTTCCGGAGTGCACCCGAGCTTTTCCGGGCAAAAAACCCATTGCATCAGGCAGTTTAGATGCGTTGCACAGAAGTTGATGCATTATTCCGGCTTATAGGGATCACTATGTTTGATAGATTTAAAAAGAAGTATCTCAACTTGAGTAATAAATCTCGATCGATCAAACCAAATTTTGGAGGAATTTATTTAGAGATCACCGACAGGTGCAATATGTCCTGTCCCATGTGCATCACCCGCAATCACAGAGAAGACCCGGAGAGTTCTCTTTTAACAATGGAGGAAATAGTCGAAAAGATTTTTCTGCCCTCAAAGGGACTGGGGGTCAAAATGATTGCGATCAGTGGCGGGGAACCAACACTATCAAAAAATCTTATATGTGTTCTTAATCAAGCCCTCCTGAATGAGTTGAGCATTTTTCTGGCAACCAACGCATTACACTCGGATATGGATCTTTATAAACGTATTTTAATGTTATTAAATTCGCCGCGGCATGCCATGAATGTATCTTTCGATTCAGTAAATAAAGATGAAATGCATGTTATCCGTGGGCGCGATGTTTATGATAAGGTTTTAGACAACATTAAAATGATCATCAAATATAAAGTTGATCATAAAATACAAACCGATCTACAGGCAGCTATAATTTTACAAGAAGCAAATATTAATTCAGTACATGGTACCATTGATTTCCTTCTCAATTTAGGATTCAATCGAGTAGTTATTCAGGCTCGACATGATTATCACAACGTTTGTAAGGATAATCTTCAAAATCAAGTTACCAGGCGTTATTCACCAGAAGTGATACGTCGATTTATAGAATTGTCTAGTGAACTGTTCGACAGATCGCTCCAGGACGGACGAATCAGGGTTAACGGAGAGAGCAAGGAGAACTGGATCCTGTTCTATAACGATCCTCTGAAAATTGCCGGGCCGTGCAAAGGCACAAACATGATCTATGTGGACGCATATGGAAATTTGAGAGGCTGCATATCAGGTGCTACACTGGGCAATATTAAGTCACAAGACTTAACTGCATTCATACATTCGCGTGAGTATAGAGAGTTCGTCAAATTTTCGAAGATCTGCAAGATATGTATACATGGATGCTCATAAATGCAAGAGTAGAATCAATGGTACATACAATAAACGGTTTGCGGGCACACGGCCCGAGATTGCTCCCGTAGCAGATGTTCGTCAACTGGACCTCACTCCCAGACAATTTAAGACAAAGTTCGGCGGGCTCCTCCTGTTTTTGCCCTTCGTCTGCGAGATTGGCCTCGATGAGGTCCTCGACAGGGCGGGTTTTCCAGGCTCGAAGATGGTCCCGGCACCCCTCATAACCTCATAAAAGGAAGTTCCTCTTAAGCTCCCGGCGCGATCCGACCGGATCATACTTACAAACGCTGACAACCACATGTAGCCCGCGTTGAGGGCTTTCTGCCCCAGAGCTAAAGAGACCACGCCCGGCTTACGCGATCACTCACACCACCCGACTCTTTTTCTGTGAACGTCTCATTCGCGCGTCGCTCCATCCTCCACAGGTACCCTAATCACCCGGACAACTCAAGTTGGGGAAGGGGACGTTCCCTGTAGTATAAAAAAAACCGTTGACTGTCTCCTCTACATACGCGGCTACATTCGGAGTAAGGCGTACCGGCGCGCTTTGGCGTACAAGCCCTTGGGGTCTCGCTGTTCGTAGACATCTATTTTTCGCAATCTACCTTTAAATTCAATTACTTCCAGAATCCAGCCTGGTTTATCTAATTTACCAGTTTTTTGATCGGGGCAACTACTCTGGCCGAAACAAACTTTTTAATAAAAGACATGTCAGTCTGTTTTCGAAAGACGCCGATCGTATCCCCCCAGGGATTCCCCCATCGGGTCTCTGCCTCCAAGACTTGTAAATGGCAAAGCTTTCCAAGTGCCCTCATTCCGTCAGCATAAAAACGCCAGCAATCGACGGGATATCTATGTTCAGGCCCAGAAGACGGCACAAGGAGAAAAATAAACCCGCCAGGTCTTAACACACGTGCCATTTCTCCCCAAGTCAGCCAAAAAAACTCTATATGTTCAAAGGCTTGTCCGGATATGATCACATCGAATGAATCATCGTCTAAGGACCAGGAATATGGATCGGTAAGAATAATGTCGACATTGGGACCGGGTTGAAGATCGGCGCCTTCGTATTCCCATCTCGGATTCTGAAACAACGGCCTATAGCTTCCGTTCACATCATAGCTGCCGATATCGAGTATACGATATTTACGGTCTTTATGCATGTATGTGCGAACCAGTCTTTCCATTTCACTGAATGACTCGACGTGCATTAAAGTCCCTTAATTGTTCACGGTACTTATAATGTAAATTAGTTCTGCACTTGGTATTGCCCCTAAGTTGCAAGGACTTTGCCTTCGTCCGCCAATCTCCTTCTCAGATAGCCCTTGGGGTTCCAGGTTATGAAGAACGATTCTTTGCTCCGATCCGCCTCGAACTGGGCGTTTTCCGCCAGAAAATCCTCGACAGCCTCAAAAGGGCCAGGTTTGGGACCCAGGGGAAGACCATGATGGCATATGCTATCTTCAACGATGAAGTATCCTCCCGGTTTTATTAACCCGGAGTAGGTTCTCAGCACTGCGAGAGTATTCTCATAAGTATGGGCGCTGTCTTCTATTACCAGGATATTGGCATCATCTTCGATCAGCTCCCTCACTGCGTTAAAGGACCCGCATGCATCTCCTTCAATCAACCTGATTCTGGGATGTGCCCTTACCTGTTCAGGTGTCCCTTTGTGCGAAATATCGCAACCAATTACCATGCCCTTTCCTAGACAATCGCACATATGGGCGAGCGCGAGTGTGCTGCCGCCGTACTGATTGCCGATTTCAACGATGAAATCGGGCTGCGTTTCATGAATAATCTCCTGGTAGACCCAAAAGTCGATGGGAGATTTCAAAGCTTTAATTCCAAAATAGGTGCTATCCGTCATGATGCGGTTCTGCATTTTGACCAGGATATCCCGGACCGTGAGATTAAGGTTCTCCTCCATGTAATTCGATCGCTTTTTACCAAAAATCATAATAACCTCAATTGGGTAGGCAGATTGTCCAAAGGGCTGATTCTCCGTTACGGCTTTGTATCAGAAAGTCCCGGTTTTATCAAATTAAAGTATCATGGCGCCCCCCGGTGACCCGGTTTCTCCTCTTCCACGTGATACCTCATTTTCACTTGAGTCCCTTTGACAGACAGGCGAAAATCGGGCTGTCAGATAATTGTATCTTCTTGCGGGTTTTGATTTGGAGTGTCGTACGATCGATCTGGAAGTAGTCGAGCAAAAAACAAAGAGATGGATTTATGGCTAACAACGGGATTCCGGTTGCTTTTGATGTGCCCGCAGCGCCCGATGAGATGGAGATCATGTCGGGGGCGACGCTCTACCTCGACTTCTTGCAGCTCGCCCACAAAGAATTATCTCCGTTAAATGCAATAGAGTTGAAATCGCGGCTGTGAGTGATGACTCCACCGTCTGTGCGCACTCTGATAAAATTTTTCAGGCCCCTTGGCATTGAGCGCCCTTTGACGGCTTAGATTGTTTCAGTGTGCCATGAAAGACTGCGGTGAACATTCACAATAAAAAAGGACTTTGCTAAATTAACAGAAAGGAGTAATTGAGATTCCGTGAGATTTCCACCCCCGATCAAGCCTGTTGCCCTGTCGATCAGTGCGGCCGGACGAAACCCTGGGGTAACAGGTAATTCACAAGCCAACTCACGAGGAATGGTATTTATGCAATCTGAGCCTGCGAATCGATATCGTCAGGGAGCATGTATCTGGTTTACCGGGTTGAGCGCCGCCGGGAAGTCCACGACTGCCGAGGCGCTGGAACGGTTAGTCCTTGAGCGGGGCCGCCGCGTTACAATGCTGGATGGTGACGTGGTCCGCACTCATTTGTCCAAAGGACTGGGATTCAGCAAAGAGGACCGTGACCTGAACATACGGCGCATTGGTTTTGTGGCCTCTGAAATCGTGCGTCATGGCGGCATTGTCGTATGTGCGGCAGTCAGCCCCTATCGGGCAACCCGCGATGAGGTGCGCGCTATGATGGAGGAAGGCCGCTTCATCGAGGTCTATGTCGACACCCCCATAGAGGTCTGCGAGCAGCGAGACCCCAAGGGCTTGTATATCCAGGCGCGTCAGGGGCGCCTGACAGGTTTTACCGGGATTGACGATCCCTATGAGCCCCCGCTCCAGGCGGAGATCACGCTGGATACCGTTGCGAACTCGGAGGAGGAAAATGCACGCGTGATCCTGGACCATTTGATTGGACGAGGTCTTGTGGATGGCGTTTCGACGCGCGAGGCCCTGCGCCGTGATTCATTGCACCCACCAAAATAAAAGCAGAATTATGATATTATGATACACGTTGCAACAGTTCACTGGCGGGATGACCGTTGGATCGATATTCAGTTAAAATACTTGAACGGTAATATAACTCATCCATTCAAGATTTATGCATTTCTAAACGGTTTGGAACGTGATCATCGTTCCAAGTTTTTCTACTCATCATCGGAACCGATTGAGTCTCATGCCGTTAAGCTCAATCTTCTGGCTGACATGGCTGCATTTAACGCAGAACATGACGATGATTTGTTGATCTTTATCGATGGGGATGCATTCCCCGTTGGAGATGTCCTTCCTTTTGCGCATTCCAAATTTAATAAGTACCCGCTCATTGCCATTCAACGAAGAGAAAATGACGGCGACATCCAACCGCATCCATCATTTTGCCTGACTACGATCAAGTTCTGGAGGGCAATAAAGGGAGATTGGAAGGAGGGATTTGGTTGGAAAAGCACGCGGGGTGAATATCTTAGTGATGTTGGTGGAAACCTGCTAAAAATTCTCAATGAAAAAAAGATTGATTGGTATCCGATGTTAAGGAGCAACCGGCGTGATCTCCATCCTCTGTGGTTTGGACTTTATGAGGACCTTATATATCATCACGGAGCCGGTTTCAGGCTACCGCTATCCAGAGCTGATCTGGCGAAATTGAACGCCATGAGCTACCTCTATTACAACAAGTTTGGACGGTTGCCCCGCTGGGTCCGCCGGGTCATTCCCGAAAGATTCAGACCCATGGCAAGGCTCAAGAGAGAAAACATGGCTGCCTCAGAGAAGGTTTTTGCTTCTATTCTATCCGACCCTTTGTTTTATGAGTTTTTTAAACAAAGCGGCTAGCCGGGACGAGGAGATGCCTGCGCCCTTAGGCTTTTCCACGTTGATATTGCCAGCAGCTTTTCTGCCGCATTCCGAACTGAGTAAGGAGAATCGGGGAAACTTCGCGCATCCCGGTCCCCTCTGTCCCATCGTTCCAGAATTTGAGTTATCCGGATGCTTATCTGGGCCGGGGAATCGGCTTCCGCCGCGAAATGCCCCTGTTCGAGGAGTATCTTCTCCAACTGAGGGTTTTTGTAGATGAGCCCCAAAATGGGCCTGTCCGTCCGGAGATATTCGTAAACCTTCGACGGGATTGTCTCATAGGACAGGTCGTCCAAATTTTGTATCAGGACGAGCGCATCGCTTCTTCTCATTGCCCTCAGGGCGTCCAGCCTTGGAACTTTTCCGAAATCTGTGACGACTTTCCGATACTTGAACCTGGCAATTAGTTTTTCGGAGAAACTGTCAGTCGTGCCGTAGAGGTCGAATCGCACTTTTTCGATCAATTGAGGGTTTTGATCGAGCACGATTTGAAGCCCTTCGAGAAATGTCCCGGGGTTGCGCGAGCCGCCGAACGACCCGAAATGGGCAAAACGGCACAAATCTGCTTTCGAATGGATAGCTTGCGGTTCGTCGGCCGCGCAAGCTCCCGGATAGATTACGTGGGTCTTGGCGGCATCGGCTGCGGTTCTTTGGACCGCTCTTTCTCTGGCGCCCTCTGTCAGAAAAACGATCGCCGAGGCGTTCTGGAGAATAAACCGCTCGAGCCTTGAATTTATCTTCAAGGCGGCAGTGCTCCTTTTCCAGTCCTTGAACACGATCGGGTCCTGAAGCTCCGCAATCCACGGCATCTTTACCCAACGGGCAACGAGGCCCGCCGCGAGGTGGGCGCTCGGAGGTCCGCCTGTCGAATAGAGCAGCTCGGGGTGACATTTCCTGCACAACAGCAGCCCGCGCAGGAAAGCCAGCGGAAACCATGACCACTCGCTCTCCAGATTGATAATGATTTTTTCGATGAGATAGAGCGGAAGGATCGTCATCAATAGGGGAATGGCCGCGAATTTCAAAACTTTGTTTCTCCGCGCGAGATATCTGAGTTCGAAGCGCACTCCTGAGGGCGCAACGGACGGGACCCTGAAGTGAGCGACATCGCGGTTTCGCTCTGCACAGATGCTGGAAACGATGAAGGGTTTTACTCCGAGTGATGCCAGAAGCGGGATTCGGTCATCTATGTGCTGCGAACTCGCTTTGCCGTCTATGTTGAAAAAATAGGAAAAGATTATCCAGCTACCGGGAGAGCCTTCTTTTGAGGTGATCGGTTTCATTTTCGTCTCAGGGATGTCTGAGAGCAATTCCCCGGTCATCTTTGGAGAATTGAGAGAACTGCAACTGATAGAGCCTTCGGTATTCACTGTCCAGCGTCATCAACTCGGAGTGGCACCCCTGTGCGACAATTTTCCCGTTTGCCAGGGTTATTATACAATCGGCATTCTTGATGGTCGAAAGGCGGTGCGCTATTACGAGCGTCGTTCTGCCTCTCATAAGGTTTTCGAGGGCCTTCTGAACCTCGAGCTCGGAGTCGCTGTCAAGCGAGGAGGTGGCTTCATCGAGTATGAGGATCGGAGCATCCTTGAGCAGAGCGCGTGCGATACAAATTCGCTGGCGTTCCCCTCCCGAGAGCCTGATCCCCTGCTCACCGACGTTGGTTTCGAATTGCCTGGGAAGTTTCATTATGAAATCATATGCGTTAGCCGCTTTGGCCGCTGCAATTATTTCATCATCGCTTTTACGGATGTCGCCGTACGCGATATTGTTCTTGAAGCTGTCATTAAAGAGGATGGACTGTTGGGTGACAATGGCGATCCGAGAACGCAGGGATGCAAGGGTTACGTCCCGGATATCGATTCCGTCAATGAGAATGACCCCTTCAGTGACCTCATAGAACCTGGGGATCAGGTTTATCAGGGTGGTCTTGCCCGCCCCGCTCATGCCAACCACTGCTACAACCTGTCCCGCGTCAACCGTGAAGTTGATCTCCGACAGGACCGGTTTTGCCCCATAACCGAAGGAGACATTCCTGAATTCTATATGTTCCCTGACAGGTTCAAGGGCCATCGCATGGGGTTGGTCGACTATTTCGGTGGGCTGATCCAAAAGTTCATAAACCCTGTCCGCTGCCGCCAATCCCATCTGGATGGAAGAATACATGTTCGCCAGGCGTTTAACCGGTTCATAGAGGCTGATAAGAGCGCCGAGAAAAGAGAAGAGGTTTCCTCCTGTCATTTTCCCGCTAATAATCTGGTAACCCCCATATAATAAAATTGAGACTATGCCCAGTCCGCCGAGGAATTCCATTGCCGCGCTGTTGAGAGCGCGAACGAGCACCGCTTTCATGGTCTGCTTCAAAAGTCTTTCATTTTCATGGCGAAAGCGGTTTTTTTCATAGGCCTCCATGCCGAAAGCCTTTACTATCCGGTTTCCGGCTATTGTCTCGTGCATTATGACGGAGAGGTCGGCCATGCTTTGCTGAGCCTTGGCGCCGGTCCTTCGCAACATCTTGCCGACCTTGAAAATCGGGAGAAAGGCCACAGGCACAATGAGCATCGCTGCAATTGCAAGCTGCCAATCCATGTAGAACATGATGCCGACACAGCCGATTACGCTGAACGTTTCTTTTATTATTCCCGTCACCGACTCGGAAAGCGTGCTCTGTAAAGCGCCCACATCATTGAGTATGCGCGACATCAGGTTCCCCGTTTTCATCTTGTCCAGATAGGGAACGGGCAGGCGCTGTATGTGATTGTAAACGTCTTCCCTGAGCTTGGTTATTATCCGCTGACTGACGTAGCTCATGAGATAGGCGTTGCCGCATAAAGAGGCGCCTTTGACCCCAAAGATGACGAGCAAGGCCATGCATAGCAGGTCCAGCATCTCCTTGTTTTTCTTGACAATCAGGTCATCGAAAGCCGGCTTGATAAGATAGAGGCCTGCCGTGCCACAGGCAGCCACCAGGGCCATGCACAGCATCGCGAGCGCAATTTTGCGCCAGTAGGGGGCAACCAGTCCTAGTTGCCGCTCATAGACACCCATAAATCCTAATCCTTTTATTGATATTTTTAGAATCTGTTCCTCAGATTTCCCGGCGGAGTATAAATTGAGATCGGAAAGGTGGGAAGGAAAAAATCTCGCGGAGTGTCGAGAGCGGGGTTCTGCACTGGGAGGCAATTCATTATTTATTAAAGGTTTTGTTGCGAAATTCCGTCATAGAACTTGACTAAAATTGGGTTTTTTTGGTAATTATTATTCGTTTATGTTGCGGGTTCCGCCCGGATCTTGTGTGAGACCGGGACAATATCGAATCATGGGTGCCGTGTGGACGGCCGTTCAGGTGCGGGCACTTGGAGGCCGGCGGTTTTGAAAAGCTAAGAAAATTATTGCGCATCATCGAGGAGTTTGACGAGATGCAGCTAGCGCAGAAAAGGTTAAAACAAGCTCGATGTCGATCCTCACGGCAAGAAGCTCCCACGTGCTTGGTGCCTGGCTTTGCTGCTAAATCTGCTTCTGAGTCTCAACCTGTTCCAGTTGAACCTGACGTTAAACGATGTCTGCCGGGAGGAGAGTCATGCAAAGGACCTTGCTTAAATCCAAAATCCATCGTGTCCGTATAACGGATGCCAATCTCAACTATGAAGGCAGCCTGACGATAGACTCCGATCTTATGGAGGCGGCCGAAATACTGCCTTACGAACAGATCAAGGTTTATAATATTTACAATGGCGCGAGATTTGACACGTACGCGATTGCAGGTCCGGCAGGGAAAGGGGATATCTGCCTCAACGGAGCGGCTGCTCGAATGGGGGCTCCGGGCGATCTGATAATAATCGCCACCTATGCAAATTATAGCCAAGCTGAAGCCGCAGCGCATAAACCTATTGTAGTCCTGGTGGATTCGCAAAACAGAAAATGCGCCGACAAAGCCATAATCGATCTGGCGGTGGTTAAATAGGTCGATTCTTTAGTTGGTGACCATCCAGAAGCATCTGATAAGTCCGGCCAAAGGCGGGATTACGTTTACTTAAAAAGCGAACTTGTTTTATGTGTGATTGCAGAAACACTTCAAAAACTGAAGTGCCGCTCGGCGGCACATCTTTCGACAAGCTCAGGACAAGTTTCCCGTGCCGGCCCGCGTTGAGTTCTCGACGCTTCGCGAGGCGGGGCCGGATGCGGTGGCCTGAAAAAGGAGATTTTTCCAGATGTCAATGAGGAGTTATTTGTTTACGTCCGAATCCGTTACGGAAGGCCATCCCGACAAAGTAGCCGACCAAATCTCGGATGCCGTTCTTGACGCGATTATCGCTGAAGACCAAACAGCGCGTGTCGCCTGTGAAACCCTTGTAACAACCGGGCTTGCTTTTGTTGCAGGCGAGATTACGACCTCCACTTATGTCGATATTCCCCATATTGTCAGAGATACCATTAAAGAAATCGGGTACAACGATTCCTCCATGGGTTTCGACTGGGAAACTTGCGCGGTAATTAGCAGCATCGATAAACAGTCGCCTGATATCGCGATAGGCGTCAACGCCGGCGAAGGACTGTTCGAAGAGCAGGGCGCAGGAGACCAGGGGTTGATGTTCGGCTATGCTTGTAACGAAACGCCTGTGCTGATGCCCATGCCGATTTACTATGCTCATCGGATTTCCCGGAAACTCGCCGAAGTTCGGAAAAATGGAATGGTAGATTTTCTTCGGCCTGATGGAAAAAGCCAGGTCACGGTCGAATATCTCGATCACAAACCAAAAAGAGTGGACACGGTGGTTGTCGCCGCCCAGCACACGCCGCACGTGAGTTACTCTAAGTTGCGCGAGGGAATCATAGAAGAGGTCATAAAGAAAGTAATCCCGGAGGGCTTGCTCGACTCGAAAACCAAATACTATATCAATACCACTGGACGGTTTGTTGTCGGCGGCCCTATGGGGGATTGCGGTCTTACCGGAAGAAAAATCATCGCCGATACATACGGGGGCCAGGGCAGTCACGGCGGAGGCGGCTTCTCGGGCAAGGACCCCTCGAAGGTAGACCGAACTGCGTCCTATATGGCGAGGTATGTTGCCAAAAACATTGTTGCCGCCGATCTTGCTGATCGGGTCGAAGTTCAGGTTGCGTACAGCATTGGAATAGCTGAACCTGTCTCGTTGATGATTGACACCTTCGGCACTGGACGCGTTTCCGACGAGAAGATTCAGGAAATTGTCCTGGATCTGTTCAGTTTCAAACCAGCGAACATGATAAAGTACCTGAGGCTTACAAGGCCAATATTCAGGAAGACTGCTTGCGGCGGCCATTTCGGAAGGACCGATCCCGACTTTACCTGGGAGAAAACCGATATGATGGAGACCATGAGAGATAGAGCGGGCCTCAGCGCGGTTAAAAAGCAATGCTAAGGGTTTTCAATTTGCCGCGGGCTGTCTCACCTGAGACGCCCGCGGCTTTTTCATGCTCTTTTTCCGACCTGATTGGTGAACAAGGAGAATGAATGGATTTCGATATCAAGGACAAGGGGCTTGTCGAGAAGGGGCGTTCAAGGGCGGAATGGGCTGCGCAATCAATGCCCGTGCTGAGGTCGATCCAGAGGAGGTTCTCTTCAGAAAAGCCTTTGGCGGGAATACGGATGGCTGCCTGCCTTCACGTTACCACCGAAACTGCTGCTCTTGCACAGACGCTCAAAGCGGGAGGCGCCGACTTACGCATTTGTGCATCGAACCCCTTGAGCACGCAGGACGATGTGGCGGCCTTTCTCTCCATTTCAGAGCGAATTCCCGTTTTTGCCATAAAAGGCGAGGACAAGGAAACTTATTACCGCCACATTCACAATGCGCTTGAACACGCGCCGCATGTTACGATGGACGACGGTGCCGATCTGGTGAGCATTCTCCATTCCGAGCGCAGAGAGCTTCTTGCCAACCTAATCGGCGGTACTGAAGAGACGACTACCGGCGTAATCCGGCTTCGGAGCATGGCGGAAAAAGGGGTGCTTCAGTACCCGATTGTGGCGGTAAACGATGCGGATACCAAACACCTCTTCGATAACCGCTACGGGACGGGCCAAAGCACGGTAGATGGAATAATCCGGGCTACCAACCGGTTGCTCGCCGGGGCCAATTTCGTAGTGAGCGGATATGGGTGGTGCGGCCGAGGAGTGGCGAAGCGCGCCTCTGGAATGGGGGCCAAGGTCATCGTCACCGAAATAAACCCGCTGCGGGCACTGGAGGCCGTTATGGACGGCTATCAGGTTATGTCTATGGAAAAGGCCGCGCCGATTGGCGATTTTTTCTGCACGCTGACCGGCGATATCCATGTGTTGCGCAAAGAACACTTCGAAATGATGAAAGACGGCGCTATCGTCTGCAACTCGGGCCACTTCAACGTCGAACTGAATCTGGATGATTTGCGTGAAATGTCCTCATCTGTGAGGACCATGCGCGATTTTGTCGAAGAATTCAGGCTGAAAAACGGCACGAGAATCTACGTGCTCGGCGAGGGCCGCCTTATCAATCTGGCTGCCGCTGAGGGCCATCCTTCGAGCGTTATGGACATGAGCTTCGCAAACCAGGCGCTGAGTTCGGAATATATTGTCCAAAATCATGCATCCCTGGAAAAACAGGTCTACCGGGTACCGATGGATATCGACCGTGAAATCGCCCGCCTCAAACTTGCGAGCATGGGAATCGAGATCGACTCGATCACTTCGGAACAGGACGCCTACCTGCATTCGTGGGAGATGGGCACTTAGACAAACATGCCTTCCGGCGGGAATTGAATGCGTATGAGCATCAAAAGAAGATCCCCGGTTTTCTGGCTCATATGCATTCTTCTCCTGACTGGCTGTGCCTCAAAGCCTTCTCGCACACCTCTTCAGCCCTCTGAGCAACCACTGCTTGAACGACTTTCCCCAGCTCAGCTACCTGAGTTTCAAGACGATGAGCCGGTCGCCTCCCTTCGGTCTGCCATTGAGAAAAGCCTTTCGTGGTATGCCGGGATTCCTGGAGACAGGCAGGTTTGTCTGGGCCGCATCAGTGTGCCTGCAGAGGTGATTCGGGCGTCTCTCAATCATTTTGCCTCTCTTGTGGATTCGGGCCGTCTATGCGCCGACAGGCTTTCGCACGATTTCGATATCTTTAGGGTGGTCCCTGCGGACAACTCCGGCAGGATGCTTCTAACAGGGTATTATGAACCGGTGCTGGAGGGAAGTCTCCAACCGGGAGTTGAATTTGGCTGGCCGATTTATCCCGTTCCTTCAGATCTTCTCGTGATTGAGCTGGACCGCTTCGACCGCCATAAATTCCATGGTCGGCGGCTGGTGGGCCGTTTGGAAAAAAACTTCGTGATTCCATACTATTCACGCTCCGAAATAGACGGGAACCAGGTGCTTGAAAAGCACGCGGCGCAACCGACCACTCCTCTGGTGTGGCTAAGGGACCCGGTTGACTGTTTCTTTCTTCACATCCAGGGGTCCGGTGTGATCAGACTCAATCCTGGTGGGCCGCAAATGCGGGTGGGTTACGCAGAATCAAACGGGCGGCCATATCACAGCATCGGGAAGGATCTTATCGAGAGCGGGGCGATTTCACCTGAGGGGATGTCCATGCAGGCGATAAGCGAGTACTTGCGCTCCCATCCGGACAGTGAGAACGATATTATGTGGAAAAACGAGAGCTATGTCTTTTTCAAATGGGTTTCTCAAGGCCCGCTTGGTAGCCTCGATATCGTGCTTACGGCAGGCAGATCAATTGCGGCAGATCCTGACTTCCACCCACCTTGTGCGCCGGCGTTCCTGGTAAGCGAGAAGCCGGTGTATGATTCATCGGGTAAAATCCTCAGATGGGAACGCTTTGGCCGGTGGGTCCTCAACCAGGACACTGGCGGAGTCATTAAGGGACCGGGACGCCTCGATCTTTTCTGTGGGACGGGAGAGGCGGCGGAAAGGATTGCCGGACCGATGAAGCAGCAGGCCGAACTGTACTATTTCATCAAAAAAGGACTGATTTGCCGGCAGCCGTAATAGCATCCCCAAAGTGCAGTCAGAGCTTATCGGCCGGTGAATGTTTTTCAAACAGGAAATGAAAAAGTATGCGCATTTCGTCGAACGCCCGGCATAGTGCCGTCATGGCCTGTACAGCCCCTTGCCCTTCCTCTCCATCGAATAATTCGGGTATGGAGAGCATGGCGATCTGAGCCGAGCGAAAACGGTCTGTAGCACGTTCGGCAAGCGCCCTCAACTGAGGCGGAATATTGTCAGGCTGAGTTTCGGAAATTAGTTTTTCCAGTTCTCGATATTTTTCATCGTATTCTCGAGCAAGTTGTCCTATAATTTGTAAGTGCGGGGAATGATTTTCCATGAAGGCTCCTTTTAGGGAATAAGTTAGATCGATATAACACTTTCCATATGGGTTGCGATATAATTCCGTTATCGTAACTCTTGGTGGATCTTTTATCGTTCTCAAAAATTACACGGTAGAGAAAATATCAACTGGTTCGCGGTGAATTGGCGGCTGAGATGTGTCGAGAGGTTTGCGGGCCGAGCGCTCCTGGTTGGCTCTTAGTATCCTGACCGATTGTCCGGGGCAGTTGCTTTGGCCCCACTCCGTCGGCGGAAGGTTTTGAAAATGTTCGTCAAGAATGTCAATGTCTTGCTTGCCGAGTGGATCAAACTACCTGTTGAGGGGTTGCCTCCCATTCTCGAGAGAAAACTCCACGAACGGCTTGTTTTTACCAATCCGGATTACGAAATGAGGCACAACAGCGGCGAATGGATCGGCAACATCCCGGCCCAGATAAGCTGCATGAAACAGAAAGGCAGAAATTATCTCATCCCCAGAGGATTCCTCGACCAGTTCATCGATCTGTGCAAAAGATACCAGGTCCCTTACCGGATGATCGACAGGAGGCGGTTCTTCGATCCGATCTCGATCGAATTCCACGGTGAATTGAAGAGCTACCAGCAGGATGCGGCCGAAGCTGTACTTGAGCACGATTGCTCCACCCTGGTCGGGGGTCACAAGAGCGGCAAAACAGTTATTGCTCTTTATTCCATTTCTCAAAGGCGCCAGCCCGCGCTGATTGTAATTCCAAAAATGGACCTTCTCGATGGCTGGCTGAGGAAGATTCATAGCTTCCTGCAGATTCCGGCCTCAGAGGTGGGTATCTTTTCCGGCGGGACTCACCAGGTCGGAAATCAGATCACTATCGGCCATACCGGCGAAATAATGCGTTACTGGAGAAAAATCTATGACAAAGTCGGATACGTAATCTTCGACGAATCCCAGCGCTGTCCATCGAAGATTCTTACCAGCCTGGTCACGAGTTTCGACTGCCGCTACGTTTTGGGTCTATCCAACACTGTTCAGCGAAAAGACCGTCTTTTAAAGCTGATTCATTTTTATCTGGGCGATGTCGTTTACACAATCGATGAAAAAGACGCACGTGAAGGTCGCGGGGTTATTTCGGGAACAGTAATTGCCCGTCAAACGGATTTTAACTACCCCTATAATTCCAGGGCGGATTACCAGTCGATGCTCAGAGACCTCATGGTGAACCCCGCAAGAAACCGCAAAATCGTGGACGATGTGGAAATCGAACTTCAAAAAGGAGTGGAGCGAGTCCTCGTGCTTTCTGGAGGAGAGGAACAGGACGATGCATTGAGCGCCGAGTTGAGCCAGCGCGGTATAAAGACCTTTTCCTATAATCAGTTTTGCGCCAATCCTAAGATTGTGAACGATGATGGTCAGAACAACAATGTTCCGCAGGCCGGAGCTTCGCAGGGGAGGGTTTTGTTTATTTCCCCACGCGTTATGCTTCAGTGTTCGCACGCCCTGAAATCTCATGTGGTTTTCCTGGCTGTTCCGGTCCATTTCCAGAAAAACCTTTTCAACGCCATACGGGATGTGTGCCAGGATGGAGACTCGGGCGACAGCCGCCTTACCATCTATGATTACGTTGATTCCAGAGTGGGAATACTTGATAATTATTTTCGTATGCGAAGTTACAACTACGGCGTTCACCCGGACCTGCTGCTCAATGGCCAAATGGGCATTCCAGAGGCTGGGCGCTAACTCGCGTCCATCCGGAAACCCCGGACGGAAACTAACTCAAAAACTTCTCTCGCCTGCCTTACCTGATAAAATCCAATGCGGGAAAAGCTGGTCGCAATCGCCCCATTCCTTCGTTCCTGCCAACAACTGGTAACTCTTGGCATTCGTCCCTCCATGGGAGACTATACCCCTCAGCAGAGGGAAATGCTGCTTTCAGCCAGCCAAATTTTATTTCCCACTCCACGGTTTGTCAGGATTCTGCAGGCGGCCGGGAAAAAAACATTTCCCAGCGCGTTCGCGTACAGCGTTCAAAGATCCAGAGTGATACAGGAAGTTTTGTTTCAGTTTCTCAAGTGTCCTCATCCCTTCACGCGCATCTATTACGGACGACAAAAAAGCTCGATCGTCGAAGATTTTTCTTTTCCGTTTCGAGCAATGGGTCCGAAGACGGATGGCATTACACGGCGGGTATCGAATGCGGATGATCTGCGGACTCTGTGTGAGATTTATAACCCTTTGATAATTCAAAAAATGTTAGATTACGAAGAGTGCTTTCGGCTCGTTTTCGTCAATTACACATGCGCTGGGATAATAAAAAGAGTTTCGAGTGGGGCGCAGTGCGGATTCGATAGGCACGCAATCTCATCCAACCGGCAGTTAGAGCAGGGGATAGGGCTGGAATTTTTCAGCAGGAAAATCGTGTCCTTTCTTGAAAAGTTGCTTAGATCGCTGCAGATCAACGACATTGCCGCAGAAATCGGTACGACCCGTAGAGGTTGGTACCTGGTTGAATTGGTTCGCCCCCCACTTTCATGGCCGACCCCCGACGGCGTACGCAACAGGTTTAAGCTCATTTCCAGCCTGATCGAATCCAATAAGTTCTAAATTCAACTCCGTTTTTTGCGCGGCCATTTATAAATCTTGTGGAATTTGTATTGACCGGTCAATTAGAATTACAGGACTTTTCCGTAAAATATCTTGAAAGGAATACTTTGATGATGTTGAGAAGGGTAATTCTGATATGCTTTATGGCCTTTAGTGTCTGTGCAGGACTGGTCCCAGCCGCGCTTCCGGATGAAGGCAAGGAATGTCCGCTTATTTCCCCTCAGTCGGAGCCTTTCGTGCAGCGCACGCTTGCCTCAAAACCCAAGGATCTTTTCGTTGTGCTCAAAAATGGCCTGACGCTGCTGGTTCATCAACAGCCCGAGGCTGAAGTCGTTTCCGCCCAGGTGTTCGTTCGGGCCGGATCCGCACTCGAGGGAAAGTACTTGCGGGCAGGTCTTTCCCATCATCTCGAGCACATAGTGGCCGGAGGAACGACGCGCTCGTTTACTGAAGAACAGGCCAAGGAACGGATCAGGGCGATGGGCGGTAAAACCAATGCTTACACGAGTTTTGACAGGACGGTGTACTACATAAACACGGGGGCCAGCCACTGGCAGGATGCCCTCGATCTGCTGCTTTCCTATGTTTCTGAAAATGTTGCGGACCCGAAAGAGGTTGCCAGGGAAAAGAAGGTGATCCAGCAGGAAATGAAAATGGGGGAGAGCAACCCGGGTACGGAGTTGTGGAAGCTATTCGTCCAGACGGCATACCAAAAAAACCCGGTTCGATATCCCGTGATCGGGTATGAAGAAGTTTTCGTTCAACAGAGCCGGGAGGCCCTTGTGGACTATTATCAGCAGCGCTACCAGCCGGAGAACGTTGTGGTGGCCATATCCGGCAATGTTCAGGCTCCCCAAGTCCTTCAGTTTGTGGCGGAAAAGACCAAGAACTTTCTCCCCAGAAACTCCGATCCTGTGGTCCTGCCGGAAGAGCCCCTGCAGGGAAGCATCCGGTGGGAGGAAAAAGAAGTTCCTATAGTCAGGCTGGTCCAGGCAATGATCGGATTTCCATCGGTAAATGCTTATGAAAAAGACCTCTACGCCCTGGACGTTCTCGCGCAGGTGATGGGCGAGGGCGAGACCTGCCGTCTGCATTGCCGTCTGAAAGAAAAGCAGAACAAAGTCTTCAGCGTCAGCGCCTCGAACTGGACGCCTGCCTTTGTGCGTGGCCAGTTTATTATCTCGGTGGCCCTGGCGCCTTCTCAGTGGCCCTCGGCCCTAAAGGACATCGATGAGGAAATTGAGGGCTTCAGGACTACTCCAATCAGCGCGGAGGAGTTGGATAAAGCCAAAAAAACGGCCATTGCCCAACACGTTTTCGAAAAAGAATCCGTTTCGGCCAGGGCCGCCACCCTTGCTTCATCTTATTTACTCTCCGGGAACCCTTACTTTGACGATGAGTATGTTGACGGGGTCCGTGCCGTAACGGTGGAAGAGGTTCAACAGGTGGCTCGGCGATATCTGGTGCATAACCGCATGAACGTTGCGGTGATAAAGCCTCCGCACACGGAGGTCCAGAATGCCGCCGCCGAATGCCCGCCTTCGAACACCCCGCCGGTTCAATTCAGCCGGATGAATAACGGGTTGAAAACGCTGATCAAACAGGACAACAACCTTCCTATGGTAACCCTGCAACTTTTCGGGACCGGCGGCATTTCACTGGAGACTCTGGATCGTCCCGGACTCTCCTCTTTTACGGCCGGGTTATTGACCGCCGGGACGAAATCCATGCAAAAACTCGATTTACTGGGAAAAGTGGAGAATGCCGGCGGCGAAATGGGTGCCCAATCGGACAATAACACCTACCATATCTACATAAAGGTGCTCAAAGAAGACTTCGATTGGGCCGTTGACCTTCTTGCCGATATTGCCCAGAACTCCCAGTTCCCTGAGGACGAGATCGAAAAGCAGAAGCAGGATACCCTTATTGCCATAAGAAAGCTCGATGAGAGCTGGCAGGCCGAGGTGATGCGACTGTTCAAGAAAAACTATTTCCAGAAAACTTCCTATGTGAACGACAAGCTGGGAACAGCGGAGTCCGTCGGGTCGTTTACGCGTGAGGAGATAGTTGCATTTTACCGCAAAATGGTGAATCCGACTCATTCCGTCCTGGCGATTTATGGCGATGTAGATCCGGAAAAGGCAGGGAATCTGGTGCAGCAAAAATTCGGGAAATGGAGTGGTGCGCCGGTTAAAAAGCCAATGCCCGACGAGACTCATCGGATCGTCGAAAATCATACCGTCGAGATAAAAAACGAAAAGAACAGCTCAGGGCTTTTCATCGGTACAAACGGTCTGGATGTCAACAGCGCCGACCGGCCCGTGCTCGATGTGCTTACCTCGGTGCTCTCAGGAGGAGGTTCTCCGGCGGGCAGGATATTCGACTCGCTTCGAGGTGGGGACCAAAACCTGGTCTATACAGTGGGTACTTTCCCATTTTACGGGAAAAGCGCCGGATTTTTCGGGGTCATCACGCAGACCACTATGGCGAATCTGCCCAAGGTGGAGGAAGTGATTCAGCAAAACCTGAAGCGGCTCGAGGATGAACCTGTTCCGCAAAGCGAACTCGAGAAGGCCAAGGAGACCATGCTCGTAGGACTGAAGCTGGGCAGGGAGACCCTCACCAGCCAGGCGTCGGAGGCGGCGCTCGATGAAGTGCTGGGCCTCGGGTGGGACTACGGTCAGCGCTATCCGGATCTGGTCAAGGCTGTCACTGCTGAGCAGATAAGAGACCTGGCCCGCAGGCTTTTTACCTATACCCTGATAGCGAAGACCCTGCCCGAGAGGCCCGTGGAGATACTTGCAGCCCCGCCTGCTGTCAGAAGTGACGTGCAGATGTGAGCGATTGCCGTATTGATTATGCAGGATGCCGGTACGCAAAACAATAGGTCAAATAGTTCTTATTAGACCTATATTTTCTGTGTGCCGCGCTCCCGCTCGAATTCAGCCTCATTCGGCAGGGCAGAGGAACAGTTTTCCGTCAAAGCAAAGCTTGTTCAGTTTTCCCTGCTTTTGAAGTCTTCGTGATTCCTGTTCCACTCTTTTTTTCGGGACCCCGAGAGAGGCGGCCAGTTCAGCAACAGTGCAGGGCCGCCTCTCCACCGTCTCGATTATGCGTAGCCCCATCTGTTCTTCGCCGCAGTCCTGCTTATCCGCCTCGAATACGCCCACTATTTCTGCATTGAGCGAACTGAAAAAGGAGGCTGCCCACGCCATTCGCGCATCGGAGAGGCCTTTGGTTCCGGGGCGCGCAGGAGGGCGGACAACCGTGTTCAGTTCGATCTTATCGGGCCTTATAAACTCGAGGACCTGCGCCAGCGCCGAAAGCTCTTCTGGACTGTCGTTGACGCCCGAGACCAGCGCTATTTCAACATGTAACCGCCCTTTGTATTCCTTCCGAAAAGCCCGTATTCCTTCGATGATCTGCTCCGGTTCCATGGATGGATGAGGTCTGTTGATGTTGCGGAAAACGGTGGAGGTGACGGCATCCAATGAGGGGACCACGCGGTCGGCTTTCAAAAGGCAGCGTCTCACCTCCGGCTCCCACAAAAGAGAGCCGTTGGTGAGCACGATCAAAGGAAACCGGGGGTAAGTCTTCTTAACTGCGGCAATAAGCTCTCCCATGCCTGCATAAAGGGTTGGTTCGCCGGCGCCCGACAAGGTCAGGACATCCGTCGAGTTCGGATGGAGGCGGAAATAGGCGCTCAATTCCGCGAGGATTTCTGATGGGTCGACGAAATTCTCTCTGGTTACGCTCAGACGGGTAGTCGGTCCCGACTCGCAGTAAATGCAATCGAAAGAACATGTCTTGGGTGGGATGACGTCTATTCCGAGGGATCGTCCCAGCCGCCGTGATGGTACAGGACCGAATATCGAGCTCATACAAAATTATATATGTTGGAAAATCCTTTGTCAACTTTGCGGCTTAGGCGTTTTTGCTTCCAAAATAACCAAAAATATTGTAATTATTATATGTTTAGACTTTAGCTGCAGAAATTCATTGTTCACCAAGGGGAGATAACGGGATGCGAAGCGATCTAATGAAAAAAGGTGTGGAGAAAGCTCCTCATCGGTCACTTTTCAAAGCCATGGGCTACACTCAATCGGAAATCGACAGGCCTCTCATAGGTGTTGTCAACTCAGCCAACGAAATTATTCCGGGTCACATTCACCTGGACAAAATAGCCGAAGGGGTCAAGGCCGGCATCCGGCTGGCCGGCGGAACCCCTGTCGAGTTCAGCACCATCGGTGTTTGCGACGGCATCGCCATGAATCATGCCGGGATGCGCTACTCCCTTGCAAGCCGCGAGTTAATAGCCGATTCCGTTGAAATAATGGCCATGGCTCATCCTTTCGATGGATTGGTCATGATCCCGAATTGCGACAAGATCATACCCGGAATGATGATGGCCGCGCTCAGACTTAACATTCCCGCAATTCTCATAAGCGGCGGCCCAATGCTGGCTGGTCACGTGGGTGGAAAACCGGTGGATCTCATAACGGTGTTCGAAGGCGTGGGCGCGCTAAAAGCGGGACAGATCTCCCTGCATGAATTGGAAGAGTTGGAAGACCATGCATGTCCGGGATGCGGTTCGTGCGCGGGCATGTTTACGGCAAATTCGATGAATTGCCTGGCTGAGGCCCTGGGATTAGGGTTGCCCGGCAACGGAACGGTCCCGGCGGTTACAGGGGCCAGGGTGCGTCTCGCCAAAGAAGCAGGGATGCAGATAATGAACCTTTTGGCCAAGGACCTCAAGCCGCGCGACATCGCAACCAGGGCGGCTTTTGAAAACGCAATAGCGGTGGACATGGCCCTTGGCTGTTCCACAAACACGGTTCTCCACGTTCCGGCAATTGCAAATGAAGCCGGAATCCGCCTCGACCTTGACGTTTTCAACGAGATCAGCTCCCGCACGCCTCACCTTTGCAGTCTGCGACCCGGTGGAGCGCATTTCCTGGAAGACCTCAATTCGGCCGGGGGCGTACAGGCTGTGATGAAGGAGCTTTCGCGCCGCGAGTTGATAGATCCGGCTCCTCTCACCGTTACGGGAAGGTCGGTGGGGGAGAACCTCAGAGAAGTGCGCGTTCTTCGGCCCGAGGTTATCCGGCCGCTCGAAAATCCTTATCATGACAAGGGAGGGATAGCCGTTCTCTATGGGAACCTCGCACCGGAAGGATCTGTGGTCAAGCAGTCGGCGGTTGCGCAGGAGATGCTTACGAGGAAGGGCAGGGCGCGTGTGTTCGAAAGCGAATCCGATGCTGCTGACGCTATTCTGGACGGTCGGATCGTACCGGGGGATGTGGTGGTTATCCGTTACGAAGGTCCCAGAGGGGGCCCCGGGATGCAGGAGATGCTAACCCCGACTGCAGCAATTATAGGGCGTGGTCTGGGACTGGATGTAGCGCTCATAACCGATGGCCGGTTCAGCGGAGGCACTACGGGGGCTGCCATAGGACATATTTCGCCAGAGGCGGCCGTTGGCGGTCCGATTGCGTTGATCGAAGAAGGGGATGAAATCTTCGTGGATATCCCGAACAAGAAACTGGAGCTGATGGTGGACGATGCGGTGCTGGCAAAGCGGAGGAAAGCATGGAAGCCACATGAGCCGAGAATTAAGAACGGATACCTTGCCAGATACGCTCGTATGGTCACCTCTGGTTCCCGCGGGGCTATTTTCCTTAACGAATAGAATTCACGGCAGTGAGAAGCAGGAGGCGAAGAGCTTCTTGCGTCCTGCTCATCGCTGCCGGCATTCTTGCAAGGGTTTGATGTGGGCTATGTTTTCAGCTTAGCTGACGCCGAGAGCCATGAGAACTGGTTTCGTTCTCCCCAGGGGAAAAGGGCGTTGGCGTTCGAACAAGAGCTTTTCCTGAAGATATGGACGCCCGTTTCCCCGCAGCGAGTTCTGGAGGTGGGTTGCGGGAGCGGTATTTTCCTGGAATGGTTCAAGTCGCAAGGGCATATGGTGGCCGGGCTCGAGCCTTCGAGCTCGGCCCTTGAGCTTGCGCGCAGGCGGCTTGGCACCAAAGTGCGGTTGGATCAGGGATTTGCTGAAAACCTGCCCTACGATGACAACGAATTCGATACAGTGGCACTGATAACCTCCATGGAATTCGTCGACGACCCGGACTTGGCGATTAAAGAAGCCTTCCGCGTAGCGCGCCGAAATGTGCTGCTTGGTGTCTTGAACAAGTTTTCGATCGGGCGGCTCCACTATGGCATCCAAAGATTCTGGAAAGACTCGGTTTACAGCCGCGCCAAGTTCTTCAGCGTTTTTCAGCTTCGCAGAATGAGCACCGGGATTCTTTCCGGCGCCGTTCCTATTGAATGGCGAACATGCTTTTCCTTACCGCTGCCATTTCTTCGCTACATTCATCTTGTGGAGCGAATTCCTCTGTTGCAGAGGCATCCTTTTGGACATTTCATTGCCATGCGGATCGATATGCGGTGCCGCGTTCGCACACTGCAGACACCTGTTTTCGATGAAATCCCCGCCGGAGCAAAAGTTTCGATTCAGTCTTTAGGTTGCTGGCGGGCTTCTGGAGGCGCACCTGAAAGTTCGGTTAACGGGTGAGCAGATGAATAGGAAAAACAGCAGGACGGGTTAAGGTTTTACCCTCTCACCGTGCACCCGCGCTCTTAGCAATTCGCTTACTCACCTGTTCACCTCCACTTTTATTCTAAAGGACTGAGCGTGAAAGAGGCAATGCTATACAAGCGGCTTGATGAAAACCGGGTGCACTGTTTTCTTTGCTCGCAGCACTGCCATATCGAGCCGGATGAGACCGGAAAATGCGGAGTGCGCCAAAACAGGGAAGGCAAGTTATGGAGCCTGGTTTACGGAAAATTGATTGCCCAGCATGTCGACCCTATCGAAAAAAAACCGCTGTTTCATTTCTTTCCCGGTACAACAAGTTATTCGATTGCTACGGCCGGGTGCAATTTCGAATGCCTGTTCTGCCAAAACGCTGATATATCGCAGTCCCCCCGAACCCACGGTGGGATCTACGGCCGGAGCGTGCGTGCAGAAGAAATTGCAGACCGCGCACAAAAAGAGGGATGTGCCACAATCTCCTATACTTACACCGAGCCTACCATCTTTATGGAATATGCTCTCGATGTCGCTGCGCCGGCAAAAGAGCGCGGACTTGCAAACGTTTTCGTATCCAACGGCTACATGAGCAAAGAGGCGTTGGATACGGTCGCCCCTTTTCTTGGAGCTGCCAACGTGGACCTCAAGTCCTTCAATGACGCCTTCTACCGGGAACAGTGCGGCGCTCGCCTCAAGCCGGTTCTAATGACGCTTGAGGGCATGAAAAGAAAAGGCATATGGCTTGAGGTCACAACACTCATCATCCCCGGGTTGAACGACAGCGAAGCTGAGTTGAAGGAGCTTGCGCAATTTTTGGTCGGCCTGGGGCCTGAAACTCCCTGGCACGTCAGCCGATTTCATCCTGCATTTCATCTGAGCGACAGAGGGCCTACGCCGGTCGAAACAATCAGAAGAGCAAGGCAAATAGGGCTGGAAGCCGGCCTTCATCACGTCTATACAGGGAATGTGCCCGGAGACAGCGGCGAGAATACGTACTGTCACTCCTGCGGAACCGTGCTGATAACCCGAATCGGCTATTCCATCAGCAAACAGAACCTCAAGCATGGCGCCTGCGCTAAATGTCGAACGGTACTGACGGGGGTCGGACTGGATTGAGCACAAACAGAGAAGGCCTCCCGCACACGCCCAGCGCGCATCATAGACCCCGGCGGTGCGGTCGGCCTTCCGCGCATCGCGAGATACGATGCGAAGGGAGGCCTGCCTGCGGCGCTATGTCTTTCTGAAGCGCTGCAGGCACGCGGAGCGGCTATTCTCACGCGCTTGCTTCGTTATGGTGCAGCGCCGCACGCCATGAAGCGCTGTTCAAACGTGCCACAGTTGGGCCAGGCCGCCTCGCATGGCTGCGCCGAGGAACTATTTTCCGGTATAGGCCTATAAAAACATGTTTAGTATTGTATCTAAGTCTATCAGACGAGAGTTGCTGCGTGAGATATACGACAGGCTATTCGCTTTTTTGGGTCCCCAGCGATGGTGGCCTGCCGAGACTCAGTTCGAGGTCATACTTGGTGCGATACTGACGCAGAATACCGCATGGAAAAATGTGGCCACGGCTATCGGCAACCTGCGTCGCTATGATCTGTTGAGCTTCGAGGGCCTTTGCGGGCTTAGCTCACAGGATCTCGCAGCGCTCATTCGCTCATCGGGCTTCTATAACCAAAAAGCAAAGAAGATAAAGGCCTTCTGCAATCATATCCTGACAAAATGGGATGGCCGTTTAGAAGAATTCCTGTCACGCGATATGGAGGCCCTGCGGACCGATCTTCTGGGAATCAGGGGCATCGGCCCGGAGACCGCCGACAGCATCGTCTTGTATGCCGCTTTTAAACCATCTTTTGTCGTGGATACATATACCTACCGAATTTTCTCAAGACATGGATGGGTGGGGGAGTCGATTTCTTACGAGGAACTGCGGGAATACTTCATGGGAGCAATGGAACCCGACGTGCCGCTTTTTCAGGAATTCCATGCCCTGCTGGTTCGGACCGGGCATCTTTACTGCCGTAAAACTGCCTTGTGCCAATCCTGCCCTTTGAATGTTTTGTTCACTCAATGAACTGATATCTACTGCCCCCTACGGTATTTTATATTTGAAAATAATGTGTTTCACCCATTACACTCTCATCCCGATGCTTCATAATTACTACCATTGGGTATTCTGTCCCAAGATAACGCGCGGGAGTCTGGCGCGATCAAAGCTAATCCGCTTTTGAGTTGACAGATAAGCTTGACCGTTCACTGTGCTACACCGGCGTCTGGGGGCTCAAGACAGAGTTGTCTCCAAGGAGCGAGAAAGGAATGACTATGGATTCCGGCGAAAACGATCTCTGCGGATGGGAGCTGAATAATCCTGACCATGACATTTTTGATATTCAGGTCATAGAAGTTTTTGGAGGCTGCAAGAGTTGTGAACAATTGGCTGAATGCACCATGCCATGTGAATCGGTGAGGCGCCTGGTGCCGAAAGATGGCAGGATTGTCGGACTGGGCCATGAAAAGGAAGAGGGTAAACCCAGGATGAGCTACTTCGCCCTGTTGAACCGGAATGAGGTGAAGTTCATTGAACTGAGCGCGCCGGATCATTACTGGGCAAAGGCTGGCTACATATCTCATGAGCAGGTGCCGGCCTGGGCCTTGTCACGATTGAATCAGGAAAAGGAAGTCGTCCCCGGCGCCCTATAGGGGCTGAGCTCAACTTGTGCAGCGGAAGCTGAATATTGAGGGGCATTTCAAATCGATGGACAACCCGGTATTTGATTTCTGGAACAAGCTCATAGTCGATATGTGGTCGAAATCCGCCATGCCTGCCGGGATTCCGTTCACGTGGTTGACACAATCGGACAAAGTGAAAGGCCCATGGCAAATACCTCTGAATATGACCCGGGCCATATCCGATTCCTTCGCCGCTTTCACGGGAGACAAAAAACACGGTGCCGGTGACGAAGAGTCTCTTGCCGAGCTTGTATCGAACCTGATGCAAACAGGGTTCGAGGGATATGTGGAGATCCAGAAGAAATGGCTTGACGATGTACGCAAAGGCGCTTCCCCAATCCATGACATAGAATCTTTGAGCCATGCGCCGTTGATCTGGCTTGAGTCCATCGGGAAGTTTCTTGCTCTGATTCGAAATGCTGGTGCGAGTGGCTCTTCGCAGGATCTGCTTGGTAAGTACACTGCCTTTTCTGAGAAAATGAGCGAACTCCTGTATCAGCTTTATCTTCCAATGGACAAAGCATCGAAAGCCCTGGCCGAAACCATGGGTGATATGCATGCGGAAGGCAAGGTCCCTCAGAATATCGAGGAAGCGTCCGGCGTCTGGTTTTCGGTGCTCGAGAGTTCCTACCTGGACCTGTTCAGGTCGCCCGGCTACACCGAATTGCTGCATGAAACAGCGGATGCCTACGAACAATACTGTCAAATTCGGCGCCGGGTCTATGGCCCTTCAAAAACCGGCCCAAAACCTCAGGGTGGGGGAGTGGACGCTCTATCCGATGAAATAGGCAAGCTTAGAGAAAAACTCGAAGAACTCCTGCAGAGAGTGGATTCGCAAACCGGCCGGCCAACCGGGGAGCGCTGGAAAGGGAGTGAGACGGAGACGGGGTGATGATTACGCATCACCTCGTCCCCTCATCTTCACTTTACAGCTTTTTGGGACGCTGTGGTTTTTCTGGATGTGCGCCGCTTCGGCGAGGCGGCGCCGGTTTTTGTCCCCATGGCGGCTTTCCTGGTTGGGGGAACTAGAACAAGCGGTTTGAGCGGCGATGCCGACTCGATTTTAACCTCTTCGCCCACGAGCCAATTCCGATTCTCCACAAGCTGTTGTCCCCTGGCATCCACATTGGTTGCCGGCTCAACGAGCGCTTCCAGAATTGTCTCAACGGCCTCTTCCTTCGTGCCTGGATAATCAGGTTCGGCCTCGTGGTCTCCTTTTGCTTCGCAACAGCGCGCAGCGGCGTCGATGGCCTCGTCCAGATCCATCTGGAAGCGGACCGGCCCTCTACACATTTTGGGTGGCTCCACTTGAGACACCCCTGGCTGAGGAAAACGAAGGTGAAGCGCACATGTCGAGGTCGGAATCGACCACGAGGTTGCGATGGACGCATGGCCCTTCGGGAATACACATACTTCGGCGTCGATATAGTCGAGCGCGGCAAGCGAGGCTTCTTTGTCAACCAGGTCGTCCCCGTCGGCAATGCAGATAAGCCATGGTGTTTTTTTCTCTTCAATTCGCTTCACATTGAGTTTTCGGCCGAAAAGGGTGAAAGGCAGAGTCCCCTCTTCATCGATTGGAGTCGAATAGGAATCAAAACTCATCTTGGTAATGTTAACGGGTATATCTTTTTGACCGTGGTACAGCCAGTAACTGATCGCCGCTGCAGTCTTGGCGATTCTGGGCCGTGGAGTTGCCTGGCTGTCAAACATGGCAATGTCGCGATGGAAGGAGGCGATCGGTGACTCGGACTCCAGGTTTTGCAGCTTGTAGACCCATGACAAAATAGAGCCGTCAATAACGGTATTTCCGTCAGGAGACATTTTTTCAGAATACTTAATGTCTCTGAACCTCGGAGGGATACCCTTCATGTAATTAACCAAACCCTTGCTTCGGCTCCCGTCCACCGGAGTCACGCAGGTAATCATGGCGTCGACGAGGCCATCGACTTCGCCGGATAATAGCGCATTAAGAGTCAGTAAGCCGCCCTGGCAGAAACCGTTGAGGGTGACCGGCCTGTTGTGCCTTGCCAGCAGTTCCTGACAGAAGAAGCGTATGTCGAGAGCGTCATCTTCTCCGGTCATGGTTCGAACTGCGGCGGTTGTATCGATGTCTTTGACCAGGCGGACGTAAGTCGGGACCCCCTGATTCGCATAACAATGGACATAGCTCTTTTGCTCTCCCGGCAAAAAGGCCAAAATATTGGCGCCCAGAGCATAGGGAGGGACGATCAGAATGGGTTTGCTTCTGGGCGTTATTGCCTTCAGGCTGGGAAGTACCTGATAGACTTCGAAACGCTCGGTTTCGGCCACCTTCAAGTAGCCGCCGTTGTCCAGGTGGAAGCCGAATTCGGCTTTGATCTCTTCTATGGCCTTTGGGTATTCATGAACCGTTACTTTGAGAACCTCCCGCAGCCTGCTGGCGAAATTGTTCAGGCTGTCCTCATCTTCGAATGAATTCATCCAGGCTAAAAAACCTTTGCTAAGAGTACTGTAAAAAAAACTGTTCATGGCTCGCAGGCTGCCCGTCATCGCGGTGCCGGCAAGCCCGACATTCAGCTTGAACAATTCACTGTAGTCTTCCAGATTCTCAGCGGGAGAGTTTGCGGGCAGTTTCTCTTTCTCGGTGTTTGTGAAAGCATTCAAAGCGTTTACTGACGGCGCCATAAATGCCGTGACGTGTCTGAACATTCCGTTCCAGTAATCCTGAGCCGCCATTGTCTGAGCGAAAGCTGCCCGACCGAGTTTAGGAGCGACTTGCATGGATTTGCACATTAAAGAAGCCGCTGCGCTAAACATTTCGTAAGGCGCGTTGAAATAGTTCTGCATCTTTTCCCCCTGTCCCCCACGATGTTTTCTTCTGGGATGTAAAAGGTTTGCCGCCCCCATGCGGGTGTAACAGTATAAGCCCCCTCCGGCTCTATTTTCTCAAGGGGGATACTTGAGGAGAATATGCAAAATCGGTGCTATTTTAGGTTCAGCTTCAGAAAAAGGAGAGATATAACGATGGGCCCTAGTCCCCTCGAGAAAACGCGACCATGATACCAGCTTGAAGGGTCGATGTCAATTTGTCGGGATTTTGATCTGCTAACCCTAAACCGTTATGTCGGGCCAGCTTGCTCAGCGGCAATTAGCGTGGCGGGGCTGGTGGCGGATATAGGACAACAAAATTTTTTGAGGCTGAAGAATTTTCTTGCTATTTTCTTTTCCGATTGTTAAAGAATAATCAATTTTGATCAAGGGACAAGATGATGGATCATTATTTCGATACCGCAAATTGCTGGTTCTGGTGGTTTACCTGGGAGGTGCGCGCCTGACGGGATAGCCATCAGTTTGGATTAGAATACATGCTGGGACCGTGGGCCGCACAAAGGCTCACGGTCCTTTCGTTTTTGTCGGAAGGGACCGTGGACAGACTCTGCGGTCCCTTTCCATTTGTGAGGTTCGGGCCGCGAAAAGGAGGCAAAAGGTGCTTGTCGTAATGAAAAGAGGGGCCACAACTGAGGAAATTGATGCGGTTGTCTCCGGCATTGAGCAAAAGGGCTACATTGCCAGGCCAATTCCGGGTGGAGAAAGGGTGGCAATCTGCGTTCTCCACAATGACGGTCCGGTGGACGCCTCATCATTCCTGCAACTTCCAGCAGTAAAAGAGGCTATTCCGGTCACCCGCCCGTACAAGCTCGTGAGCCGGGAATCCCAGGCCTGGGACACCATCATAGAAGTTGGCGGAGTCCGGGTTGGTAACGCGCATCTCACCATCATTGCCGGGCCTTGCGCGATTGAGAGCGAGATCCAGGCGCTTACAATCGCTCGAATGGTGCAGAAGGCAGGTGCCCGGATTTTTCGGGGGGGCGCGTTCAAGCCGAGGACCTCTCCTTACGCATTTCAGGGACTGGGAGAGGAAGGGCTCGAGATCCTGGCGAAAGTACGCCGGGAAACCGGGATGCCGGTGGTTACCGAGGCAATCGACCATGAAGTCTACGATATCGTCGAGCAATACGCGGATATAGTCCAGATCGGCGCCAGGAATATGCAGAACTTCAGCCTGCTGCGGCGGGCCGGAAAGTCCCGAAAACCTGTTCTTCTAAAGCGGGGTTTGGCGGCTACCATAGATGAGTGGCTCATGGCGGCCGAATACGTGATGGAGGGAGGGAATGACAAGGTGATACTGTGCGAGCGCGGGGTCCGCACGTTCGCCCACCACAGCCGCAATACCCTGGACCTTTCCGCCATTCTTGTGGTCAAGCAGGAGAGTCATCTGCCGGTGATCGCAGACCCAAGCCACGCGGCGGGCTTCAGGGACCAGGTGATTCCTCTCAGCCGCGCTGCTGTGGCAGTCGGATGCCATGGTCTGATGGTGGAGGTGCACCATGCTCCTGAAACCGCCCTTAGCGATGGACCTCAGTCGCTTTATCCTGCTCAGTTCGCCGATCTGTGCAGGCAGACAGAGTCAATTTTCAGCGTGTACAAAACGTCAACAAACGGATGCCGCGAGAACGGTTATGGCGGTCCCATCGCCCGCTCCGGCGCAAAACCATAGGAGAAAACGCCCGAAGCCGAAGGCCTCGGGCAAGTTGGCTGGCGGTCCCGGTTCCCAAGCCCGCTCCGGGAAGGAGGAAAACAATGCAATTGGGGTTTTATCCGAAAAGATCTGAATTCCGCACTATGGCCGAAAAGGGAAACCTTATCCCGGTTTGTCTGGAAGTGCTGGCCGATACGGAGACTCCTGTTTCCGCGCTGGCCAAAATATATGATGGCCATGGGCCTGTATTCCTTCTGGAAAGTATGGAGGGCGGTGAGAGGTGGGGAAGGTACAGTTTCCTTGGAAATTCGGCTACCAGGACGGTCAGAGTTTTCCGTGATGAAGTTGAAATCGAGAGCGGGGCTAAAAAGGAGCGCATTGCCCATCACGGAGATCCGCTCAAATCTCTGCGCTCCTTAATGGCTCAGTACAAACCGGTAAAGCTTGCGAGGCTCCCCCGGTTCTGGGGCGGCATGGTCGGATTTTTCACCTATGAGTTCGTATCCTTTTTCGAAGCGATCCAAAGCCGGCTGCCGGCAGACGTTCCGATGGCTCATTTTATCCTCCCCGGACAGCTTTTCATTTTTGATAACCTGCGCCACACGCTGAGCCTCGTGGCATACGGTGTTGTTGAAAACGGGGAGGCCGATGAAGCCTACGACAGGGCGCTCGAGACCCTGAAGCAGATGAAAGGCAAACTCGAGGGTACGCCCAAAGTGGCCTCCCGCCATGCGCCTGTTCAATTTCCTTTCGATCACGATGCCGAACCTGAGAAATTTCGTTCCGGGGTTGCCAAAATCAAAGAATACATCAGGGAGGGGGACGTCATCCAGGCGGTTCTCTCACAACAGTTCAGTTGTCCGGCCTCCCCCGACCCCTGGTCACTATACCGCGCTCAGCGCTTCATAAATCCATCTCCGTACCTCTATTTTCTCCATTTTGACGATACGGTCCTGGTAGGCTCATCTCCGGAAACCATGGTGCGCCTCGAAAACGGCGTCGCCACGCTTCGCCCTATTGCCGGTACTCGCCCTCGCGGCAAAACCGAGCAGCAGGACCGGGAGCTTGCCGACGAGTTGCTGCAGGACGAAAAAGAAAGGGCCGAGCACCTCATGCTGGTAGATCTGGGCAGGAACGACCTCGGTCGAGTGGCTGAAATCGGCACAGTCCAGGTAACCGACCTCATGGTGGTTGAAAGATACTCACACGTAATGCACCTTGTCTCCAACATAAACTGCGATTTGCGTGAAGGGTTGGATGCATTCGACCTTTTCCGAGCCTCTTTCCCGGCAGGGACCCTTTCAGGCGCTCCGAAAGTCAGGGCCATGGAAATTATAGCTGAGCTGGAAGATGAGCCTCGTGGTCCATATGGTGGGGCAATCGGATATTTTTCCTTCACGGGGAACATGGATCTTGCGATCACCATCCGGACTGCCTGTATTCAAAACGGCAAGATGACAGTTAGGGCTGGGGCTGGAATTGTAGCCGACTCCGACCCCGAGCGAGAAAGACAGGAAACGGTCAACAAGGCCGAATCCATCCGCAGGGCGCTTCAACTGCTCGAAGGAAACAGCGCGAGGCTTAAACCGGGTTCAGCGGAGTAATTCTTTAACTCCGCCCAAGGAGTTTAATTCCATGCTTTTCATGATCGATAACTACGATTCTTTCACTTACAATCTTTTCCAATATTTCCGGATGCTTGGGACTGAGGTCGAGGTCGCGAGAAACGATGTGGTCTCTGTTGACGATATCGGAAGGCTCGGACCTTCGGCAATCGTAATTTCTCCAGGTCCATGCAGGCCGGAGGACGCCGGAGTCTCTATTGCCGCCATTCACAGATTTTCCGGAAAAATACCTATCCTCGGAATCTGCCTTGGCCACCAGGCGATTGCAGCCGCCTTCGGGGGCGAGGTGGTTCACGCCAAGAGACTTATGCACGGGAAAGTTTCCACGGTCAGTGCGGACGGGAAGTCTATCTATACCGGAATTGCAGAGCCTTTCCAGGCAATGCGCTACCACTCTCTTGCCGTGGCGCCCGAAAGCCTGCCTGGATGCCTGGAGGTCACGGCCAGCTCCGAGGATGGCGAAGTTATGGGAATCCGCCATAAAGAACACCTCACCGAAGGTGTGCAGTTTCATCCGGAATCTATTATGACGCCCGTTGGCAAGCGGCTTTTGAAAAACTTTCTCATGCTTGCAAACGGGCAAAGGGCTTTGGGGGAAAAAATATGATACGCGAGAGCCTCAAAAAGCTGATTGGCAAAATAGACCTGAGCGAGGAGGAAATGGCCGCACTTGTTGGTGAGATCATGTCGGGCAATGCGACCGACGCTCAAATCGGGGCCATAATAGCAGGGCTGGCCGCTAAGGGCGAGACTTTCTCGGAGCTTGCGGGGGCTGCGCGCGCCATGAGGCGTAAAGCTGCCAGGATCCAAACAAACGCCGATATAGTAGTGGATACGTGTGGAACGGGCGGCGACGCTTCAAACACTTTCAACATCTCGACTACGGCGGCCTTCGTTGTGGCGGGATGCGGAGTTACGGTGGCCAAGCACGGAAACCGTTCGGTTTCGAGCAAGTGCGGCAGTGCCGATTTGCTGGAGGCCTTAGGTGTAAACCTGGAGGTGGGTCCGGAAGTGGTGGAAGAGGCGGTGAGGCAAATCGGCATAGGGTTCCTTTTTGCGCCGCTCTTTCATGGAGCCATGCGGCATGCAGCCAGGGCGCGAAAGGAGCTGGGGGTACGTTCGATTTTCAATATGCTAGGGCCTCTGACAAACCCGGCGGGGGCGAACTGCCAGTTGATAGGCGTCTATGCCCCGGAGTTGACGGAAATGTTCGCCCGCGCGCTCCAGCGTCTGGGAGCCAAGCGTGCCTTCGTCGTTCACGGGCATGAAGGGTTGGATGAAATCAGCGTCTGCGCTCCGACCAGGGTCTGCGAATTGAACAATGGATCGATCCGGACCTACGACGTATCTCCCGAACAACTCCTGGGCCGCACGGCCAACCCTTTGGATATGGCCGGGGGGACGCCGGCTGAAAACGCGGAGATAGCCACGAAGATTCTGTCCGGTGAAAAGGGGCCGAGGCGAGATGTCGTTGCGGTCAATGCGGGCGCGGCATTGGTTGCCGCTGGGGTCGCGCATGATTTCGGCGAGGGTATCGGAATGGCTCAAGCTTCCATTGACGAAGGCAGGGCAATGAAAAAACTTGAAGCGCTCATCCGGTTCACCGGGCTTGAGAAGGTAGGATAAACGAGGATGTCCGATTTCCTTTCGAAAATTCTCGACCGCAAAAGAGACGAGGTCAGGACAGCGGCAAAGCGCACGCCGGAGCGGATCCTTCGGCGTGAAGCCGAGAAGCCGGGCGGCAGGAGGGCCTTTATTGAGAGGCTTGCCAGTCCGGGTCCGTTGGGGATGAACGTAATTGCCGAAATAAAGCGGGCTTCTCCGTCGAAAGGCATAATAAGGGAAAATGTCGATCCCGCTGAATATGCCCGGAACTATGAACTCGGAGGCGCAGCAGCTATCTCTGTGCTAACGGACCGAAACTTTTTCAGCGGGAGTCCCGATGATCTGAGCAAAGTTAAATCTGCGTCCTCACTGCCCACGCTAAGAAAGGATTTCGTCATAAGCTCCTACCAGGTCTATGAATCGGCGGCTATGGGGGCCGATGCTGTATTGCTCATAGTGCGGGCGCTTTTGCCGGAGTCTCTCCGGGACCTCCTATCATTGTGCTCGGGAATCGGTCTGGACGCCCTCGTAGAGGTGCATGATGAAAGTGAGTTCGAAACCGCTGTTAAAGCCGGGGCGCGGCTGGTCGGCATAAACAACCGCGACCTGACGACTTTTAAGACTGACATTTCGACCTCCATTGGCCTTGCAGGCCGAGTTGCCCGTGCGCGCGGCGATTCTGCAAGCGTGCAAGTCGGCAGGCGGTCCCACCGCCCCGGCCTGGTTCTGGTCGCCGAAAGCGGGATTCACACCCGCTCCGATATCGAGCGGCTCCTTGGCGCCGGAATATGGAATTTCTTGATTGGCGAGGGTCTCATGAGGTCGGAGGACCCCGTAAGGTTTCTGAAGGCTTTGCATGGAGCGGAAGCATGAATAAAGGCGGGCGGCATCGTTGTAAGATAGACTGCGGGGCATCTCTTGACGATGTGCCTCGCGCGGAGATTCTGCAAGGGCGCACTTTGGCCTCCGCTTCTCAGCCGCCGCCAAAAGCAGCGGCAAACCCGGCTGGCGGCCCCGCCCCCCCTCGTCGCCCCCCTCAGGTAAAGGTCTGCGGTTTGACACTGGTGGACGAGGCCGTTGCCTGTGCGGAAATGGGCGCGGACGCCATAGGGCTTGTATTTTATCCTCCGAGCCCGCGTTTGGTAAGCGGGCAGAGAGCTCGGGAAATCAGCGAAAGTCTTCCGGAGAAGGTCTGGAAGGTCGGCGTTTTTGTCGACGAGTCTTTCCCGGCGGTCATGAAAAAGGCCGAATTCTGCCGGTTGAACTGCGTACAGCTCCATGGGACTGAACCTCCCGAGATGGTTGAAGCGCTTGAGATGGCTGGAATAAGCGTAATCAAATCTCTTTTTGTGAAAAAAAGGCCTTTTTTGTCTGAAGCTGACCTTTACCGTGCCTCCGCGTACCTGATCGAGAGTGGGGGAGGGGTTGTTCCGGGTGGGGCCGGGCTGAGCTGGAAATGGGCGGAAGCCGGGGAACTGGCGGGTAAGCTTCCCTGCATTCTGGCAGGAGGCCTTAGTCCGGAAAACGTGGGCGATGCGATTTATGAATTCGGCCCGGACGCCGTTGACGTTAGTTCCGGTGTGGAATCCGAGCCGGGACGAAAGGATATCGTTAAAGTGCGGGCTTTTATCGAGGCGGTTCGGAATGCAAAACACAAATCTGCCCCTTTTGTAAAGGGGGGCAGGGGGGATTTTACGGGACCAGGGAGGATATTCAAATGAAATCGGCGGAGAATGATTTGGCAAATATATCTTCATTTTCTGAGGAAAAATCGGTCCAACCGATTGCAGGGGGCCATTTCGGCCCTTACGGCGGGCGCTACGTGGCCGAAACGCTCATGCCCGCGCTCATCGAGCTGGAGCTGGCCTACCTGTCAATTTGCACTGAACCGGCTTTTCAGAAGGAATTGAAATTGCTTTTAAAAGACTTCGCCGGGAGGCCCACTCCCCTTTTTCGGGCCGGCAGGCTAAGCGCCCATGTCGGTGGGGCAGTCATTTATCTGAAGAGGGAGGACCTTGCGCACACAGGCGCTCATAAAATCAACAACACGCTCGGTCAGGGGCTTCTTGCCAAATGGATGGGCAAGTCCAAGGTGATCGCCGAGACCGGGGCGGGTCAGCACGGAGTCGCTACAGCGACGGTTGCGGCCCTCTTTGGTATGGAATGCAGGATATTCATGGGGACCGAAGATATCTCCAGGCAGGCCCCCAACGTGCAGCGGATGAAATTGCTGGGCGCCGAAATAGTGCCGGTTGATTCGGGGACCGGCACTCTGAAGGACGCCATGAATGAAGCAATGCGATACTGGGTCAGCTCTGTGCGTGACACTTTCTACATTATCGGTTCGGTTGCCGGTCCCCATCCCTACCCGGCAATGGTGCGCGATTTTCAGCGGGTGATCGGCGATGAGGCTAAGGCGCAAATTCTGGAAGCCGAAGGGAGGGCGCCGGACATGTTGGTGGCCTGTGTGGGTGGAGGAAGCAACGCGATGGGCCTCTTCTATCCCTTCCTCGATGAGCCGGCGGAAATGGTGGGAGTAGAGGCGGCCGGCCACGGAATCGGCACCGGAAAGCACGCGGCGACCCTCGGGGCTGGATCGGTCGGCGTTCTTCACGGCTCCAAATCCTACGTACTGCAGGATGAAAACGGGCAGATCAAGGAGGCGCACTCGATATCTGCGGGTCTCGACTACCCCGGCGTAGGCCCTGAGCATTCATGGCTAAAGGACACGGGCCGTGTGCGATATGAGAGCGTTTTAGACGAAGAAGCACTTCGAGCTTTCCATCTGCTGAGCTCGATCGAAGGAATCATCCCTGCCCTCGAGAGCTCCCACGCTGTGGCCCGCGCTATGGTCGAAGCCGCTCGACTGCCGTCGAAAAACATCATCATCGTGAATCTGTCCGGGCGGGGAGACAAGGACCTGGGAATCGTGGCGCGTTTCCAGAGCGAGGCGTCCGGAAGAAAGGATAAACTGTCATGAGCAGGATAGAAGAAACATTCAGCAGACTGCGCGGCAGGGGAGAAAAAGCGTTGGTGGGCTTCATTACGGCCGGAGATCCCGATCTTGGCCGATCCTTGGAGATAGCAAGGCAAATGTGCCGCTCCGGGCTGGACCTGCTTGAATTGGGCGTGCCTTTTTCCGACCCGACTGCCGACGGCCCGGTCATACAACGCTCATCGGCGCGCGCGATCTCTGCCGGAGTGAACATGGGAAGCGTTATCGCAATGGTGCGCTGCGTAAGAGAGTTCAGCTCGATTCCAATAGTGCTTTTCAGCTACTATAACCCCATCCTGGCCTACGGAGCCAATGAGTTCTACAGGGATGCGGTGGCGGCTGGAGCCGATGGGACCCTGGTGGTAGATCTCCCGCCGGAAGAATCTGATGAACTGACCGGCGTATGGGGAAATGGGCTTGATTTTATCCGGCTCGTCGCCCCGACCACCCCCCCGGAGCGCATGGCCCGGATAGCCTCGAAGGCCTCAGGATTCATTTACCTGGTTTCCATGACGGGTATTACAGGCAGCGGAGGATTAAATCGCGAAGAAATAGCGCGCGTAGCGCATGATTTAAGAAACAACTGCCGCAGTCTGCCGATCTGTATCGGGTTCGGAATCTCCACCCCGGAAGACGCCGCAAAAGTGTCGGAGTTTGCGGACGGAATAGTGGTGGGAAGCGCTTTTGAAAGGCTGATCGAATCCAATCTGGAGGATGGAAATATAGCGGGCAGGATAGGGGACTACGTGGCCAGGCTGAAGAATGCCATTGTCCAGTAGGAGATCGCTCGGGCCGAAAACAAAAGATTAAAAGCGATTCACCACAGCATTTCATCTCCCTTTGGGACACTCTGGAACCATGAAAAGAGCCGTGGGTTAAGCGGAGCGCAGCCCACCAAGTTTACAGGGTAGTTACCTTCACCGAGCTATCCGGTTTATTGGATATCAAGCGTAGCCTTTAAGCCACTTTCGATCTCATCCATGAAATTACGGGGGACACTTCCTATGCGTTCAGTCAGCTTCGATCGATCCAGGATTGTGACCTGATGGCACAGGGCTATGCTCTCTTTTTTGAGCCCTCCCGCCCCCTTAGGCAGATGGATGGCTGTAGGCCCTCGCATGGCTTGAGTTGCCGATGTGGAAATCGGGACGATAATAATGGAACGCCAGCCAGGGGTTAGATTGAATGAGTCGTGGGACATAATGACGACAGGTCTCCTGCCCGTTTGCTCGGTGCCGGAACGAGGAATGAGGTCAGCCCAAAAGAGATCACCTCTCCTCATTGCGGACCTGCCCCACGGAAAGCAAATGCCCTACTGATGCGGCCTCGAGTGCTTTATCCAGATCGGAGGCCGTTCCGGCGTGCTTTTCCGCGTAGCGCGCAATGGCATCATTAAGAGCCGCTCTCTCTCTTTGCTCAAGCAAGACCTCAATGGCGCGCCTGGCTAATTCCGTTGCAGGCGACCCGGAGCGGCCCGCTTCTTCCCGGAGTTTGTTATAGAGATCCTCGGGCAAAGGGACATGGAAGTTGCGGACGGCAGATCTTTTCATGGCTCATCTCCTGCCAGAATATTATGGCATCGTTATTTTATGTTAAGCTCCCCGGGACGGGATTTCAACCACTAAGTGTGCTACTACAAGCCGGGTGAATGGGTGAGTGGCTAAAAACCTGTTCGCCAACGCTTTTACCAGGAGCATGTTAGTAATTTTTCCCCAATTCACCGATTTGCCCGCTTTTCATTCACTCTTCCCGCTTCCTGCTACCTGCTTCCCGCTTCTCGAATAAACGTCCCCTTGCGATACTCGTCGAAGGCCACCCGCAGTTCATCCTGTGTGTTCATAACGATGGGTCCGTACCAGGCAACCGGTTCACCTATGGGCCTGCCCGAGACAAGCAGAAACCGGAGCCTCTCGTCTTTGGCGCTGATGGAGACATGGTCGCCGTCCTCATACAGGATGAGACTCTCATTGACGCAGATGCACTCGCGATCGAGATCGAAGTAGTTCCTGCCAACGACCTGATGGCCGAAAGCATCCCGATCCTCGTCGAAGTATCCTTTTCCTTCGATCACATAGGCAAAAGCGGTATGGCCGCTCGCGATTGGATGGACGAACCTGGAATTGGCGGGCATTGTGACGTCGAGGTACTCGGGATCGATCACAATGTCATGCACCGGCCCCTGGACCCCGTTCACTTTGCCGCAGATTATTCTGACCTTTACGCCTCCATCCAGTGATCTCTCCGGTATTTGCTCATTTCGGACGTCACGATAGCGGGGCTCCATCATTTTCATGGACGCGGGAAGGTTCGCCCAGAGCTGAAATCCACCCATACGGCCGGCTTGGTCTCCCTTGGGCATTTCCTGATGAATGATGCCGCTCCCGGCGGTCATCCACTGCACGTCTCCAGAGCTGATATCGCCTTTGTTTCCCATGCTGTCGCCGTGTTCCACGTCCCCCTGCAGGACGTAGGTGATTGTCTCGATTCCCCGGTGCGGATGCCAGGGAAAGCCTGGGAGATACAGCGATGGATTATCGGAGCGAAAGTCATCGAGCAGGAGAAAAGGATCGAACTGAGGGACCTGGTAATAACCGAAAGCTCTTTTAAGATGAACGCCGGCCCCCTCTATGGTGGGCTTACTTACTGAGACCGTCTTGATCTTTCTGAGCTTACGCATTGTTCACCTCCATGTCTGTCTCTTACGAAAAGACTACGGTTTTCTTCATGGTTTAGGATGTACCGCAGGGACACGACGGACTGCGGTGAACGATTACGAACGATAGTTAAGACTGGCTCGTCTTTATGTCCAGGCAGAGGAAGGAAAACGGCGGGTACCCCAGAGGGCTGACATTTACAGTGGCTCCACCCAGTTCTCAACACTCAGGGACTCCACTCTGGAAAAATGACGAGTATTCGCTGTAACCATGATGCAGTTTTGGCTAAGGGCGGTCGATGCAATCAGGATATCTTCCATCCCGATGATCTGACCTGCCTTTTGAAAGGAGGCAAGAAGGTCTCCCGCGGTTACCGCTTCGCGAGAACCTATCGGCAAAATGGTCACTTTGGAAAGTATTTCTTCAGTGATTTTCTCCCAAAATATTTCAGCGTCACCGCGTAAGGCAGCACCGAAACGAAGTTCCATAACGCAAATGCACGACGTGAATAATGACTCAGGCTGTTTTGAGCGCAGGCGCGCAATCAGGTGAGGATTTGGCCGCTTCTTCAACAATTCGCTCAGTATGTTGGTATCCAGAACATACCTCATTCCGCCCCCTGCCCCTTGAAAACTGTCGGAATATGCTTATCGCGACCCTCGACGATGTGGTCAATAATCTCGAAGAAATCATCTTCGTCGTTCAGCCATCCTTTTGCCTCTGCAAGATGTTTGGACTCTTCGGTCGCCGGCACCAGCCTGGCCAATGGTTTCCCTCGCTTCGTGATCACGATCTGCTCTCCCCCATAGGCCACGCGTCCGAGCAGCTCGGACAGATGCTTCTTAGCTTCCGCCACGCTTATGGTTTTCCTGGTCATTGTTGCCTCCCCTTCTGATAAGATATAGTCATGTTGACCTGTTTCACTCGGAAAGTCAACACACACTGAGCCTATTTCGAGGCATAGCAATCCCCTGAAAAATATGCTATATATCTGTTCAAATCTTTGAGGCGCGGGGGAGAAATGTTCTTCCTGATCGGTGGCGTTCAGCCCAAGACAGTTACTCTGGACGAGACTCCGGGAATTTGCCCTGCTTGTGGCTTGGTACAAGCCAGATTGAAGCGGGTAGATCATTATCTGAGTCTGTTTTTTATTCCTCTTTTTTCTGTTAAAAAAGGCGATCCCGTTCTGATCTGTGATCGCTGCGGGGCGATTTCCTTCCCGGATGGTGATTTTCGGGAGTCCTCCCCTGAAGCTCCCAAGGACAGGTGTCGCCAGTGCGGCTATCTCGTGGATCGCGATTTTCGCTATTGCCCTTCGTGCGGAAGGCGAATATAACGGGGTCGAGTATAAACGGTGACAAATATGAGCGAGAGCAAAAAGGTTTTACATTTTCCGACGGTTTCGCAGCCCAGCATCGACGAGGTGCTGTCGCTTTTTCTGAAGGATCAGCAAAAGCGGCTGAAGCCCCGGACCTTCAACAGGTATGAAGAGGTCATAGATCTTTTGCGCCATTGTCTGAACGGACATGGATATCATGACCTGGATACTTCGTCCGAAGTAGCTCTCTACGAAAAGCTCTATTTCCAGAAAAACCTCGAATTCTGTTTTATTTTCGGCCCTGAAAAGATTGTGTCTTCCCTGCCCAACTTTTTGAACTATTTCATGATACGAAAAGTCATGGCTTCCGAGGCCTTGCTTCAGGCAGCGGGAGTAGTTGCAAAAAAACTGGTGAAGTGGCTGGAAGAAAGCGGTTACATCGGAAAAGAAATAGCCGACCGGGTTATCAGGCTTGCCGCCGAAGCAGCAAAAGAGCTGCCCGCGGCCGAACGGCTTGCAAGATTGATATATGAATACGCCCAGAGCCATGCGCCAAGATACTGGACTGCAGAGCTGGACGACTACTTCGTAATCGACCAGATCCATCCCGGAATCTTGATCCTGTCCGGGATAGCGACTTCAGGCATCGTCGAAGTGCGTGTCCCTAAAGAGATAACCGACCACTGCCGGAAAGGTTGGCAGGTCAACCTGCTTCTGGGGAAAACCCGAAATGGGTGGTGCATTCTGGAAACTGGAAACGTTTACCCCAATTAACCTCGAGTAGAGTTATCAACTGAAAGGCGGGCTGTTTGCCCGCCTTTTCCGTCTGCAGGTGTATATGATTTTTTCCCGCTGTTGCGTGGCGCCTGCTGTTACTTAAGGCGCGAATTTACGAAATCCCAGTTGATCAGATTGTCGATAACGGCCTGTATGTAATCAGGTCTTCTGTTCTGGTAGTCGAGGTAGTAAGCGTGCTCCCAGACGTCCACGGTCAGCAGCGTTTTGATTCCGTGCGCGGCCGGAGTATCGGCGTTTCCGGTTTTGGTCACCTCAAGTTTACCGTTTTTGATTACCAGCCAGGCCCATCCGCTTCCGAACTGTGTAACTCCGGCGTTTTTCAGTTCTTCTGCAAATTTTTCGTAACTTCCGAAGTCTGCGTCGATCTTTTGCGCTATCTGGCCCGTGGGGCGACCCCCTCCCTTGGGTTTGAGGCAATTCCAGTAAAAGGAATGATTCCAGACTTGGGCGGCATTATTGAATATCCCGGCCTTGGAAGCGTCCCCGACAACTTTTTTGATTATGGACTCGGCGTCTTCTTTTTCCAGATCGGTCCCGGCAATGAGCTTATTCCCATTATCGACATAGGCCTTGTGGTGCTTGTCGTGGTGGAACTCGAGGGTCCTTGCGCTGAGATAGGGCTCGAGCGCGTTTTTCGCAAACGGCAGGTCGGGCAATGTGAGAGACATAAATTCTCCTCCTTTTAATTTGCTCTGGTTGACGATTGTTCATGACGGGTCATGTGGATTGCAAAACTAAATCGTTTGCAAACTAAGCATGCCTTTAATAATGCTCAAGTGTGGAGGCAATATCGGATTTCGCAACGCCTTGCGAAGCGTGGAGATCGGCTTCGAATTGGAATGTCCGGCTTTCCGGCCTGAGACCTTCCTTTGTTAATCCAGTGTTCATCAGAAACACCGGATGAGACAATTGGAGTTTCCGATTCGGAAAGAGAGGATTTTTCGTCCTGGCTAGGAAAATCAAATGGTTGCGGGAGGCGTACATAATATGGTCATTCCTTGCACCGGCTTTAGCCGGAAGGGGTACCGCCTCTGGTCATGGACAGGTCAGGGATAGCGTCGAGATTCTGGTTCTGCCACCGCCGCAGGCAGTGGCGATCCCGGCTGCGGCCCTGCCGCCCACCGCCGAAGGCAGTGGCCAAGTCGGCCTGGCGGCCCCGCCACCCCAGGGCGGAAAAGGACCCTTTCCGAACGGAAGCTAATCCAGTGGAGGGTTGAAATAGCCGAGCCTGACATCCGGGAATTCATCCCGAATTTGCGAGATCAGGCGCTGGATGCCAATCTCCCTTTCGCTCAGGTCCGGTCTTAGCTCGTCCAGGTACCACTCGGGGTCGATATTTAGGTTTCGCATCTGAATCAAATCGAGACGGGTTTCGGATATTAGTTTCCTGAGGGCGTTCCATTCGCTTTTCTGATCTGTAAATCCAGGGAGAACGAAATAATTGATAGATGCGAAACCGCCGTTCGTTTTGACAACGGAGATGGAGCGCCTCGCGTGCTCGAAGCTATAACCCTTCGGGCGGAAGTATTTTTCATAATACTCGGGACGCGCGCTGTTCATGCTGACTCGGATGCTCTGGAGACCGGCCCGGCAGAGCTTTTCCACAGCGTCCGGAAGACTTCCGTTTGTGTTCAGGTTAATGGTGCCTCGGCCCGTGGCTTTGCGCATCATGCGGATAGAGGCTTCAAGGGTTTGGGCCTGCAGCAGGGGCTCGCCCTCGCAGCCCTGCCCGAAGCTTACTACGGCTCGAGGGGCCTTCTGAAGGTGTGGGATTGCAACGCCGCATATCTCATCAGGCGTAGGTACGAAGGTGATACGATCCTGGGTTGCGCACGGGCCTGTGCCATCCTGGCGGCTGATGCAACCGATGCACCGGGCGTTGCACTCCGGAGAGGTGGGAAGGGGAGCCTCCCAGCGGTTCATGAACAGGTTTCTTGCTGCGGGGCAGCCGTAGGTAAGAGCGCATCGGCCCAAGTGCTGCAAGAGCCTGTTTTTATGCTCCGCTTTCATGCGTCCGCCGGCGTTTCGCTCGATTAGTTTTGGATCAAAATTGCGGAAATCCTGCCGCTGGTCACTGTCGATTCTCACTGCAGGAACTACAAAACCGCCGTTTAGCCAGCCCACGGCAGTGTAAGCGAAAAGAGGCAGAACAGGCGCGCGGACAGCGGTCCTGTAAGCGGGGGAGTATAGTCGCGTGTAGGCAGGGGAAATGAATGCGGCTACAGCGCGGGCAGGTTTGGCCGGCTCGAAAGGGTCTGAGGACATAGGCTCGAACCTGCCCCCTTTGCGGTTGAAGCCAACCGGCAGACGCTCAGGGAGGAGGAACAGTTCGCTGCCTTCGGGGAGCGGAATCAGTTCAGCCGATCGAGGCCTTTGCCATTTGTTTGCGCTGGCTACCGCCATTTCCAGAGCGGGCCAGTCGTATATGTTTCCATTTGCGTCAGCGTAAACGAGCGCCGGCCGGTCTTTCATCGAGGCTTTTCAACATCTCCTTAAAGCTGCTAAATCGCGCTCCTATAACATATTTCAAATTATAAAGCATCCGATCGAGGAATTCGAAAGCAAAAGGGGTCATCTGCTGGTGGTGGATTATTATTCCGGTCAGCTCCTTCATTTTTGAGAGCCCGGAAAACTGATCGATCAACAGGGCAAAGTCAGCGGCAGGATTTTGGAGCTTTAGGGTATGAAGGGTGAGGCGGGCCGGAAAGTGTTTTAAACCGTAAAGGGACTTTACGCCGGGCGAAAATGGCGCCGTCGCCGAAATGCCTTTGAAATCGAGTTTGCGCAAGGCCTTTAGAGTAGCAGTGGAAAAATGGTTCCATGGAGGAGTGAAGACCGGAACGAAATTTGGACCGAAAATGCGCTCCATTTTAGTGCGGCCTTGAAGAATATCTTCGTAGATGCGCTCGGGGGCCCTGTCCGATCCGAATTCACTTCTGGCGCCCTCTTTTTGCCAGTTGATATGTCTCCAGCCATGCTGGTGCCAGTTCCAGAGATCCTCATCTACGGGCGCCGCCCGGAAAACTTTTTCCTGCCTGGATTCGCTGAGCCATGCGGGAATGACCGCCATCGCCAGCGGGATCCGGTAGAGTCGAAAGAGCCTGCACACAGCCTCAAAAGCCTTGCTGGACGCTCCGATATCATCGGCTCGAAAAAAAATCGAGGGCAGTACGGCCGAGGTCATTTTGGCGGATGCTTCGTCAAGCATCTCCTTCCATCCGGGCAAAGGCGCTTTCCATGCCGGCGAGTACCTTCTCGGCATGTAGGAAGCGTCCAGGCCAAGGACATCAGGGCGGAAGCGGACTCCCCCTTCCATCGGGCCACTCCTCTGCGGAAGAAACCAAAAGCAGGCGATCTAAAATTAATGTGTTAGGAAAGATAAAGGTTGGATTTGAACCGACTTATCACCGCTTTGTAGTCTACAGCATGGTTTGCCCTCAAGTCAATTGCTTTTGAGAGCTTCTGATTCAGTTCTGTTTGAATTTCCATCGGTTTTGACCCATGCCGGATTCTGCCATTGGGAAAGGCAAGCGGAGCGAACTGCGCGAAAATCGGAGCGTTGATCTTTTTGGCAAATTTGCTAGCATTAGAGCCCTTGTAGAGTTATTCGTTGCTCTAACACCTCTTCGGGTAAAGTGTGGCCGCGTATCAAATTCATACAACGGGTTTTTCCCGCCGGATTAAAGCCCACGTCGTCGGGCCGGAGCATCGGTTCGCGATTGTGGTCCCGCCTGAGCTTGCACCCATATGTCTGAACGAGACCCGTTGGCTGGATATTCCGCAACCGGAAGTAAGCGATGCCGGGCTGGAATTTAGCGGTAGGTTGCAGGAGGCTTACACCTGCAATCTTTGGCTCAGGACCGCAAGCCGGGTGCTTTGCAGGTTTGCCCCATTTCGCGCAGGTGCTGCCGAAGAGCTCTTCAACAAAGCTTCGCGGATACCCTGGGAGCTTTGGCTGAATCAGGAGATAAAACTCGATATCGAAGCCCGCGTGGAATATTCGCGTATAAGCCACGAGGGAAGGGTGGCCGAGATCATTGCCGAGAGTATCGAAAAAAGTCTGAGGAAAAAAGGACCTTTCAATCCCTCAGACACCCTTGTCAAAGAAAGAGAACATGGAGCACCTGGCGAATCGACCGCCGGCAGGCTGAAGTCTGAGGATTCCGAACTGAAGCAAAAAATCCTCGTTCGTCTTCTAGAGAACCACTGCCGGATCAGCATCGATATGTCGGGCGCCCATCTGCACCAAAGGGGATATCGGCTCCGGCACACGGGCGCCCCCCTGCGTGAGACGCTTGCGGCTGCCATCCTCTTAAAGTCGGATTGGACGGGCAATGAGCCACTCGTCGACGGGATGTGCGGTTCCGGCACTTTTCCGATAGAGGGGGCTTTGATGTCCCGGTGCATTCCTCCAGGGTTTGGCCGGGATTTTTTATTCCAGGGGTGGCCTTCATTTCAGAAAAAGACCTGGGAATATCTGCTGCGAAAGGCAAAGGAGACTTCGCTTCTCGAAGTGCCTCAGACAATCATCGGAATCGATATCGATCCGGAGGCTGTAGGAGTGTCGGCTGAAAATGCAGACCGCGCCGGAGTCGGTGCCGACATCCAGTGGGAAAAAATGGATTTTTTTGAGTTCAATCCCCGGAAAAGGGGGCTGAGAAAAGGTCTGCTTGTGTTGAACCCGCCCTACGGAGTACGGTTGAGCGCGGGAGGTGTAGGCCTCTACGAGAGAATCGGCGCGCACCTGAGACTTAATTTCAAAGGGTGGAAATACGCCGTCCTCGCGGGGTCCAGGCTGGAAGCGGCCGCAATGGGTACGGGCAGGGTGCGCCTGTGGAATATCCGGCATGGGGGAATGTCCGTCGCAGTCGTGCTTGGCAGGATTGCGGCCTGAAAAGCCTGAATTTGTACCGCAGGTAAAAACCGTTGCGGGGAGGGGGAGATGGGGGGAAGGGGAGACGGTTGCCTCCCCGTGTCACCGTGTCTCCGTGTCTCCGTGTCACCGTGTCAGTCTTTTTTCCCGCCTCCTTACAAGTACAGAGGCGTACTCTGGCCAAAAAAAAAATTCTTCTTATCTTCCCACTTATCGGTCCGGTCATTTTTGTGTCGTTCACGATCTCTTGCTATTATCGGGAATCCACGTGTTGTTTGCCAAAAAAAGCCCATCGATGCTCTTTAGTCATCTTGAGGACAAATGCCCACCATGATTATTGGCGTTTTAAGAGAAGTTCGCCATCGAGAAAGCCGCGTTGCACTTCTACCCGAACACGCCGCCAGACTGGCACATGCAGGGGCCGATATGGTGGTCGAAGCCGGTATCGGCCGCTCCCTGGGCATTCCCGACGAGGCTTACGGCAAGGCTGGGGCTACGGTCATCGTTGACAGGAAGAGCTTGCTCAAAGGCGCCGACCTGGTGCTGAGCATCCGTGGACCTTCCCATGAAGAGGCTGCTGGCCTGAAACAGAATGCCGTCTGCATCAATCTGATGGATCCGTTCCGCGAAAAAGCGATGGTCGAAATTCTGCGCGATCAGGGCGTCTCTGCTATCAGCCTTGAAATGATCCCCCGCATCACCCGTGCCCAGAAAATGGACGTTCTGAGCTCCCAGGCCAACTTGGCGGGATACGTAGCGGTGATCGTGGCTGCCCGGCGGCTTGCCAAGATCTTTCCTATGATGATGACGGCAGCCGGAACGATTTCGCCGGCCCGGGTCTTTATTGTCGGGGTGGGAGTGGCGGGCCTTCAAGCCATAGCAACGGCAAAACGGCTGGGTGCGCGCGTGGAAGCATTTGATACCCGGCCGGAGGTTGAGGAACAGGTTAAATCCCTGGGCGCCCGATTTGTCAAGATCGACCTGGGAGAAACCAGTCACGCGCAGGGCGGTTATGCCGGGGCTTTGACCCAGGAGCAGCTTGCCATGCAGCGGGCGGCTATGGCCGGTGTGTGTGCCGCCTCAGACGTTGTCATTACCACGGCCCAGGTGTTCGGCCGCAGAGCGCCGCTCATCATCACCGAAGAGATGGTCAAGGGCATGTCCAGAGGGTCTGTGATCGTGGACGGTGCGGTAGAGTCCGGGGGCAATGTTGCCGGTTCGCGGCCGGACGAGGAAGTGGATGTGAACGGAGTGCTCATCATCGGGATGGAAAATCTGCCGGGCCGGGTTGCCGTACATGCCAGCCAGATGTTTTCCACGAACATGTTTAACTTTGTAATTGAATATTGGGACCCTGGAGAACGGTGGTTCCGGATGAACTTCGATGACCAGATCATTAAAGGGTGCTTGATTACCCACCAGGGTGAAATCGTGAACGAGACTATTTCCAGGCATTATTCGGGTTAGATATCCAACTTCCCCTGTTGCTTAAATCTGGAGAGCCGACATGGAATGCCAGAATTTCCTGATCCTGCTCTACATCTTTGCCCTGGCGGCTTTCGCCGGCTACAACGTGATTGCGAAGGTGCCCCAGCTTCTTCATACGCCGCTCATGGCTTTTACCAATGCTATTTCAGGTATCTCCCTTGTGGCTTCGCTGATCATTGCCGGAGAGGGCCGTAACACGGCCAGTTCCATCCTCGGCGTAGTGGCTGTGGCGGCGGCATCCATAAACGTGGTGGGTGGTTTTCTCATTACGGACAGGATGCTCAAGATGTTTAAAAAGAAAGAGGCGTCTCGCCCATCGGCCCACCGCGAGCGATAGACGCTACGTTGTTTGCGCCGTCACTGGAATCGTGACGCTAGCGAGCGCCGGATGCACTTGATTGTGTGCGTTAGGTAACCAGGCCGTCCGCCGCATTTGAGTCTATCTTAGGAGAAGACCGAAGCATGAATGCCCATGACCTATTTGCAGGTATTGATTTGAGGCAGACGGGGTACCTCTTCACCCTTTTGATCGCATCGGTCCTCTTTCTTCTGGGATTGCGCGGCCTTTCGCATGCCGAGACGGCGCGCCGGGGGTTAAACCTTGCCACCTTCGGAATGTTGCTTGCCGTAGTGGGCACACTCCTGAACAATAGGATTGTGACCTATGAATGGATCATTGGGGGGTTAGTCGTGGGAACTGTGATCGGGATTCCGATGGGCCGATGGATCCCCATGACCAAGATGCCCGAGCGAATAGCGCTTTCCCATGCCTTCGGCGGCCTTGCGGTTGCGCTGGTCGGTGTGGCCGAATATTTCAATTATCATTTGCAACTCAGCCCTTTTGATATTGGGGCAATTGGCTTTGAAGTGTTGCTCGGAACTATTACGTTCACCGGAAGTTTGATGGCCTTCGGGAAATTGATGGGCATTTTGCCGGGCCGGCCACAAACTTTTCCGGGGCAAAACGCGATGAATCTCGTCCTTCTCGCCGTAGCACTAACGCTTCTTGCCATTCTGGTGGCGAGACCGGACCAGTTGATGTTGTTCAACGCTCTCCTTGCGATTGGGCTGCTTCTGGGAGTTTTAATGATCGTTCGCATCGGTGGGGCCGACATGCCTGTAGTAATCTGTCTGCTGAATTCCTATGCCGGTCTTGCTGCGGCGGCGACGGGCTTTGCCTTGAACGTTCCCGTGCTGATTGTCTGCGGGGCCTTGGACGGAGGCTCCGGATTTATACTCGCGGTTCGCATGAGCAAAGCTATGAACCGCTCATTCCGCAATGTCATCTTCGGAGCTTTCGGGGCCAAGGTCAGACAAAAAACGACCGAGAAGGAAAGCGGCATGATTCGCGAAGGTACGCCTGAGGATGCCGCTGAGCTGCTGAAGCTTGCCGGTTCAGTCGTCGTGGTTCCGGGTTACGGAATGGCCGTTGCGCAAGCCCAGCATGCGGTGCACGATCTGGCGGAGTTGCTCGAAAGAACCGGGGCTGTCGTGAGATATGCGATCCATCCTGTTGCGGGACGGATGCCCGGACATATGAACGTTCTTCTTGCCGAGGCGAATGTGCCCTATGATCAGCTTTACGAGCTTGATTTGATAAACGATGATTTTCGAAGGACAGATGTTTCCATCGTGGTCGGCGCAAATGACGTAGTCAATCCGGCCGCAAAGGACACACCGGGCAGTCCGATCTACGGGATGCCGATTCTAAATGTGGATCAGTCGAAAGCCGTAATCGTCCTTAAACGTAGTATGAATCCAGGTTTTGCCGGTATTGAAAATGAACTTTTTGTGCGGCCTAACACAATGATGGTTTTTGGAGATGCGAAAAAAACTCTTGCGCAGATCGCGGCCGCAGTGAAAAACGAGAGTTAACAGCCTCGCCGGTCAACGGAGCGCCGCAGCGATTGCTTTGCCAAGTTCTGTGGTGTCGGCGTCGCCTCCCATATCCGGCGTGCGCGGCCCCTCGACGATGGTTGCTTCAATGGCCTCGATGATGGAGTCGCGGGCCGCTGTGAACTTCTTTTCTCCGTTGCCAAGGAAATCGAGCATCAGGGCGCCCGACCAGATAGCGGCGATGGGATTGGCGATGTTGCGTCCGGAGATATCAGGCGCCGAACCGTGCACCGGTTCGAACAACGAGGGGAATAGGCGTTCCGGATTGATATTGGCCGATGGCGCTATGCCGATAGTGCCGGTGCATGCCGGTCCGAGATCGGAGAGGATATCCCCGAACAAGTTGGAAGCGACTACCACATCGAAGCGATCCGGGCTTAAAACGAATCGTGCGGCAAGAATATCGATATGGTACTGGTCCCATTTGACATCAGGATACTGCGCGGCAATCTCTCTGACCCTGTCATCCCAGAAGGGCATGCTGATGGCGATTCCGTTGGATTTGGTAGCGGAGGTCAGGTGCTTTTTGGGGCGACTCTGCGCCAATTCAAAGGCATATTTCAAGATCCGGTCCACACCCTTCCGGGTGAAGACAGATTGCTGCAGTACGACCTCCCGGTCCGTGTTCTCAAATATCCTCCCACCTATACTCGAATACTCTCCCTCCGTGTTCTCACGCACCACGTAGAAGTCGATATCCCCCGGCTTGCGTCCGGCAAGCGGACAGGGAAGACCTGCCATCAGTCTAACAGGACGCAGGTTTACATACTGATCGAACTCCCGGCGGAACTTCAGTATGGAACCCCATAGGGAGACGTGGTCGGGGACCACGTCCGGCCAGCCAACGGCGCCGAAAAAGATAGCGTCATAGGTCTTGAGTTGAGCGTGCCAGTCGTGGGGCAGCATCTGACCGTGCTCTTGGTAATATTCCACGCACGACCAGTCGAAATGCGTGAACTCAATGTCTATTCCGTACTGACGGGCAGCGGATTCCACCACCCGCAGTCCCTCCGGTATCACTTCCCTGCCTATCCCATCTCCGGGGATGACTGCAATCCTTTGGCGTTTCATTTTTCCCTCATTTGCGTTGGCAGTTTAAGACTTCTTCATTCTTTGGCTGGACTTGCGCTCGCCGTTCCAGTCGACTCACCGGTCTGTTCCGCGAGGATTTCATCCACTCTTATAAAATCGCTGGACCTGATTGCCCAGTCCAATGCTCCCGCATTTTCTTCGGCCTGCTTTGCGGTCCTCGCCCCGGCTATGACGCAGGTCACCCCCGGCTGATGGACGGCCCATCTCAGGGCAAACTGCCCCGGGGTCTTTCCATATTCGGCTGCTAGCGCTTTGATTTTATTGACGGCGTCTGCACATTTTTTGAAGCGGTCCGGCTTGAACATGGGATCGGCCCGGCGAAGGTCCCCTTTTGGAAAAGTTTCGTTTCCGGTGAATTTGCCGGTAAGGAGTCCACGGCACAGCCCGCCGTAAACGAGCGTGGGAATTTCATTTTCAATGCAAAATGGAAGGACCTCTTTTTCGGCTTGCCGTTCAAATATATTGTACGGAGGTTGGATGCTATAAATGGGGCCCGTTCTCAGGGATTCCAGGGCCTGTTCGCGGCTGAAATTGCTCAGGCCAAAGCAACGAATTTTACCTTGTTCCTGCAGTTTTATCAGCGCATGCATGGAGTTTTCGAAAGGGACTTCCGGATCGGGCCAATGGACCTGGAGAAGGTCGATGCTGTCGACTCCGAGCCTTTGCAGGCTCTGCTCTGCTTCAAGCATAATGCGTTCAGGGCGGGAATTTCGGCGGATTCGTCGGCGCTGGTCCCACTCGAGCCCGCATTTCGTTGCAACTGTGACTTTTTCACGTCCCCATTGGCCGATCGCGCGCCCAACGATCTCTTCCGATTTTCCGAACCCGTAAACGGGAGCAGTGTCGATGAAATTTATCCCAAGTTCGAGCGCCCGCAGGATGGCGAGCAGTGACTCTTTTTCATCAGAGCCACCCCACGCCCAGCCCCCGGTTACCCAGGTTCCCTGTACAAGTCTCGAAACCTTAAAACCCGTTTTGCCGAACAATACCTGCTCAACCATAAGCCCTCTTTAATAACAAAGTGGACGCGGGACGCGGAAAAGCTCGGACGCGGGTAGATGGGTGGGTGGTTAAAGTCAATCCAGGTGGTCTCAATTCGTTTGGCCGCCGGAAAGTCGGGAGTGTTCTATTTTTATGCACTTGTTCATCACAACGCTCAGGCCGGCGCGGCGCGCCTTTTGGGCCGCCTCTTCGTTTTCCAGGCCAAGCTGCATCCATACAGTGCCGGCCCCAATTTCGATTGCCTCATCAACAACGCCCGCAATAGCGTCGAGCTTGCGGAAAATATCCACAACGTCTACGTGCCCCGGAATTGACTTCAAGTCAGGATAACATTTTCCCCCGAGAACTTCGTCGTACATCGGATTGACCCCGATCACCTTAAAACCATGCTCAAGCAGATATTTTGCAACCTTGTGGCTGGGACTCTCCTCTTTGGCCGAGATGCCTACGACGGCTATTGTTTTCGAACTGCACAGGATATTTCTCACATCCCGGTCCCCCGCCTCGGGGCCATCTTCTATTTTACATTCGATGCTCATTTTTCCACCTCATTCGAAAAACATCTATCCACGATTGAAAATAGTCAGGAGGCTGAAACTGTCAAGAAAAGAAAAATTCTATTGAATTACAATGACTTTTGCAAATTATTTGACTCTCATGGGTGCAAAGGATACTAGATAGTTTCCGTCCGGAAAGGGTCCTTTTCCGTCCTGGCGGGGCGGTCAGACCCGCCCCGCGGAGCGTCGAAATTGGCCTTCGGCGGCGGTTCAGGCAGGATCGATCTCGACGCTATACCTTACCTGTCCATGACCAGAAGCGGTACCCCGAAACTGCTGCTATACATAAGGGTTTCCGGATGGATACCGGAAAGAGCGCAATACGGAGATGCTTTTAAACTACCCCCTTACCCTCCCGGGGTAAGGAGCGCAAAGACGGAGTAAAAGAATGCAGTTTTTGTTCGGCAATGCGGAGATTCTACAAACGGCTTTCTTATCTGCCCTGGTAATCATAATCGTCTTGCTGGGCTTTAACGTCATTTGCGTCCTGATTCTGCTTCGCAGAAGGGGCGGCGAATCGACCTCATCTATTCCACGCTTCGATTCTGTGGATAGAGGAGTGGAGCGATGCGAGCGCTCATTACGGGATGAAATCGCTAAAAATCGCGAAGAGGCCACACTGGTCGCCCGGCAGGGACGCGAGGAGACTGGGAACGCTCTGAAGTCTTTCGGAGACTCCCTTCAAACCAGCATGACAAATGTTGCCAACCTGCAGAAAAACCAGCTCGATATCTTTTCCGAAAGGCTCTCGAAGCTAACCGAAACGAACGAGCAGAAACTGGGCGCGGTCCGTGAAACATTAGAGCAGAGGCTTACTTTTCTTCAATCCGAAAACAGCAAAAAACTCGATCAACTGAGGGAAGAATCCAATTCCGGGTCGAGAATACTCAAAGAAGAGGTTTCTGCAACCCTGAAGAATACCAATGATTCGGTGCTTAAAGGAATGTCCGGGATGGCCACGCAGCAGAAGGAACAAATCGAGGCGTTTACCGTCAGGCTGGGGAGGTTGACCGAATCCAACGAAACCCGGCTGGCTGACCTTCGAAACACAATAGACGATAAACTCAAACAAATTCAGGAAGACAACTCCAGGCAGCTCGAACAGATGCGGGCAACCGTTGATGAAAAACTTCAGGGGACCCTCGAAAAAAGACTGGGTGAATCGTTTAAGCAGGTTTCGGAAAGACTGGAGCAGGTTCATAAAGGCTTGGGTGAAATGCAAACCCTGGCGACAGGGGTTGGCGACCTGAAACGGGTGCTGACCAATGTGAAAACCAGGGGCGTATGGGGGGAAACCCAGCTTGAAGCGCTCCTTGAACAAATCCTGACGCCGGATCAATTCGAACGAAACGTCCGAACGAAGGAGAATTCCGAAGAAAGGGTGGAATTTGCCATCAAGCTACCGGGGCGGGGAGAGAACGACGGCAAGGAAGTCGTCTGGCTTCCAATCGATGCAAAATTCCCGATCGAAGATTACCAGAGACTGCTTGACGCCCAGGACGATTGCGACCCCGCAGCCGCAGAACAGGCCGGAAAAATGCTGTCCGCTACGATAAAAAATTGTGCAAAAACGATTTGCGATAAATACCTCAACCCGCCCGCAACGACTGATTTTGGCATCATGTTTCTTCCTACAGAGGGTCTTTATGCCGAGGTATTAAGGAAGTCCTCCCTGGTTGAAAGTTTGCAGCGCGAATGCCGCGTGATCGTTGCGGGACCGACTACTCTGGCCGCTCTTTTGAACAGTCTTCAGATGGGGTTTAAAACGCTTGCTATGCAGAAGCGATCAAGCGAGGTCTGGAAGCTTCTAGGGGAGGTCAAGGCTGAATTCGGGAAATTCGGAACTACTCTCGACGGGGTCAAGAAGAAATTGGATCAGGCTGCCAATACCATGGATGACGTAGGAAAAAGATCTCGCGCAATAGTGCGGAAGCTGGCCAACGTGCCGGAGCCGGAGCTTCCGTCCGAAGAAGCCCGGGTGCTTCTGGATGCAAACGAAGCGGAACCTGAGCCGGAGGAAATCAATTGATACCAAACCTGGCGGGGCATGGAGATCCTGGCTATGGCCCAGCCTCCGAGCCAAAAACTTCGGCAAATCAACGAAATGAACAAACGAAAATATTGACATCCACTGAATTTAGCGATATAGGCAGGCGGCTTGATGAAGATCGGACTGCAAGGATTACCTTTTCGGAAAAATGAGGTAGGGCAACAAATTCCCGTTATAAGCCGGGTGAAGTTCTCCGGAAATCGCTTCCTGCTTTCTCATTGTAAATCCTGCAACTCCGTTGAGCTCCCGGAAAAATCGGTCCACCATAGTTGAGTAAATATATCTTTTGGGATGCACAGGCGCCGCGAGAACGGCTTACAGGTTTACGTTCCCCCGCTGAGTAATCGAATTGCTTCAAGGGAATTGCGCCCAATAGCGCGCGGGGTCCTTGGTATTTGTTTTATTGATCAGCTTAGGAGGATAAGCATGGTTGACGTAGAAACGCAGAGTATTCTGGTGGTCGGGGGCGGCATGAGCGGACTGACAGCCGCCATCGAAGCAGCAGAAGCTGGCCACGAGGTCTATCTCGTGGAGAAAAATCCTTATCTGGGAGGTCGTGTAGCCCAGCTTCACCAGTATTTTCCGAAGCTGTGCCCCCCATACTGCGGCCTCGAGCTCAATTTCCGCAGAATAAAAAACAACAACAGGATCCGCTTCTTCACCATGGCTGAGGTGGAATCGGTTTCCGGCCAAAAAGGCGCGTGGAACGCCAGGATTAAAATCAATCCCCGCTATGTAAATGAGAAATGCACCGGCTGCGGCAAATGCTACGAGGCGTGCACGATGGAGATCGACAATCCGTTCAATTATGGAATGGATAAGATCAAGGCCGCATACCTGCCGCACGAAATGGCCTTCCCTCAGCGCTTTGTGATCGACCCGGCGCTTGCCAAAAGCCCGGAAGGACTGAAGGTGAAGCAAGCGTGCGAGTATGATGCAATCGAACTGGACATGCAGGCCAAGACTGTTGAACTAAAGGTCGGAGCAGTGGTCTGGGCAACGGGCTGGAGCCCCTACGACGCCAAGAAGCTTGATACGCTTGGTTTCGGGACCTATCCGAATGTAATAACCAACGTTATGATGGAGCGCCTGGCGGCGGGCAACGGCCCCACAAAGGGCAAGATCGTTCGCCCTTCGGACGGCAAGGAGCCGCAGACGGTTGCTTTCGTACAATGTGCGGGTTCGCGCGATGAGAACAACCTTCCGTTCTGCTCCTCCATCTGCTGTATGGCTTCCATGAAGCAGGCTACCTATGTACGCGAGCAGTATCCGGATGCGAAGATATACATCTTTTTCATCGATATTCGCGCGATGGACCGGCTGGAGTCCTTCTACGCCAAGCTGAAGGAAGACGGCAATATTACTTTCTTCAAAGGCAAAGTCGCTAAAATCGAAGAGGATAGCGCGACAAAGAACCTGATCCTCAGGGTCGAGGATACCACTGCGGGCAGCCTGAACCAGATTAGTGTCGACCTGGCGGTGCTTGCCACGGGCATGCAGCCTAACACTTCCCTTTCGCCTGCGCCTGCTTTCGCTCAGCGCGATGACTACGGGTTCATCGCCTCCCTGGAAGTGACCCCGGGGTTTTTCGCCGCAGGCTGTTCAAGGACCCCGGCAGGCGTTTCCGAATCAGTTCAGGACGGCACAGCCGCAGCGCTTAAAGCCATCCAATCCGTTGGCAGGAGGTAGACTCGATGGACAAAAAAATCGCGGTATATATTTGTACGGGCTGCGGTATCGGGGAAGCCCTCGACATAGAACAGCTCAGCAAGGTTGCAACGTCTGAATGCAAGGCGGCGGTGTGTAAAACCCACCCGAACCTTTGCAGCTCCGAAGGCGCACAGACGATCAGGGATGATATTGCAAACGAGGGTGTAAATACTCTGCTTGTCGCCGCCTGTTCGCAGCGCGTGATGTACGATGTCTTTAACTTCGAAGGGACTATCCTTGATCGTGTGAACCTGCGAGAGCAGGTAGTATGGTGCCATCGGGCAAACGATGAAGACACGCAGATGATGGCCGAAGACTACCTTCGGATGAGCGCCGCCAGGATGAAACAAATGCTGCCTCCTGAGCCGTTCATACCCGAGCAGGAAATGTCGAAGGACATCCTTGTCGTGGGAGGCGGGACGACCGGTATGACGGCGGCCCTCGAGGTGGCCAAGGCGGGATACTCCGCCGTGCTGGTCGAGAAGGAAAACGAGCTTGGCGGCTTTCAGAAAAACGTTTCAAAGAACGTCACCTTCCCGTTCAAGGACGTGCAGGCCAACGAAATCAATAAGTTGATCGCCGCTGTCAATAACAACGAAAAGATCAAGGTCCTGACCGGCTCGAAAGTTGAAAAGCTCTCCGGGGGGCCGTGTGTTTTCAACGCACAGATCAAGCAGAACGGGTCCACCAGCGATCATAATATCGGCGCGGTCGTCCTGGCTGCGGGCTGGAAGCCCTACGACCCCGAAAAGCTGGACAAAAAGCTTGGGTACGGCGCATCTGCGAATGTCATTACAAACGTCCAGTTCGAAGAACGCGCAAAGTCGGGCAAAATTACACGGCCAACGGACGGAAAGGCCCTGAAGACTGTCGCCTTTATACAGTGCGCCGGTCAGCGCGACCCGCAACACCTGGCTTACTGCTCTTCGGTCTGCTGCTTCACGGCCCTTAAGCAGGCCATCCAGGTCAAGCAGCAGGACCCGAATGCGAACGTATTCGTCTTCTACCAGGAAATGCGCACTCCCGGCCAGGGCGAGGATTTCTTCAGAAAAGCCCAGCAGGAGGGCGTAATCTTCGTCAGGACCCAGGCGCCCGAGGTTCTAACCAGCGGAGGCAAACTCTCCGTGGAAGCTTTTGACGAGCTTCTCGGGGACAAGATCCTTCTCGACGACGTGGACATGGTGGTGCTCGCCACCGGTATGGTGCCAGCCACGGCGTTCGGGGAAGATTACAAGCTGAAGAAGGAAGAAGACGAAGAGAAAAAAGACGCAATGGTTGCCTCAGTCGACTCCATCTTTGTCTCTGACATCCTGAACCTCGAGTACCGCCAGGGCCCCGAGCTTCCCGAACTTCAGTACGGGTTCCCGGATTCACACTTCATCTGCTTCCCGTATGAGAGCCGGCGAACCGGTATTTATGCGGCCGGTCCCGTGCGCCGTCCAATGGGTATTTCAAACGCGATCGAAGACGCAACCGGCGCGGCGCTGAAGGCCATCCAGTGCGTCGAACTCACCAGCGAGGGCAAGGCCGTTCATCCCAGGGTCGGTGATTTGACTTACCCGGAATTCTTCATGCAGCGCTGTACTCAGTGCAAGCGGTGTACGGAAGAATGTCCCTTCGGAGCAATCAACGAGGACGAAAAAGGCAATCCTCTTCCTCAGCCGACCCGGTGCCGCCGCTGTTCAGTGTGCATGGGCGCCTGTCCCGAGCGCATCATCTCCTTCAAGAACTATTCGGTGGGAATGATCGGCGATATAATCAAGTCGATCAATGTTCCGGACGAATATGAGGAGAAGCCCCGCATCCTCCTGCTCTGCTGCGAAAACGACGCCTATCCCGCGCTGGATATGATCGGACTTCGAAGGATGAGCTACAACGCCTGGGTTCGTGTGATTCCCCTTCGATGCCTCGGCTCGCTCAACCTGGTGTGGGTCGCCGACACGCTCTCCAAGGGTATTGATGGAATCATGCTGCTGGGGTGCCGCCACGGCGATAATTATCAGTGCCATATGGTCAAAGGCAGCGAACTAGCTAACATTCGGCTCAGCAAAGTCAAGGAAACTCTTGACCGCCTCGTGCTGGAGTCGGATCGTGTCCTGTTCGAGACGGTCTCCATTACCGATTACGATAAGCTTCCAGCTCTGCTGGATAAATTTGCTGAAAGACTCGTCGAAATCGGTCCGAACCCCTACAAGGGATATTAATAACTGTTAGTGGGGGGTCCCCCGGTCGCAGGGTGCGGCCCTTCTGCTTCCTCTGCCGGACTGAACCGTTCAGGAGGTTTAACGGATGAGCAACAAAGTCGATCCTAATTTGATCAGGGAACTGGAGGAATTCGGGCTAAAGGATGCGAACAAGTGCTACAACTGCGGAAACTGCACCGCTATCTGCGACTTGGCGACCCCTGAGAACCCTATGCCGAGAAAACTGGTAAGGTACATTCAACTGGGGCAAAAAGAGAAAATCTTGAGATCGCCCGAACCCTGGCTGTGCTATTACTGCGGTGACTGTTCGACCAGGTGCCCCCGCGGGGCCGACCCCGGCGAGACGATGATGGTTTTGCGCAGATACCTCACCTCGCTCTACGACTGGACTGGTTTTGCACGCAAGTTCTATACTTCAGAGACATTCGAAATCATTGCCGTCGCAATAGTCGGTATTCTCGTAGGCATTGGACTACTGGTTTTCCACAGCGGCCCGATAAACTGGACCCACACGGACCTTAACTCCGTATGGCCGTCGGGTGGAATCGAAAAGGCCGACCTGGTAATGGCCGCCATATTGTTGTTTTTCCTGCTGACCAATGTGTACCGCTGCATCAAGATCGTCATGGGGGAATACTTTACGAAGGTCCCCGTGGGCATGTATTTGAGCGAATTGAGGCTCTTTTTCATCAACCTTTTCACTCAGAAACAGTTCGGCAAATGCAAGGACAGGCAGCAGTGGATCGTACATCTTGCAATTATGACCGGATATTCCGCTATCTTCCTGATGGTGGTCGTTTTGGTGAACGGTCTGCCCCTCGGGATCGACTGGCTGAAGTTCCAGCGCGGCTGGGCTTCGCTTGGCGGAAAGACCGAGTACTCGATCTTTCACCCGATCCGGCTGATCGGCTATTATGCCACATTTGCAATTATGTACGGTACCACATACGCGCTGATCGGGCGTCTCAAGAAGAGCAAGCCGCAATATAAAAGTTCGCATGGGACCGACTGGATGTTTCTGATCCTGCTCCAGTTGACCACCATGACCGGCATTTTCATCAACTTCACCCGCCTTCTGGATTGGCCGTTGGCAACCTATGGGATCTACGTCATCCACATGATGGTGGCAATCCCGATGCTCGTGCTCGAAGTGCCGTTCGCCAAATGGGCACACCTGGCCTACAGGCCGGTTGTTCTTATGCTGCTGAACGTAAAGCAAAAATATATCGCCGAATACGAGGCAAAAGGAGCGGTTCTCGAGGCAAAGCCCGCCGCCTGACACAGGACAGAGGACAGATTTCCGTCTTCCGTAAGCACGTCTTCGGATAGGGACCGCATGTGAAAATTGCCCTACCCAATTGAGCTACCTCAATTGACATTATCACATGGGAGTTTAGGTGCTTTTCCTGAGTTCCATGGTGGCTGACGCCCTGGCGCATTAAGAAGCTGGAAGAGTGAAGCCATATCAGGGTGAAGAGTGAAAATCTCACCCTTCTAACTTCACTCTTCACGCTTTTGGGTCCCTCAGAATGAGTAACACTCGCCCCCGATGCAGAAAGGCTCATTCCTGCCAAAGGCGGTTCGCACGGCCAGCATTATCATGAGCAACGATACGCCGAAGAAGATCAGGTCGATTCCGACAATCAGGCCTATAGCCCAAAATGCCGTAAACGGCATTCCCAGCCAGATTATAGCGGCTAGAAACAGCGATACCAGGCCGCTGAGAAGCACCCATCCCCATGTTGAAGACGGACGGATGCGGAATGCGCCTACTATCTTGAGCACTCCCACCGCAAAGTAGAATACGGCAAGCACCATTGTGAGGGCCAGCATTCCTTGAAGCGGACTTGCTAGCAAGAATATGCCGAATGCGAAGTAGAGCAGTCCGAGTAGGACTGAGAAAAAGAATCTTTCGGATATTCTCCATCTAAACGCATGTATCACCAGAATGATTCCGCCGGCTGCAAAGGCGATTCCAGCCAGCGATTCGACTGCGAACGAGGCCGCAAACGGCGCAAGTATGGCGAAAACACCCAGTATTATTATTCCGATCGAAAGGGCTATATACCACCAAAGGTTTTTGTGAAGTTCATTTATGTCCAAACGATCTGTGTCACCGTCCACTTTCATCTCCTCCTCCCGAATCAGGATTTCGGGATTTATCCCAAAAATATCTTAAAGGCGTTCGCCCATATCTTTAATGATTAAGATACTACCTCGTCACAAGTCCGGCAACGAAAGACGCGGGCCGAAACCGCATGGAGAAAACCGGGAACGGCAACCTCAAGGGGTGCTCTTTTTTAGAACTTCGGTTCGTCGCCGACCTGTTGTATTTTTTTTAGATGTTTAACTTATCTCTTGAAAATTCAAGCGGGTTGCAAGTCGGAAGTTGGAGGGCGCAAGGCGCATAACGGAAGTCGGTGGAAGGGCGGGGAACGTCTGAGCGTCGAGATCGATTTTTTCCCGATCCGCTTTCCGGTCTCCCTAATAGCATTCACCTGAGTCGAGGATTAGCGAAAATGGCAAAAGAACCTCAGATCGTACACTCTTTCCCCAAGAATCCCCTGGAGGAAGTCAGATCGTCGGTAACGTATTACAAAGGAAAGCAGTACGTGGACTTACGCATCTATTACAAGGGGGATGACGGAGAGTTTCACCCTTCCAAGAAAGGGTTGACCATATCAGTGGAACTTTTCCCGGAGCTTGAGGCCGGCCTCCAGAAGCTTAAGGAGGCGTTGGATGAGCAGTAGGCGGCAATGCCCTCGATCATGATCAACCTTACTTCCTTTTCAGGAGTTGCAAGCTTTCGGCACAAATCGCGGACCGTCGACTCCGGCTTGACGCTTACTTCATATCCGCTCTCACCGTCGTAGCCGGGGAGATATCTTCTCAAGGTAGCCGCGAACGTTAACCTGAGGGGCATTCTGCGTAAGCTCCACTCTTGGTAGTTTCCGTCCGGAAAGGCCCGGTGCACGCGTCGTGTCGCTCCAAGTCTGAAGTATCCGATTTCCGAGAGCCGCTGCATCAGATCGACGATGCGTGCCTGTAAACGCGCTTTACCTGCACGTTGGAGATCAGGGCCATGAAGTCTTTACCCTGTTGCAAATCGACCTTGATGGACCTGTTGTCTATTTCCATGTACCTCGAAAGTACTTTGATTATATCATTTTTAACCGCTTCCAGCATGTCGGGCGTGATATCCACCCTATCGTGCATCAGAACGAACTGCATCCTTTTACGAGCGATGTGCCCGCTTGGTCTGTCTCCCAAAAGGCGCCGCAAAATACTCAGCATTGGCCTGTCTCCTTTCAGTTCCAGATAAGCCGTTTCATGCGGCCGAAAAATCCGTGGGACCCGTCCCCATCCAGTGGAAGGTTTTCTTCACCGTTGAGGCGAGCGGCCATGCGTCTGAAAGCGGCCCCGGCCTTGCTGCTCCTGTCATGAACAAGCGGTACTCCGCGATTGGTCGACACCACCACCTCGTCGCTTTCCGGTACAACCCCCAGAAGCGGAACGGAAAGCAGGGATATGATGTCTTCGGTAGACATCATATCACCTTTTTTGACCATTTTCGCGTTAAGCCTGTTGATAATGAGGCTGATGTGTTTGACCATCGCGGCTTCGAGAAGCCCGATCACCCGGTCGGCGTCCCGTATGGCGGAGACTTCGGGCGTAGTTACAACCAGCGCGGTTTCAGCTCCGGCGATTGCGTTTTTGAATCCCTGTTCTATCCCCGCAGGGCAGTCGATCATCACGTAGTCGAATTCGGCGGCGAGGGTGGAGCATAGTTCTTTCATCTGCTCCGGGTTTATCGAATTCTTTTCCCTGGTTTGAGCCGCCGGAATCATGAAAAGGTTTGGGATCTTTCTGTCCCGAATCATTGCCTGTTCTTTACGGCATTTACCTTCGATGATGTCTACCAGGTTGTAGACGATCCGGTTTTCCAGTCCCATCACGACATCAAGATTGCGCAAGCCTATGTCCGTGTCTATCATCACAACACTGTACTTCTTCTTGGCCAGTGTTGTCCCCAGGTTGGCCACGGTAGTAGTCTTGCCGACCCCCCCCTTGCCAGAAGTAACCACAATTGTTTTGCCAGCCATAGCTCACCTATAAGTAATTTCGTCGAAAACCGGTTTCCGTGCAGTACCCCTCTCCCCGACCTCAACTATTACATTCTCACAGACAGTTAACCCGGATAACGTCATTTTCGATCTCAGCCACCTCGAACCTGGCCGGGACAGGCTTTACCCCCTGCGGGGGAACCGCCATCAGGTCGGCGATCCTGATCTGATTGGGCTCAATGCTCAACGCCCAAATCCGCGCGGTCCGCTCGCCTCCGGCCCCGGCATGGGCGAGGCCCCGCAGAGCGCCGAAAACAACAACGTCACCCTGAGCAATAATTTCCGCGCCCGGATTTACGTCTCCCAGGATGACACAGTCTGACGGAGAGACGACCCGCACGCCCGACCGGCATGTATTGCGGACAATGAGGGGAGCGCTGTTTTCGGGCCCAAGGCAGGCCTCTTTTGAGACGTAACGGGGCTTTCGCGGCTCTGCCACCATTGAGAATGAAAGCTCATCACTAAGCCGTACCTCCACCACCTTAACCTTCGATTTTTCGTACAGCTTCTCATAAAGCAAAGAGATCTCGTCGGTGCGCATCGGCCTGGTCCTGAGATCCAGAATCATCTCGGTTTTTTTGAAAAAATCACGGGACCCCTCCAACCGTTCATCCATGAAGGCCACAATGGCATCCAGGGAGGCGGCCGGGTCCGGGACCAGCGTGAAACCGTTACGGTCGGCTTTTACCTGTACAGGCGGCGGCACTTTATCACTCGTCTCATGAGCGCGTTCTTTCGCCAGGAGCCGCTGCCTTCCCTCTGCAGATGACACACCCTGGTGAACGGTTACCTTCGGCTAAGGACATGACATTTGCCCGTCGAACCCTAAACTGAAACCGAAAAAGGCAATAAAATCTATGCGATGTGTGGTAAGGACAGTTGGTTCAAGACGGCTTCGGGAAGTTGGCCCCCTCCAAGTAAAAAATACTTTACCCCAAATTTACATCGGAGGGCAATACCCAACTTTTCAGTTGAATCCAGTTTTGAATCCGAATGAGACCGTCGGCCGACTCATTGCGGTTCCAGGGCTGATCGAAAAGAAGAGGCTCAATTCCAGCCTCCTTCAAGTGCTTGCAGGTTTCGACCCTGTCATCGACAAAGTAGCGGATTTGGAGTTCGTTGAGGATGTCGAGCTTGGTTTCCGGAGCGCCGGAGGCTATTACAGTTATTTTTTCACGCGGCACACCGGGCAAAATCGTAAAAAGCCATTGCGTAATCGACTCAGACCAAACTCGAGCCGTGATGAACCGAAGAGGCGCAACCCTGGCGATTTCCATGAGCACTTCCGGTGCGCCTGGAACAGGGGGGATCTCCATGGTGTGTCGATCATCGAGCGTCAGGCGGATGAGGTCGTCTATAATCTCCCTTTGCAGGCCGAGGCACTCATAGAGGTTGTAGCAGAGCATGTCCTGCTTGGAAAGATGAGTAAGTCCGTACTTCTCGCGGGCGAGGCTGACGAATATGGCCATCGTGTCGGCCACCACGCCGTCAATGTCGAAGGCAAGCAGGCAAGGATCTATCGGGCCGGTGCGTTGTGCTGTCATGTATATTCTTCCGTGTGGCAGGCCAATGCGGGTTGATCGAAGCGGAACGAGATTTCATATATGCCCTCATCCATAGTCGAATGCACTGCGTAACCAACGCTATTGAACGCTGAACGCATGGCCCTGTTGGCGGCAAGCACGAAGGCTATAAATCCTGTAATACCTTTAGTCTTTGCAATTTCGCACAGATAATTAACAAGGAAAGTCCCGATGCCCCTGTGCTGCCAGTCAGATGAGACCGCAAAATCCACCTCGGCGAAGTTCGTCTTCTGGTCCAGGATGTACCTGCCAATTCCGATGATCTTCTCGGCTCCGATTTCCCCGGTGACCGCAGCAATTGCCATAACATGCTCGTAATCGATATTGCACATGGCCTGGATGTTTCTATGCGGGAATGCCCTCATCGCGGAAAGGAAACGGTAATAAATGTCTTCAGAGGGAAGAGAATAGAAGAACTCCTGAAGCGCTCGCTCATCGGTCGGCTTGATTGGACGGAGAAAAAGCGTCTCGTTTGGCGGAAACACCTGGTGTGTTTCCCACTGGCCCGGGTAGAGGGGTTCGTAAATGGGAGGAAGGATTTGGTCTTCGTAGACATAATGGATGCTTTTGGCCTCAGCGAGCAACTGCTCGCGGAATCGCGGATGGGCAATGTTGATAAGGGCAAGCGCACGCTCGCGGATGGTCTTCCCATGCAGATAGGCGATTCCAAATTCTGTAACGATATAGCGTACGGTGCTGCGTGGACTGACGACGCCGGCTCCGTTTGTCAGATGGCTTACAATTCGTGACTTGCGCCCATCGGGACTCGTGGATGGCAGCAGGATGATGGTCTTCCCGCCGTTCGCGCTCGATGCCCCGTGCATAAACTCCACATAGCCCCCGATTCCGCTGTAAACCTTGTGGCCAATCGAATCGGCGCAAATCTGACCGCTGAGGTCGATTTCCAGGGCCGAATTGATGGCCACCATCCGATTAAAGCGGCTTATCAGCTTGCGGTCGTGCACATATTCTGTCCGGTAGATCTCAACTTCCGGATTGTTGTTCACGAAATCGTAGAGTTGCCTGCTTCCCATACAGCAGGTTGCCACGATTTTTCCCTTGTCTGCGGTTTTGGCAAGGCCCGTTACGGCCCCGGAGCGAATGAGATGCAAGTGGGAGTCGGTAAGGATCTCCGTATGGATCCCAAGGTCCTTTTTGTCTTCCAGGTACCTCAGGACCAGACTGGGGATCCTGCCGATTCCCGTCTGAATTGTGGAGCCGTCCTCGATCAGCGCGGATGCGTATTTGGCTATCCGTTCGGCGACCGCGCTGCGCTCCAGGAAAACGATCTCGAGCAGCGGTTCATCATATTCCACAAAATATTGAATTTGGGATAAATGAATGAAGCTGTCCCCGAGGGTCCTCGGCACTTGGCGGTTTATCTGGGCAACAACTATATTGGCGGATTCGACGGCGCTTTTTTCCGTGCCTACCGATATTCCCAACGAACAGAAACCGTGTTTATCGGGGGGCGTTACCTGGACCATTGCAATGTCCAACCTCAAGAGAGGTTCTTCTTTGAAAAGGCCGGGTATGGAAGAAAAATAAACGGGGATGTAGTCGGCCAGACCATCGTTGACAGCGTGTCTGGATTTAGGCCCGACAAAGAAGGTCTTGAGCCTCGCGTTTTGCTCAAAACGCTTCCAGTCTTCCGGAAGCGATCCCATGGAGATATTCTGGATTATTTCGATATCGCGGTGTCGGGGCAAAAGCTCGATCAAAGAACGCACCAGGTGCTGAGGTTCCCCGCAGCCGGTCCCAATATAGAGTCGGTTTCCGTCGCGCAATATTCCGCGCAATATCTCATCTGCACTGCTTTTTTTTTCTCGAGCCCGCGCCCTCCAGTGCATCATAGACTCTACTTCTCCGCAAAACAAGATATAACCGGGATATACCTTTTTTGAGTACCCTGCCCCTACAAAAACTAACCTTTCTTTATAGCATACAGGTTTGAAAAAAGGGATTACTTAATGCTGGAAGGGTATGCACAACGCACCAGCATCGTTACAACGTCCGCAGCATAGACTTCGAATTGAAGTATTTGTTTTCAAAGTATAGGATTATACTTGCGGAGTGTGGATTTCGTTCACACCTCCGCGCGGCGTTGATTTCCATGCCGGACGAAAAAGCCCTTTTTTTGTCAGACGCGGATACTAGCTGACCAGAAGGAACTGATGATGCGTATCGCAATGGGCCAGATCGATCCTTTTGTTGGTGACCTCGAGGGCAACACGCGCGAAATGTGCGAATTTATTGAAATAGCGAAAAAGGCTAACGCTGAGCTGGTCATTTTCCCCGAACTGTCCATAATGGGATACCCGCCTCGTGACCTGCTCGATAAACGCGGCTTTGTAGACGACAGTATTAGTTACTGGGAGCGCATAGCAAACGCGGGCAAAGGTATTGGAGTTATTTTTGGAGCAGTTTCGGTAAATGAGGGGTGCGGCAAGCCCTACCACAATTCCGCTGTGTTTTATGAAGACGGCAAGCTGCGTTGCACTGCCCATAAGATGCTCCTGCCCTCCTATGATGTTTTCGATGAGGAGAGATATTTCGAACCCGGCAAAGCGGCTGAATGGGTAGATTTCAGGGGCAAGCGGATCGGCATTACGATTTGCGAAGACGCATGGAACGTTCCGGATTTTCTTCCGGGGCCTCTCTATAGTGTCGATCCGGTGTGTGAACTGAGGAAAGCCTCGGTCGATCTGATTGTAAATATTTCCGCGTCTCCCTATCACGTAGGCAAGCCCCACTGGGTCGGCCAACTGTTGAAGAGACAGGCCGCTTGCACAGGCGCCCCAATAGTTTATGTAAACCAGGTTGGCGGCAACGACGAGCTGATTTTCCACGGCCACAGCATGGTCTGGGATGAAAAGGGGCGTCTTTGCGCTACAGGTGCCGATTTCGATGAGGACTTGATCGTCTATGACACGGGCAGCGGCAATTGTGAACTGCATGCGGCCGAACATGACTCCATCTCCGAGGTGATCGGTGCGCTCACCCTGGGGTTGCGCGACTATGTCCGCAAGTGCTCTTTCAAACAGGCGGTGATAGGGCTCAGCGGCGGAGTGGATTCCGCGCTGACAGCTTGCATGGCGGTAAATGCGCTGGGTGCCGGGAACGTTCTGGGGGTCTCAATGCCTGGGCCCTTTAACGCGCCCGAAAGCCTTGCCGATGCGCGTGAATTAGCTTCCCGGCTTGGAATCGGCTTTGAGGTGATTGCGATCGATGAGCTTTTTTCGACCGCACTGAACTCCTTGAAACCGATTTTTGACGATTTGCCGCATGACTTTACCGAAGAAAATCTCCAGGCGCGTCTCAGGGGTATGGTGCTCATGTCGATTTCCAACAAGTTCGGCAGGCTGCTTCTGAGCACGGGCAACAAATCAGAAATTGCCGTCGGATATTGTACACTCTACGGTGATATGAACGGTGGGCTTGCCGTTTTGGGCGATGTTCCCAAAACTATGGTCTATGATCTTGCCCACAGGTTAAACGATGAACATGGGTGGATCCCGGGGCGCATACTCACACGCGCTCCCTCTGCGGAGTTGCGGCCAAATCAGACGGACCAGGATACCCTTCCGCCTTACGAAATTCTGGACGCTATTCTGGCCGAATATGTAGAGAAGCGCCTTCCCTTAAAGCAGATAATAGCCAAAGGGTTTGATCCGGAAACCGTGAGATGGGTGGCAAGGCGCATCGAACTCAACGAATACAAACGCTGGCAGGCCCCCCCGATATTGAGGGTTACGACGAAAGCCTTCGGGATCGGCAGGCGGAATCCGATCGCGCAGGGGTATATCGAGAGGTGAAGTACATTTTTGTTGTTTTTGTTCCGGCAAACTTTTTCGAAAACCCGTTTTCACTCCAAAGGTGGGACAAAAATGAAAAAAATCGAAGCGGTTATCAAGCCATTCAGGCTCGATGATGTGAAAGAAAGGCTGGCGAGCCTGGGAATCAAAGGAATGACGGTATCCGAAGTGAAGGGTTTCGGGCGCCAGAAGGGGCACACGGAAGTTTACCGAGGTGCTGAGTATGTGGTTGATTTTCTTCCTAAGATTAAAATAGAAGTGATAGTTCCCGACTGGCAGTTGGCAGAGGTTGCCCTCGCAATTCGTGAGTCGGCAAAAACGGGCAAGATCGGAGATGGCAAGATTTTTGTTATACCTGTTGAGGAATGTATTCGCATCCGGACCGGAGAGACCGGAGAAGACGCGCTTTAGAAGTGTCCGTCCAGGAAACGCCTGATTTAACACCGGCAGTTTTGCGATTTGGATTTATAGAACAAATCATGGTCCATCGCTCAAATATAACTCGAAAACTCAAAGATCTGCGGGATCATTTCGTTAAGGAATGCCGCGCGGATGTTTCCGGGCTTCTGGCGGCGCGCACCTACTCCTCCAACCTGCAAGATGCCCTGTGCAACGCGTTCGGCGAACATTCCTCGCCCCGGGAAGGCTGGGCTCTGGTTGCCGTAGGGGGCTTTGGCCGTGGTGAACTCAGCTTCGCCTCCGACCTCGATCTTCTCTTCCTTTATAAGAAACGGCTTCCTCCATTTCTACCGGAACTGGTTCACGATCTCGTGTACGGTTTGTGGGACAGCGCGTTCGAAGTCGGCCATGCCACTGCTTCTGTTTCTATGGTCCGCAATATGGTTCAGAATGATTTCTCCATTCTGACCAACTACCTTGAAGCTCGTCTGGTTGCAGGCGACGCCGAGTTTTTCAATGATTGGAAAAGGTCCTTTCTCAAGTTATACGGCAACGCCAGCAGGCGGCGGCGGTTTCTGCAGAATCTGATCGCGTATAGAGAGACAAGGCTCCACCAGTATGGTGAAAGCCCTTATCTGTTGGAGCCTAACGTCAAGGATGGGGTTGGAGGTCTTCGCGACCTGCATACAATCAGGTGGGCGGGAGTTGTGTACCTTAACGATCCGTCGCTGGAAGCAATGCTCAAGAATAACTGGCTAATGGAGGCCGAAAAACTCTGGCTCGAGCAGTCATACGATTTCCTGTGGCGGGTAAGGCTTCAACTGCACCAGTTGAGTGGAAGAAGGCAGGACCGGCTGCTTTTTCCGGAACAGGAACAGATTGCCGGGCGAATGGGCTGCATGGCGGGTACAGAAGGTTCTGCCGTTGAGGCTTTCATGCGCCTGTATTATCGCTACACTTCACGGGTGCGCAGAACGACCTCCTTTTTTCTGGAAAGACTCGAAGAGTCCCAGAGAGGGTTTCGCTTTCATCTGCGCAGGCGAATCCTGCCGGGTCCATTTCTGCTGGAAGGCAAGCACCTTCACTTCATGGAACCGGAATGGGTAGGGAAAGACCCTCTGCTGCTCATGCGATTCTTTTGGCAAGCGGCGCGTTCCAAAGCTCATTTTCACCACAATGCCGGAAAAATAATCCGGGAAAATCTGGGTGGGTTTGGAGAGCGAGAGAGGCGAAATCCCGAGGCAATAAATCAGTTTTTCGACATTTTGCTGGACCGGGAATACTCCTTTCATGTCCTTAAGACCATGCTGGAAACGGCCTTTCTGCAGGTATTCATCCCGGAATTTTCTGAGGTGCGCTACAGGGTCCAAAATGATGTCTATCATGTCTATACCGTTGATGAGCACCTGCTGCACACGGTCCACGAACTTCATCTTATCGAAATGGGCCAGGTCAATGGCGAAGAGCCGCTGAAGAGCGCCGCTGAGCTGATAAGCCCGGAGGAGCGGCGTATTCTCTACCTGGCCGCGCTTCTCCACGACATTGGGAAGGGGCGGGGAAAAAATCACTCGATGCACGGCGCCATGATGGCCGGGGAAATCGCGGTAAGGATGGGCTTGGACGACGGGCATGGAAATCTGCTTTGTTTTTTGATCGAACATCACCTTATTCTTGCCGAAACTGCGCTCAAGCGGGATTTGATGGACGAAAAGCCCATAGCGCAGTGCGCGGTAACCATCAAAGATCGCCGGCGCCTGCTTTTGCTCTATATGCTTACTGTCGCCGACAGCCGGGCGACCGGTACAGCGGCATGGAACACCTGGAAAGCGTCCCTGCTTAGAGAGCTTTTCTTCAAGGTTGACAGGCTGCTGGGGCGGGCGGACCTCGAACCGGAAGACATCGAGGCGCGCACCGCACAAACGCAGAGAAAAGTGTTAGCGCTTTTTCCCGACCCGGATGAAAGCGAAAAGCTGTCCGAATGGATGGAGCGGCTGCCTTTCAGGTATTTGCTCTCTCAGCATCCGCAGGAGATTCTAAAGCACTACGAGATGGAGAAGGAACTGGCTCGCCGCTCGGTTTGCTTCAAGGCAGAACCGCTCGAAGGCGAGATGTGGCAGACCACGGTAGTAACACGCGATCGGCCCGGGCTGTTTGCCCTGATTACCGGTGTTCTCTGGGCAAGAGGGTTGAATATCCTCTCGGCCGACATCTATACCCGCGAACCGGGCGTAGCCTGCGATATCCTGCGTGTCGAGCGGATTCCCGACCCGCTTCATCGCGAAGAGCTGTGGGTTAAGGTGGAAAGCGATCTGGTGCGCGCCCTTGCCGATTCATCCTATCTGGACGAAATACTGGAAAACAGGCGCAGGCCATCGGTTCTGGAGGCAAAGTGCCATCCGCGTAAAGATGATAAGGTTGTAATCGACGAGGAAGCTTCGGACTTCTACACCCTGATCGAAGTATATACCTGGGACCGGCCGGGCGTGCTGCACACTATCACCAGCGCCCTGTTCGAACTGGATATAAATATCCAACTTGCCAAGATATCGACACCCGGAGCGCAGGTTGTAGATATCTTTTACGTTACCGACTTGAGCGGCGAGAAGCTGATTAGCTACGACAAGCATGAGCAGGTGAGAGAAAAGCTCCTTGAGCTCCTGTCTGTGGCCTGCTGATCGCCCTTGTTTTGCTCGATTTTCTAAGGGCGTGTGCGAGAGGTACATTTTTGTCCAAAACTAAACTGAGCTTTTGGATAAGAAATTCGATTGAATTTTCGAATGATTACAGTTCCAAATCTTCTTTAGCCATTCTATTTCGCGTTTTTGCGGTCCTTTATGCAACAAAAATGTTTTTTTCTCCGAGTCTGGTTACGATTTACTCACCGTTGGTCTCGGGCTCGACGTTCTTTAAATGCCTTCGATCAGAGGGGGCGGGAAGGGGGCAGGAAGAAAATTGTTGACGTTGGCAAGCAATTTGCCTAGACATCCCGGATTGAGCCGTTCAATCCCCATTTCGAAAACTCACAGGAGGATAATATGACCCCAAAAGAAGTAGTGGCTTTTGCAAAAAAAAACGACGCCAAGATAGTGGATTTCAAGTTCATGGACTTTATCGGGATATGGCAGCATTTTTCAGTTCCGATTGCAGAGTTGGGCGAAAGCGACTTCGAAAACGGATATGGTTTCGATGGATCCAGCATCCGGGGATGGCAGCCGATACACGCCAGTGACATGCTGATTATTCCGGACCCGGCGACGGCGGTGATGGAGCCCTTTACAACTGTCCCAACCGTTACGATGATCTGCAATATAGTCGATCCCGTGACAAAGGAAAAATATACGCGCGATCCCAGAAACATCGCTCAGAAGGCTGAAGAATACCTTAAGTTCACGGGGATCGGCGATATGGCCTGGTTCGGCCCCGAAGCGGAGTTCTTCATCTTCGACGATATCCGGTTCGACAGCTCGGTTAACTTCAGCTACTACTTCATCGATTCTGTCGAGGGTCAGTGGAACACCGGCAGGATCGAGAACCCGAACCTCGGATACAAGCCCCGATACAAAGAGGGCTATTTCCCAGTGCCCCCGATGGATACGCAACAGGACATACGTACCGAGATGATCCTGACGATGGAGCAGGTCGGTGTGCGCACGGAATGTCATCACCACGAGGTCGCCACGGCCGGTCAGGCTGAAATCGATATGAAGGCGGCCCCCCTGGTCAAGATGGCTGACAACCTGGCGTGGTACAAATATGTTCTAAAAAATGTGGCCAGGAAGTATGGCAAGACGGTTACCCTTATGCCGAAGCCGCTTTATGGAGACAACGGCACTGGCATGCACACCCATATGAGCATCTGGAAAGAGGGCAAGCCGCTATTCGCCGGTGACAAGTACGCGGGTCTTAGTCAAATGGCTCTTTGGGCCGCAGGCGGGATACTGAAACATGCCCCGGCGCTGTGCGCCATAACCAACCCGACCACCAATTCCTACAAGAGGTTGGTCCCTGGATATGAGGCCCCGGTGAACCTGGCTTACTCTAGCCGCAACCGAAGCGCAGGCATCCGTATTCCGATGTACTCGCCTTCTCCGAAGCTCAAACGCCTCGAGGTCCGCTTCCCCGACCCGTCGTGCAACGGCTACCTCGCTTTCAGTGCGCTGCTTATGGCCGCCCTTGACGGCATCGAAAACCGGATCGATCCGGGCGAGCCGCTCGATGAGGACATCTACGGATTGAGTCCCGAAGAGTTGGCAAAAGTTCCATCGACTCCGGGGGCACTTGAAGAATCTCTCAAGGCGCTCGAAAAAGACCACGAGTTCCTGCTGAAGGGCGACGTTTTCACACAAGATGTCATCGACACGTGGATCGAATACAAGACCCTGAACGAAGTGGACGTGATAC